>DASYHY010000033.1:0-32219 GCA_036252795.1 Aurantimonas sp. | reverse complement strand
ACATGCGGGTGTGGCCGACGGTCTGGCCGAGCATCGAGGCAAACGCGTGCCCGACCGGCCCGGTGACGGCGCCGATCAGCACCTCGGGCATGGCGTCCGTCGCCTGGCCCTCGGCCGCGAGCACCGTCGCCTCGCCGGTGCGGAAGATGATGTCGGTCATGGATGGTCCTTTTGGTCGTTGTGCAGCGCCCTGGCCGCGCCTGTCGCACGATTCTCACCGCCGTTCGAGAGGGGACGCGCGGCTTTCCATCGGCGGCCCGCTCGGCTATACGGGCCGCCGCTCACCCTTCGGCTGCACCCTGCCCGCCTGCCCCGGCGCGGCGACGCCGTTGCTGTTCCCGCCGCGAGGTTTTCATGAAGCTCTATCCCGGGCTCGATTTCGGCACGACCAATTCCACCCTCGCGCTGGCCGGAAGGCAAGCCGCGCCGCGCCTCGTGGCGCTGGAGGGGGGCGACGTCACCATTCCCTCGGCTTTGTTCTACAGCCTCGATGACGGCCGGACCTATTTCGGCCGCGCCGCCATCTTCGAATATGTCGACGGCGCCGAGGGCCGCTTCATGCGAGCGTTGAAGTCGATCCTCGGCACCTCGCTGATGCAGGAGAAGACCGCGATCGGTCGCCAGCGCCTCGGCTTCGAGGCGCTGATCGGCCATTTCCTGCGGCATCTGCGCGACCGGCTGGAGGCGGAGGCGGCGGCCGACGGCGGCGTCGTCGCCGATCAAATCGTGCTCGGCCGGCCGGTGCATTTCGTCGACGAGGACGAAGCGGCCGACCGGCAGGCGCAGGACCAGCTCGAGGCCGCGGCGCGGGCGGAGGGCTTCCGGCACATCGAGTTCCAGTTCGAGCCCGTCGCCGCCGCCCTCTGGTTCGAGCGTCAGGTGAGCGAGGAGCAGCTGGCGCTGGTCGTCGACATCGGCGGCGGCACCTCGGACTTCTCGGTCGTGCGGCTGTCGCCGGAGCGCGCCAGGGCCAGCGACCGGCGCAGCGACATCCTGGCATCGACCGGCGTCCATGTCGGCGGCACGGATTTCGACCGGCTGCTGTCGATCGCGGAGATGATGCCGCATTTCGGCCTGGGGTCTGAGACCGCCGACGGCAAGCGCCGCCTGCCGGTCTGGTACTTCAACGACATGGCGACCTGGCACCGCATCAACACGCTCTACACGCCGAAGATCCTGCGCGACGTGGCGCAGCTGAAGAAGGAGGCGGCGGAGCCCAAGAAGCTCGCGCGCTTCGAGCACCTTCTCTCGCATCGCTCCGGCCACCGCCTCGCCGGCGCCGTCGAAGCCGCGAAGATCGCGCTGAGCGCCGAGGAGGAGACTCTGATCCGGCTGGAGGAGGCAGGACTCAGCCTCGCCGCGCCGGCGTCGCGGCAGCGCTTCGACGCGGCGACCGGCGAGCTCGTCGGCCGCATCGAGGCCGCCATCGACGCGGCTTTGGCCGAGGCGGGGGCAAACGCGGCGGCGATCGAGACCGTGATCCTCACCGGCGGCGGCGCACAGGTGCCGGCCGTGGCGGCCGCCGCCGTCGGGCGGTTCCCCGGCGCCCGCATCGCCCGCTCCGACGCCTTCGGCTCCGTCGGGCTGGGCCTTTCCATCGACGCGGCCCGGCGCTTCGCCTGATCGCGGGGTGACTTGCCGGCCCGGCATGCTATCAACCACCGCCAGATCGACGGAGGAGAACCCATGCTGACACTCGACAAGGCTCGCATCATCATCGCCGAGGCGCTGAAGACCGGCGCTGCCCATGGCTGCAAGCCGCTGACCGTCGCCGTGCTCGACGCCGGCGGCGCCCTCGTCGCGCTGGAGCGCTCGGACGGCGCCTCGCGCATGCGCCCCGAGATCGCCATGGGCAAGGCGAACGGCGCCATCGCCCTCGGCATCGGCTCGCGGGCGATCTGGAAGCGCGCCGAGGAGCAGCCCTATTTCATCCAGTCGATGAACGCGCTCGCCCACGGCGTGCTCGTGCCGGTTCCGGGCGGCGTTCTCGTCAAGGGCCCGGGCAACGTCATTCTCGGCGCCGTCGGCATCACCGGCGACACCTCCGACAATGACGAGCTCTGCGCCATCGCCGGGATCGAGGCTGCCGGGTTCACCGCCGACGGCGGCTGATCACGCCGCTTTGAGCGCGCGCCCGAAACATTTCGGGCGCGCTCACCGAAGCTTGTCTTGAGCCGCGGCCAGTGCCGCGACAGCTATGGGCGACGAAGACATTCGCCGACGGACAGGCAAGGAGCGCGGACATGACGAAGCGAAAGGGTCGGAACTGGCTGGGGCTGTTCGGCGCGGCAGGCCTGGCGATGGCCGGCGGCCTCGCCCCTGCGGGCGTTGCCGCCCGAGGCACGGAAACGGCGATCTTCGCCGGCGGCTGCTTCTGGTGCGTCGAGAGCGATTTCGACCACCTTGCCGGCGTCACCTCGACCATTTCCGGCTATATCGGCGGCGAGAACGCCAACCCGACCTACGAGAACCATCCCGGTCACGTGGAAGCGGTGAAGATCACCTACGACCCGGCGCGGGTCAGCTACGAACAGCTGCTCGAGGTGTTCTGGCACTCGGTCGATCCGACCGATTCCGGCGGCCAGTTCTGCGACCGCGGCCATGCCTATACGACCGCGATCTTCGCCACCGACGCCGCGCAGCTGCAGGCGGCCAAGGCCTCCAAGGCACAGGTGGCGCAGGAACTGCCGCAGGTGGTCACGCCCATCGCCACGGCGCCGACCTTCTGGCCGGCGGAGGACTACCACCAGGATTACTACCAGAAGAACCCGCTGCGCTATAAGTATTACCGCTTCTCCTGCGGTCGCAACGCGCGGGTCAAGGAAGTCTGGGGCGAGAGGGCCTATCAGGGCATCAAGGGCGCCGTCGGCTGAGGCGCGGCGGCCCCCTTCCAGACGCAGAACGAGCCCCGGCGTAGCCGGCGGGCCGCGTGCGGGAGAAATGGTCGCAGATGGAACCGTGCGTTCCCGCTGCGATTATCGGCGTATGAGATTCACTCGTGCTGCCGTTGCGGCGGCGCGCCCAGTTCATATCCCGAAGGAGACGCTTGTGGCCAAGGACAAGTCCCCCAAGAGCACCAAGACCCAGATGCATTCGACCATGAACCCGATCTCGGAGAACATCCGCGGTGCCATGGTGGAACTGCTGCAGGCCCATCTCGGCACGGCGATCGACATCACCTACCAGACCAAGCAGGCCCACTGGAACGTCAAGGGCATGAACTTCATCGCGATTCACGAGCTGTTCGACGAGTTGCATGACCTGACGGAGGGCTATGTGGACGATATCGCCGAGCGGCTGACAGCGATCGGCGGCCAGGCCCACGGCACCGTGCAGGCCTCGGTGCAGAATTCCCTTCTGGACGCCTATCCGCTCGACCTCGTGAAGTCGGAGGATCATCTGCGCCGCCTGACCGAGAGCTACGCCAAGTGGAGCGCGGCGGTGGAGAAGGGCATCGAGGAGGCTTCGGAAGCAGGCGATCCCCTGACCGAAGACCTTCTGACCGGCATCGGCCGCGGCCTCGACAAGTCGATCTACTTCATGGAGAGCCATTTTCAGGGCTGAGCGCGGCCTTGGAACATGATGGAAAAGGCGGCTTCGGCCGCCTTTTCCATGTTTGCGATCCGGTTCAGCCGATCGTCTGGCCGCTCTTCTTCCAGTCGGCCAGGAAGGTCTCCAGGCCCTTGTCGGTCAGCGGATGCTTGACCAGGGCCTTGAGCGTTGCCGGCGGTACGGTCGCGACATCGGCACCGATCAGCGCCGCTTCGCGGACGTGGTTGAGCGTGCGGATGGAGGCCGCGAGGATCTCGGTGTCGAAGCCGTAATTGTCGTAGATCCGCCTGATGTCGGCGATCAGTTCCATGCCGTCCAGATTGATGTCGTCCAGCCGCCCGATGAAGGGCGAGATGAAGGTCGCACCGGCCTTGGCGGCCAGCAGCGCCTGGACGGGCGAAAAGCACAGCGTCACATTGACCATGTGGCCCTCGCCGGTGAGCTCCTTGCACGCCTTGAGGCCGGCCAGCGTCAGCGGCACCTTGATGCAGACATTGTCTGCGATCTCGGCGAGGATGCGGCCCTCCCGGACCATTTCGTCGGCCTCGAGCGCCGTCACCTCGGCGGAGACGGGACCATCCGTCACCTCGCAGATCTCCGCGACGATGTCCCGCATCGGGCGGCCGGCCTTGGTGATCAGCGACGGGTTGGTGGTGACGCCGTCGATCAGGCCCGCGTCCTGAAGTTCCCGGATCTCGGCGATGTCGGCAGTGTCGACGAAGAATTTCATGGCTTGCCTCGCGAAAGTTCGAATGGCGGATGTGACGCGTCCTTACCAGCCTTTGCCGTCGCGGCGCCATACGCCAACCGGGCGACGCGCCGTCGATGTTTCCGAGACGGCTGCCAATCCCTACACTTGGGGGACAATCCGCTCGCACCGAATCGCCGCATCCTTGCCGGCACGCCAGCCCCTGGGACCGCCTTGCATCCTGTCGACCAGCTCTTCAGCATCCGGACCGTCCCGGTGCTCGTGCCGTTGCCGGCGGAGCGGCCGTATTCCTATGCCGTTCCCGAAGGAATGGCGGTGGTGCCGGGCTCGATCGTGCAGGTGCCGCTCGGTCCCCGCCAGGTCGCAGGCGTGGTCTGGGACGGCGACACAGACACGGTCGATCCGAAGAAACTGCGCGCGATCACCAAGGTCTTCGACTGCCCGCCGCTCGACGGGACGATGCGACGCTTCGTCGACTGGGTCGCGGACTACACGCTCTCGCCGCCGGGCCTCGTCGTGCGGATGGCGCTGCGAGCGCCCGCCGCCTTCGACCCGGAACCGCTGATCGAGGGGATCGAGGCGACGGGCACGGCGCCGGAACGACTGACCGATGCGCGTCGGCGGGTGATGGCGGCGGCCGCGGAGACGCCGGCATGGACGCGGTCCGGCCTCGCCCATGCCGCGGGCGTGACGCCCTCGGTCGTCGACGGATTGTTGAAGCAGGGCGTCTTCCGGAGCCTGCGCCTGACGCCGCCGCCCGCCGTGGCCGCGCCGGACACGGCCTACGGGCGGGCCGCGCTGAGCCCCGACCAGGCCGCAGCCGCGAAGGCGCTCGTCGCCAGAGCCGACGGCTTCTCGACCACCCTGCTCGAGGGCGTCACCGGTTCGGGCAAGACCGAAGTCTATTTCGAGGCGGTCGCCGCAGCGCTCGACAAGGGCCGGCAGGTGTTGATCCTGTTGCCCGAGATCGCCCTCACGCAGAGCTTCATCGACCGCTTCCATGCCCGCTTCGGCGCGCCGCCCGCCGAATGGCATTCGGACGTCGCGCCGCGCCGGCGCGAGCAGATCTGGCGCCAGGTCGCCGAAGGCCGGGTGCGCATCGTCGCCGGCGCGCGCTCCGCGCTGTTCCTGCCGTTCGAGGATCTCGGCCTGATCGTCGTCGACGAGGAGCACGATCCCGCCTACAAGCAGGAGGATCGGATCTTCTACCATGCGCGCGACATGGCGGTGGTGCGCGGCTCGCTCGGCGACTTCCCGGTAATCCTCGCCTCGGCGACGCCCTCCGTGGAAAGCCGCGTCAACGCCGCTTCCGGCCGCTACGGCCATGTCCGGCTCGCCGGGCGCTTCGCCGAGGCGGCCCTGCCCGACCTGTCCCTGATCGACATGCGGATTGCCCCGCCGGCGCGCGGCCGCTTCGTCTCGCCCGTCCTCTCCGCGGCAATCGGCGAGACGGTGGCGCGGGGCGAGCAGGCCCTGCTGTTCCTCAACCGCCGCGGCTATGCGCCGCTGACGCTCTGCCGGGTCTGCGGCCACCGCTTCCAGTGCCCCGACTGCTCGACATGGCTGGTCGACCACCGGCTGCGCGGTCAGTTGCAGTGCCATCACTGCGGGTTTTCGGTGCCGCGGCCGGAAGCGTGCCCCGAATGCGGCACGCTCGACCATCTCGTCGCCTGCGGTCCGGGCGTCGAGCGCATCGCGGAGGAGATGCTGGCGACCTTCCCCGAAGCGCGCACCATTCTTTTGTCATCCGACCTTCCGGGAGGCGCCCGCCGGCTCCGGCGCGAACTGGACGCCATCGCCGAGGGCGAGGCCGACATCGTCATCGGCACCCAGCTCGTCGCCAAGGGGCATCATTTCCCGCTGATGACTCTGGTGGGAGCGGTCGATGCCGATCTCGGCCTGGCCAACGGCGATCCACGCGCTGCCGAGCGCACGTTCCAGCTCCTGCATCAGGTGACCGGCCGGGCCGGGCGAAGCGGCGGCCGCAAGAGCCGCGGCATGATCCAGACCTGGCAGCCCGAGCATCCGGTCATGCAGGCGATTGCATCGGGCGACGCAGCGCGATTCTACCAGCGCGAGATTGCCGAGCGCGAGCGCGCCGGCCTGCCACCCTTCGGACGCCTCGCCAGCGTCATCGTCTCGGCCAATACGCGCCGCGAAGCGGAAGAATTCGCCCGGCTGCTGCGGGGCGCGGCGCCCGACGACGCCGCCATCGAGGTTCTCGGCCCGGCCGAGGCGCCGCTCGCGGTGCTGCGCGGCCGGCATCGCTTCCGGCTTCTGGTGCATTCGCCCACCCGCGCGCCGGTGCAGGGTTTCCTGCGGGCGATGGTCGCTGCCGCCCCGCGGCCGCGCGGCTCGGTACAGATGCAGATCGACGTGGACCCGCAGAGCTTTCTGTGACAAATCCTCGCGGCAGGAGACCGCGCGAGGAGACGAGGATGGCGAGGCTCGGGGAAGGGTTGAAACTGACGCTCGCGGCAGTGCTCGCGCTCGGCATGGCCGGGGGCGCGGCAGCGCAGCAACCGAACTCCGGCATCGCGGTGGAGAACTCCCCCTTCGTCACGCCGCCGCCCGGACAGGATCAGGGCAACGCCGCGCCGCGCACGCCTCTCGGCCTCACCCTCGGCCTGCTTCACTGGCATCCGATCGCCAGCCGCTGCAACTTCGTCGATGCGACTGCCGACAAGGATTCCGCCGTCGTCGCCGAACCCTGGCCGCTGGTCTTCGTGACCATGGCCGAAACGGTCAGTTCCGCCGCAACCGGGCTGGAGCGTGGCTATGTGATGGCCAACGGCCTCGTAAGGGAGCTGGAGAAGGGCAAGACCGCAGCCGACAAGGACGGCAGCGTCGTGACCGTCTGGCGCTCGGCCGGAGAGCCGCGCATCAACGTCAACGTCAATCTGCGTGAAGCGCGCGGTATCGGCGAGGACGCCCGCTATTTCGGCTCGATGACCGTGTTCTGGAGCGACAAGCGGGAAACCGTCGCGATCGCCGGCGAGTGCCGGAACTAACCGGGCCTCCCGTCGCTTCTGCTCCGCTGCGAAGCGATCCTCGGGTGCGCGTCGGGCAGCGGGCCGTCACGAAAGACGGATCGCTCAGCATGGGGACGGATGACAGCATGATCGATCTCACCGCCTCAGGCGGATTCGGGCGGGGCTTGGCACGATGAGCGTCGGCCTGCTCGCCCTTCTCGACGACGTCGCCGCCCTTGCGAAGATGGGCGCGGCATCCCTCGATGACATCGCCGCACAGGCCACCAAGGCGGGCACGAAGGCGGCCGGCGTCGTCATCGACGACGCGGCGGTCACGCCCCGCTACGTGACCGGCTTTGCCGCCGAGCGGGAGCTGCCGATCGTCGGCAAGATCGCTGTCGGCTCGCTGCGCAACAAGCTGATCTTCCTGCTGCCCGGTGCGCTGCTCCTCAGCTATGTCGCGCCGTGGACGATCACCCCGCTGCTGATGCTCGGCGGCCTCTACCTGTCCTACGAGGGCGCCGAGAAGGTCTACGAGAAGCTGTTCCCGCACCAGGCACACGCGCACGAGGAGAAGGTCGACGCCGCGGCAGCGACCAGCCTCGAGGTCCAGGAGGACCGGCGGGTGGCGAGCGCGATCAAGACCGATTTCATCCTCTCGGCCGAGATCATGGCGATCACCCTGGCTGGACTGCCGGACGGCGGCACGATCTGGACCAGGGCGATCGTCCTCGCTCTGGTCGGAATCGGCGTGACCGTCGCGGTCTACGGCGCAGTCGCGCTGATCGTGAAGGCCGACGATGCCGGCGTGGCCATGGCGGCGAACGGCACGGAAAACGGCTTCGGCAGCCTCGTGCGGGGCATCGGTCGCGGGCTCGTCGTTGGCATGCCGGTGTTTCTCAAGATCCTCACCATCGTCGGCACCGCCGCGATGATCTGGGTCGGCGGCGGCATCCTCGTCCACGGGCTGGAGCATTACGGGGTGCATTTTCCGGCGCACGAGATCGAGATCGTGGCCGAAGCCGCCGCTCACGCCGTCCCGGCGGCCGCCGGCTTCACCCACTGGCTCGTCACCGCAGCCGGATCGGGCATTGCCGGCCTCCTCGCCGGGGCGCTGCTGATCCCCCTGGTCGGCTCCGTCCTCGCACCCGCCTGGATCTGGGTGAACGGGCTGCGGGCCTGACGCGCGAGGCTTTCTCGGGCGGCGGGCCGCGCCTATAAGCGCCGCGGATCACCCCCGCATCATCTCCGCGATCCCGATGGAAACCCGATGAACATCCCGCTGCCGCAGACCCAAGCCGACATGCTGCCCTTCGCCGCGGCATGCCTGACCATGCTGTTCGGGCTCGTCGCCCTGTTCGCCCCCCGCCTGACGCTCCGGGCGCTGCGCCTGACGACGGCGGACGGCCATCCGGAGGCGGTGGGAGAATCACGCGCGACGATCGCCGGCTTCTGGCTGGGTGTCGGCCTCGTCTCGGCCGCCTTCTACGACCAGCCCTTCGTCCAGATGGCGCTCGGGGCAGGCTGGCTGTTCACCGGATTCGGCCGCCTCGTCTCGATCCTCTCGGACCGCGGCGCAACGCTCACCAACTGGTTGTTTCTCGCGTTGAACCTGCTGCTGGCCCTGATGGCGCTGGCGCCGGTCTTCGGCCTCGTCGGCAGCTGAACCAGGGCCCGTTCCTCACCGAACGGGCCAAGCGGTGCAAATCCGCTCGCCGGCTGACCGCGAAGCGTGTTGTCGGCGGGAAACCCCTATGCTAGAGGGTCGCTGTCTTCGGAAGGACCTTGGTGGCCCCGCTGCCCATCTTCCGGCATTTCTTCAAACGGTTTCAAGGATTTGGGGCGGTCGCGCTTCGCAGACCCGACACAAGACTTGAACGAACGCGAAAAAGAACGGTCGTCCGTGGCACAATCATCCTCTCCCGTTTCGGGAGTCGCAGACCGCTACGCCCAGTCCCTCTTCGAACTCGCCCGCGATGACGGCGCGGTCGACACCGTCGAATCCGAGCTTCGCGCCTTCCAGCGCCTGATCGACGAGAGCGCCGACTTCCGGCTTCTGGTCGAGAGCCCGGCATTCTCCTCCGACGAGCAGCTGCAGGCGATCGACGCGGTCGTGCGGGAAGTGGGGCCGAGCGAACTGACGGGCAATTTCCTGCGCGTCATTGCCGCCAACCGGCGCCTGTTCGTGCTGCCCGGCATCGTCCGCGCCTTCGGCCGGATGGCTGCCGAGCACCGCGGCGAGATCGAGGCGGAGATCACCAGCGCGCATCCGCTCAACGAGGCGCAGCGCCGGGAACTGGCGGAAGTGATCGGCTCCTACGCCGGCAAGACAGTCACCATGCGCGAAAGCGTCGATGCCTCGATCCTGGGCGGCCTGATCGTGCGGATCGGCTCCCGGCAGATCGACACCTCGCTTCGCACCAAACTCAATTCGCTCAAGCTTGCACTGAAAGAGGTCGGCTGATGGACATCCGCGCCGCGGAGATTTCCGCAATCCTCAAGAACCAGATCAAGAACTTCGGCTCGGAGGCGGAAGTCTCCGAGGTCGGGCAGGTTCTGTCGGTCGGTGACGGTATCGCGCGCGTCTACGGGCTCGACAACTGCCAGGCCGGCGAGATGGTCGAGTTCCCGGGCGGCATCCAGGGCATGGCCCTCAATCTCGAATCCGACAATGTCGGCGTCGTGATCTTCGGCTCCGACCAGGACATCAAGGAAGGCGACACGGTCAAGCGTACCGGCGCCATCGTGGAAGTGCCGGTCGGCAAGGGGCTGCTCGGGCGCGTCGTCGACGGTCTCGGCAATCCGATCGACGGCAAGGGCCCGATCGAATCGACCGAGCGCCGCCGCGTCGACGTCAAGGCACCGGGCATCATCCCGCGCAAATCCGTGCACGAGCCGATGTCGACGGGCCTCAAGGCCATCGACGCGCTGATCCCGATCGGCCGCGGCCAGCGCGAGCTGGTCATCGGCGATCGCCAGACCGGCAAGACCGCCATCCTTCTGGATACGTTCCTCAACCAGAAGCCGGCGCACGACGAGAACCGCGAGAACGACAAGCTCTACTGCATCTACGTCGCAGTCGGGCAGAAGCGCTCCACCGTCGCCCAGTTCGTGCGCACCCTCGAGGAGCGCGGCGCGATGGAGTATTCCATCGTCGTCGCCGCGACCGCCTCGGACCCCGCGCCGATGCAGTACATCGCGCCCTTCACCGGCTGTGCCATGGGCGAGTATTTCCGCGACAACGGCATGCATGCCGTGATCGCCTACGACGATCTGTCGAAGCAGGCTGTCTCCTATCGCCAGATGTCGCTGCTGCTGCGCCGCCCGCCCGGCCGCGAAGCCTATCCGGGCGACGTGTTCTACCTGCACTCGCGGCTTCTCGAGCGCGCCGCCAAGATGGGCGACGATCATGGTGCCGGCTCGCTGACGGCGCTGCCGGTCATCGAGACCCAGGCGGGCGACGTCTCGGCCTACATTCCGACCAACGTGATCTCGATCACCGACGGCCAGATCTTCCTTGAGACGACGCTGTTCTACCAGGGCATCCGTCCTGCGGTGAACGTCGGTCTCTCGGTCAGCCGCGTCGGTTCGTCGGCCCAGACCAAGGCGATGAAGCAGGTCGCCGGCTCGATCAAGGGCGAGCTCGCCCAGTATCGCGAGATGGCTGCCTTCGCGCAGTTCGGCTCGGATCTGGACGCGGCCACCCAGCGCCTGCTCAATCGTGGCGCGCGCCTGACGGAGCTCCTGAAGCAGCCTCAGTTCTCGCCGCTGAAGACCGAGGAGCAGGTTGTCGTCATCTTCGCCGGCACCCAGGGCTATCTCGACAAGCTCCGCGTCGATCAGGTCGGGGACTTCGAAGAGGGTCTGCTCGCCTCGATGCGTTCCGAGCACAAGGAACTGCTCGACACGATCGCCCGCGAGAAGGCGCTGTCGGAAGAGATCCGCGAGAAGCTTCGCGCGGCGATCGATTCCTACGCCAAGAACTTCGCCTGAGCCAACCGGAACGCGCACGCGCCCTGCCCATCGGGCAGGGCTGACAGAGCGGGAGACAGCGCCACGCCATGGCATCACTGAAGGATCTGCGGAACCGCATCGCGTCGGTCAAATCCACGCAGAAGATCACCAAGGCCATGCAGATGGTCGCGGCGGCGAAGCTGCGCCGTGCCGAGGAGGCCGCGCAGGCGGCTCGCCCCTACGCCGAGCGGATGGCGGCGGTTCTCGCCAACATCTCCGGCGCGATGGAAGGCGACGGGCCGCCGCTGATGGTCGGAACCGGCAAGGACGAGGTGCATCTTCTCGTCGTGTTCACCGCCGAGCGCGGCCTTGCGGGCGCCTTCAACGCCTCGATCGTCAAGCTCGCCCGGGTCCACCAGCGCAAGCTGGAGTCGGAGGGCAAGACGGTCAAGTTCATGGTCGTCGGCAAGAAGGGCTGGGACATCATGCGCCGGGACCTCGCGTCGAAGGTCGTGGAGCGCACCGACCTTCGCGACGCGAAGCGGGTCGGGTTCGTTCATGCCGACGCGATCGGACAGACCATCATGGACCTGTTCGAGAAGGGCGAGTTCGACGTCTGCTCGATCTTCTACTCCGAGTTCCAGAACGTCGTGACGCAGATTCCGACGCGCCAGCAGATCATCCCGGCAGCGCTTCCCGACGATGACGCTGTGGCAGGGCAGGACTCGACCGTCTACGAGTACGAGCCGGAGCCGGAGGCGATCATCGAGGATCTGATCCCGCGCAATCTGAAGGTCCAGGTCCTGCACGCGCTGCTCGAGAACGCCGCGTCCGAGCAGGGCGCGCGCATGAGCGCGATGGACAACGCGACCCGCAATGCCGGCGACATGATCGAGAAGCTGTCGATCTCGTACAACCGCCAGCGGCAGGCGCAGATCACGACGGAACTGGTCGAAATCATTTCGGGCGCCGAAGCGCTCTAGAGCATCTGAGAGGAGGCCTTGATGGCTGACAACGTAAACACTGCCGGCGCGACCGGCCGCGTCGCTCAGGTCATCGGCGCCGTCGTCGACGTCCACTTCGATGGCCCGCTGCCGGCGATTCTGAACGCGCTCGAGTGCGACAACAACGGCACGCGCCTGGTTCTCGAGGTCGCCCAGCACCTCGGCGAGAACACGGTCCGCACCATCGCCATGGACCTGACCGAGGGTCTCGTCCGCGGCCAGCCGGTCGCCGATACCGGCAGCCCGATCCAGGTCCCGGTCGGCGACGGCACGCTCGGCCGAATCATGAACGTCATCGGCGAGCCGATCGACGAGGTCGGACCGATCCAGTACGAGTCGAAGCGCGGCATCCACCAGCCCGCCCCGGCCTATATCGACCAGTCGCCGGAATCGCAGATCCTGGTCACCGGGATCAAGGTCATCGACCTGCTCGCCCCCTACGCCCGCGGCGGCAAGATCGGCCTGTTCGGCGGCGCCGGTGTCGGCAAGACGGTGCTGATCCAGGAACTGATCAACAACGTCGCGAAGGCGCATGGCGGCTACTCGGTGTTCGCCGGCGTCGGCGAACGCACCCGCGAGGGCAACGATCTCTATCACGAGATGATCGAGTCCGGCGTGAACAAGGACCCGCACGAGAACAACGGCTCGGCCGAGGGCTCCAAGGCCGCGCTCGTCTACGGCCAGATGAACGAGCCCCCCGGCGCCCGCGCCCGCGTCGCGCTGACCGGCCTGACCATCGCGGAGCATTTCCGCGACCAGGGCCAGGACGTCCTGTTCTTCGTCGACAACATCTTCCGCTTCACCCAGGCCGGCTCGGAAGTGTCGGCACTGCTCGGCCGCATTCCCTCGGCGGTGGGCTACCAGCCGACGCTCGCCACCGACATGGGCGCGATGCAGGAGCGCATCACCACCACCAACAAGGGCTCGATCACCTCGGTGCAGGCGATCTACGTGCCTGCCGACGACCTGACCGATCCGGCGCCGGCGACGTCCTTCGCCCATCTGGACGCGACGACGGTTCTGAACCGCGCGATCTCGGAGAAGGGCATCTACCCGGCCGTGGACCCGCTCGACTCCACGTCGCGCATGCTGTCGCCGATGCTGATCGGCGAGGAGCACTACGAGGTGGCCCGCCAGGTGCAGGTCGTGCTGCAGAAGTACAAGTCGCTGCAGGACATCATCGCCATTCTCGGCATGGACGAGCTGTCGGAAGAGGACAAGCTCACGGTCGCGCGCGCCCGCAAGATCGAGCGCTTCCTATCGCAGCCGTTCTTCGTCGCCGAGGTGTTCACCGGCGCGCCGGGCCAGCTGGTGCCGCTCGAGGACACGATCAAGTCCTTCAAGGGCCTGGTCAACGGCGAGTACGACCATCTTCCGGAAGCGGCCTTCTACATGGTTGGCTCCATCGAGATGGCCGTCGAGAAGGCACAGCGCCTGGCCGCCGAAGCGGCCTGAGGCATTACTGGTTCATCGAACAGGGAGAACGGACAGGGGACAGGATAACAGGCGGGGCGAGCCCTGCCGAGCCGCGTCCCCGTCCGTGCAAAGCGCATGGCACAATCCTTCAAGTTCGAGCTGGTATCGCCGGAACGCCTGCTCATCTCCGAGCAGGTGGAAACCGTCGTCATCCCGGCGACCGAAGGCGAGATGACGGTGATGGGCAACCACGCACCCGTCATGACCACGGTGAAGCCGGGTGTCGTCACCATCGCCCGGGCGGACGGCAAGACCGACCGTTACGTCGTGTTCGGTGGCTTCGCCGACATCCTGCCGGAAAGCTGTACGCTGCTGGCCGAATCGGCGACCCACGTCGACGAGATCAACCGCGACGATCTGGAGCGCCGGATCCAGGAGGCCCGCGAGGATCTCGAGGCGGCCGAGCCGCACGGGCGCAACAAGGCCGAGGAATATCTCGGCCAGTTGACCACGCTGCAGGGTGCGATCCTGCCCGCCTGACGGTCGCTCCGCTGAGAGCAGTCCCCTTGCCACATTCCGGAAGCCGGGCGTTCGCGTCCGGCTTTTTCGTTTCTCGCTTTCCGCGCCTTTCAGGTCCGGGCTCAGGCGCCGAGGTGCCGGAAGGCGGCGATCACCTCCTCGTAGACCTTGCGCTTGAACGGCACGATCAGCTCGACGAGTTCGTCCATCGGCTTCCAGGCCCAGTCGTCGAATTCGGCGGCATGGCCGTCCGGTGGCGGCGCGATCGCGATCTCGCTCTCCTCGCCGTCGAAGCGGAAGGCGAACCAGCGCTGTTCCTGGCCGCAATAGCGGCCCTTCAGCGCCACGCCGACGAGTTCCGGCGGCAGGTCGTAGCGGATCCAGTCCGGCGCCTCGGCTAGCAACGTGACGGACCTGATCCCGGTCTCCTCATAGAGCTCCCGGCGCGCCGCGACGAGCGGATCCTCGTCCTCGTCGATGCCGCCCTGCGGCATCTGCCAGAGCTGCGTGGCGCCGGTCATCTCGCCCTTGTCCTCGATCTTCCGGCGCCCCATCCAGACCTCGCCGCTGGCGTTGAGCACCATGATGCCGACGCAGCGGCGATAGGGCAGGTTCTCGTACTCGATCGGCTTCATGCTGGCTTGTCCCGTGGCGCTCTCGGCAGGCCCGGCAACGTGCGGACCGGCAGGCCGGACCAGACGCCCGGCGAGGGCTGTTATCGGGCGTCTCGCGCATCCGGCAAGGGTGAGATCGGCAGCGCCGGCGCGGTCAGCGGCGCTCGAAGTCTCGGGCCAGCGCGGAAACCGGCACGATCTCGACGCCCCGCCCCTCCACCTGGCTGATCCATTCCGAGATCGTCGCGATGGAAATGTCGAAGGCCGACGCCACGCCCACGGCCGAGCCCTCCGCCCGGGCGATCTGCTCCAGCGTGTCGAGCTGGCGGCGGATGTCGGCGGGATCCTGGGTGCGGTCGACCGTCAGGCTGGCCGCCGCAAAGGGCACCCGCTGGAGGGCGGTCGTGTCCTTCGCCAGCGAGCGCAGCGAGGACGAATCATCGAGATACATCAGGCCGCGGCGGCCGAGTTCGGCGATCAGCGGCTCCATCGCGGCAGGCTCGCCGGTGAAGCGCCCGCCCATGTAGCTCATCACACCGACATAGTTGGTCAGCCGTCCAAGCGTCGCATAAAGCGCATCGAAATTGTTCGCCGCCGCGTCGGCGACCGTCAGCGTGTCCGGCCCCGGGTCGACTTCCGGATAGCCCACCGGCTCGAGCGGCACCTGCAGCACCAGCTCGTGGCCCGCACGACGCGCCTCCTGCATCCAGCGGTCGAGGCTGTTCCCGGCGGGCGAGAATCCGAAGGTCACGCCGGCAGGCAGGGACTGGATGGCGTTCATGCTGCCGGTCTGGCTGATGCCGATGCCACCCACGACGATGGCGATGCGGGCTCCCGGCACGCCGCGCGTGGCGCCGGCATAGACGTCGAAGGGGCGGCGCCCATCCGCGCCGCGCATCGGCAGCGGCCCGAACGCGCTGTCCTCGATCAGCTGCTCGTCGGGCAGGTGCGCCATGGATGGCGGCTGCCTGAGGCTTTCCGGCTCCTCGACCCTGAACCCGACGCCGCCGGCGGGTGCGCCGGAATCCGCGCGATCGGCGGGCGGCCGGATGATCGTCGGCAGCGGCCGGCCCGTGACCGGCGCGGGCGCCGTCGCCACCATGGCCGCCGGCGTTTCCGCGGGAGTGGTGTCCGCCAGCATGTCGACCGAGCGACGTTCGGGCTGGCCCACGGTCGCGATCGCCAGCGAGCCGCAGAGCATCAGCGCAGCGACCCCGGACGCGGCCAAGGCGGTCGCGGTGGGCGCGCGCCGAGACCTGTCGCTGTCGAGATGGAGGCCGAGCGGCCGGTAGAGTTCGCCACGCATGCCTTCGTCTAGCGTTTCAAGCTGGATCGGGGCTCGCCGACGCTCCGGCCTCCCGAGCGGCGGCACGATCGGCGTTCCCCAAACGCAGGACGGCCCGGACACGAGTGCCCGGGCCGTCCTTATTCATGCTTGTCTGTCTGCCTGACTGACGCTCAGTTCGCCGCGCTGGCTTCCTGCTTCGGCGGGAACATCGCGTTCGTCTTCACCCCGCGCAGGAGGTCGAGCGCGTACTGCAGTTGCAGGTCGTCGGCCTTCTCGGGCGGCACGTAGTCCAGCGAGCCGGAGCCCTCCTCGGTCTCGAGCGTGCCGGTGATGTGGCCCCGCAGCGACGACTCGCCCCGCGCGACGTCATCCTCCGGGTCAAGGCCCATCTGCTTGCGGATCTCCTCCGGCAGCGGCTGCTCGACCGCGATGTCCGGATCGATGCCGCGGCCCTGGATCGAACGGCCGGAGGGCGTGTAGTAGAGCGCCGTCGTCAGGCGCAGCGCCCCGTTGGCGCCGAGCGGGATGATCGTCTGGACCGAACCCTTGCCGAACGAGCGCGAGCCGACGACGGTTGCACGGCGCTGATCCTGCAGCGCACCGGCGACGATCTCGGATGCCGAGGCCGAGCCGCCGTTGACCAGAACGACGAGCGGCTTGCCGTTGATCACGTCGCCGGACCGGGCATTGTAGCGCCTTGTCTCGTCGGAGTTGCGGCCGCGCGTCGAGACAATCTCGCCATTGTCGAGGAAGGAGTCGGAGACCGAAACCGCCTCGTCGAGCAGACCGCCCGGATTGCGGCGCATGTCGAGGATGTAGCCCTTCAGCTTGTCCTCGCCGACCTGCGCCTCGATGTCCGCGATCGCCTCCTCGAGCCCGACCGTCGTCTGTTCGTTGAACTTCAGCAGCTTGATGTAGCCGACATCGTTCTCGACCGTGTGCCGCACCGACGGCACCTTGATCTCGTCGCGGGTCACGGTCAGCCGGACCGGCTGGATCGCGCCCTCGCGGATGATGGTCAGCGACACGCTGGTGCCGATGTCGCCCTTCATTTTCTCGACCGCCTCGCCGAGCGTCAGGCCGCGCACCTGCTCGCCGTCGATCTCGGCGATCAGGTCGCCGGCGAGGACGCCCGCCTTGTCGGCCGGCGTGCCCTCGAAGGGCGAGACGACCTTGACCAGTTCCTCTTCCATCGTGACTTCGATGCCGAGGCCGCCGAACTGGCCGCGGGTCTCCGTCCGCATGTCCGCCGCTTCCTTGGCGTTCATGTAGCTCGAATGCGGATCGAGCGAGGTGAGCATGCCGTTGATCGCGGTTTCGACCAGCTTCTGGTCGTCCGGCTCCTCGACATACTGGGCACGAACGCGCTCGAAGACGTCTCCGAAAATCGCAAGCTGGCGGTAGGTGTCCGATCCCGCGGCATTGGCGACGCCGGCGTTCTGACTGACGACGGTCATCGCCGTCGCTCCCATCAGGGCGCCGGCGAAGAGTATCGAGAGCTTACGAATCATTCTTCGTCCTTCCAGAGGGTTCGTCCATCCACCAAGGTGACGGATCGACCGGTTTCCCGTCTTTGCGAAACTCGACATAGAGTGCGGGCTCGCTTGCCCCGAACTCTGCTACCGCCACACTGGCGAGACGCTTGGCGCCCATCGAGGCAACCGGTTCTCCCGCCGACACGAACTGCCCACTCTCGACATCGATGCGTTCCATGCCGGCCAGCACCACATGATAGCCGTCGCCGGCGTCGAGGATCAAGAGTTGTCCATAGGAGCGGAAGGGCCCGGAATAGAGTACGCTCGCGTCGGCCGGTGCTGTGACCACGTCGCCGGGACGAGCCGCGAACGACGCGCCCGTGGTCTGCCGGCCGATGTCGTCGCGATCGCCGAATCCGATCAGCAGCTTGCCTGCCACGGGTAACGACAATCGACCTTTCATTGTCGAAAATGGGGCGGCAGGCTCCAGCCGCGCAAGGTCACGGCGAAGTGACGCGACATCGTAGTCAGGCGTCGCCGCTGCGGCCGGCGTCTCGGGAGGCTGCAGCGCTGCGACCTCGACCTCTTCCTCGCGCTCGGGAAGTTCCGGCTCGCCGGGAGCTTCGGCGACGGCCGTTGGCTCCTCGGGCGCCTCGGCGATGGCCGGTGGCTTGGTGGGCGCTTCGGCGACGGCCGGCTCGCTTTCGGGCACCTCTTCCGCGCGTTCGGCTTCCGCCATCGCACGCTGCCGCGCTGCATCCTCCATCGCCGCCAGCCGGGTAGCTTCGGCTTCCGCGGCCCGCTGTTCGGCCTCCTGCCGACGCAGTTCCGCCTGCCGCTCGGCCTCGCGGCGCTCCCGTTCGGCGACGCGGACCGCTTCCTCGGCCGCGCGAGCCCGTTCGAGATCGGCTTCGAGCGAGGCGATCAGTCCCTCGAGGTCGGTAGCCTCGGCAGCAAGTTCGGCGTTCCGCGTGGATTCGGCGGCACGGCGGTCGCGGCTCTGGGCCTCCAGCCGCTGCTTCTCGGCCGAAAGCCTGGCAAGGCGCGCCTCCTCCTGGCGGTAGCGCGTCAGTTCGGCGGCGAAACGGGTCATCTCCGCGTCGATCGAGGCGCGGATGCCGGCGAGCCGGTCGAGGTCGGCGAGCAGGATCTCGGTCTCGCTCCGGATGGCGGGAACGACGGCGCCGAGCAGGATTGCGCTGCGCACCGAGCCGAGCGCGTCCTGCGGCTTGACCAGGAGCGCCGGCGGCGGCTTGCGGCCCATACGTTCCAAGGCGCCCAGCACCTCGGCGAGGACGCCGCGTCGCTCGCGAAGCGAGGCCTTCACCGCTCCCTCTTCGACCGCCAGGGCGTCTATCCGGCTTTCGGTGGCGTCGAGCTGGCGGCTGGCGACCTTCTGGGCCTCTGCGGCCTCGATCAGCGCGGCGCGGATACGGTCGCCATCCTCGGACAGCGAGGCGATCTCCGCATCGAGCGACCGGATCGTCTCTTCCGTCAGCGCGATGCGCTGCGACACGGCGGCGAGATCGGCGGCGGTCTTGCGGCGCTGCTGATCGAGGATCGCTGCGCGCGAGCGGTCCACGGCGCCGACGCGCATCGGGTCGATGCTCGCCTCCGTGCGAGTCGCGACCTCGCCGCTTTCTGGCACCGCCTGGCCGGGCAGCGGCAGCAGCACCGCCGACGTCAGGACGGCGATCGCGAGGCTGCGAAGCCTCCACCCTCTCGTCCTGCCTAGCGCCAACCGCGATGCCATTGCATCCTACCCAAAAACGAAAAAACTGCCGCCGACGATAGAATCAGGCCGTTAACATCCGATCAACCAATGCGGGGCCGCATCGGCGTGACAGGAGCGCGAGCCCGCCGCCAGCTAAGGCCGCCGATCCGCCCGGATCAAGAGCGGTGATAGGGATGGCCGGCAAGAATGGTGACGGCCCGGTACATCTGCTCGGCCAGAAGAATACGGGCGATCTGATGCGGAAATGTCATGCGTCCGAGCGACAGGACGAGGTCGGCGTTGCCGCGTATCGAATCGTCGTGGCCGTCGGGGCCGCCGATCAGGAGGCCAAGATCGCGCCGGCCACCATCGCGGAAATGCGCGAGCGCCTCGGCGAAGGCTTCGGAGGTCATCAGCCGTCCGGTCTCGTCGAGCACGATCCGCGCGGCGCCTTCCGGCAGCGAGGCGACGAGACGCTGGGCTTCGTCGCGCTTGCGCTCGGGCGCGGTTGCAAGCCGTGATTCGGGATGCTCGGCGAGGCCCTGATAGTCGAGCCCGAGCGGCGGCCCCGCCTTCTTCAGGCGGTCGATGTAGCGGTCCGCAAGCTCGCGCTCCGGGCCGGCCTTCATCCGCCCGACGGCCGCGATGGTCATGCGCATCGGCCGCGCCTTTCCGGCCGAAGCCTTGGTTCAGACGGGGATGCGACGGTCAGTGGACCGTCGAATCTCCGTTGTCGCCGACGGACCACATCTTCTCGATGTTGTAGAAGCTGCGGACCTCGGGGCGGAACACGTGGACGATGATGTCGCCCGTGTCGATCAGCACCCAGTCGCCGTTTGCCAGGCCTTCCACCTTCGCCGCCCCGAAACCGTGTTCCTTGAGGTCGCGCAGAAGATGATCGGCCACGGCCGTCACATGGCGGTGCGATCGCCCGGAGACGATGACCATGTGGTCGGCAAGGGCCGATTTGCCTTGCATGTTGATGGAGACGATTTGCTCGCCCTTCGAGTCTTCCAGACTCGTCATGACGAGTTCGAGAGCGTTGCCACCGACCGTCATGTCGGCGGCGGGCGCGTCGGAAGGAGTGGTCGTGAAGACGTCCTTCGCTTCAGCCGCAGGTCTCAGTGTCGTTATCCCTTTCCTCGGGCGGTTAGCGGACAGTGTCGTCTGCCGCTTCCCCCATGTAGGCAGTGTTCTGTGTCTGTTTCAAGACGTGCCCGATGAAGCGGTGCGGATCAGCGTCGAGGAGACCGGCGAACGAGGGCCGTGGAGGAACACCCACGCCGGGGGATCGCGGAACGCCAGCGAGGCAGCGTCGCGTTCGGGCACGCGAGACGATGCCAGGAGCCGGGCCATCGGCGCGGACAGAACCGCGAGACTCGAGCCCGGACGGTCGACCACCGCGATCGGGAGAGCCTCGGTGATGCGGCGCCAGTCCTGCCAACGGTGGAAGGTGACGAGGCTGTCGGCCCCCATGATCCAGACGAAGCGGATGCCCGGGCGCCGCAGCCGCAGCAGATCGACCGTGTCGGCGCTGTAGCGGATCCGGTGCGCCGCCTCGAAGGCGGTCACCGCCGTGCGCGGACCATCGGCGAGAGCGCGCACCGCCTGCAGCCTCTCGGCGAGCGGCCGCAGATGGCCGTGGTCCTTCAGCGGGTTACCCGGCGTCACCAGCCACCAGATCCGGTCGAGACGGAGCCGGCGGCGGGCGATCTCCGCCACGAGGAGGTGCCCGGCATGGGGCGGATTGAACGAGCCGCCGAACAGGCCGATCGTCATGCCGTGCTCGGCATGCGGGATGGCCAGTGCCGCCCTCTCGGTTGCACCCGCTTCCTCACCACCTGTCATGCGACGGTCATGGGCGCGTCTGGCCGGTCCCGCGGACGCGGTAGTTGAAGCTGGTCAGCTGCTCGACGCCCACCGGCCCGCGCGCATGCATCTTGCCGGTGGCGATGCCGATCTCGGCGCCCATGCCGAATTCGCCGCCATCGGCGAACTGGGTGGAGGCGTTGTGGAGCAGGATGGCCGAGTCGATGCCCGCGAAGAAGGCTTCCGCCGTCGCCGCATCGTCGGTGACGATCGCCTCGGTGTGATGCGACGAGTGCTGCTCGATATGGGCGATGGCGCCATCGACGCCGTCCACCAGCGCCACCGAGATGATCGGCGCCAGATATTCGGTGGCGAAATCGGCATCGCTCGCCGGCTCGGCGGTCGGATAACGCTCGCGCACCTCTTCGGTGGCCCTGATTTCGCAGCCCGCGAGGCGCAGCGCCTCCAGGATCGGCAGGAGATGCGTGCTGGCGACCTTGCGGTCGACCAGCAGCGTTTCGGCGGCACCGCAGATGCCGGTCCGGCGCATCTTCGAATTGACGACGATCTCGACCGCCATCTCGAGCGAGGCGGCCCGGTCCACATAGACGTGACAAAGGCCTTCGAGATGCGCAAAGACCGGCACCCGCGCCTCGTCCTGGACCCGCGCCACCAGCGAGCGGCCGCCGCGCGGCACGATGACGTCGAGATTGCCGCCGAGCCCCTTCAGCATCTCGCCGACCGCCGCCCGGTCGGTCGAGGGCACGATCAGGATCGCATCCTCCGGCAGGCCGGCCTGCGCGAGACCGGCGACCAGCGCGGCGTGGATCGCCGCCGAGGAGCGCGACGAATCCGAGCCGCCGCGCAGGATGACCGCGTTGCCGGACTTCAGGCAGAGCGACCCCGCGTCGGCGGTGACGTTGGGCCGGCTCTCGTAGATGACGCCGACGACACCGAGCGGCGTGCGCACCCGTTCGATCTCGAGCCCGTTCGGACGCGTCCAGGCGGTGATGCGGGCACCAACGGGGTCCGGCAGCGCCGCGACCGTGCGCACGCCGTCAGCCATTGCGGCTATACGCTCGTCGTCGAGGGTCAGCCGGTCGATCATGGCCGGCGCCATGCCGGCCGCCTTCGCCTGCTCGACGTCGGCGGCGTTGGCCGCGAGGATCGCGGCCCGCGCATTCAGGATGGCCTCGGCCGTCGCCGCGAGAGCGGCATCCTTGGCCGCGGTCGGCGCAAGCGCCAGGCGCCGCGCCGCCGCCCTCGCCCGCAGGCCCATGTCCTGCATCATCGCCGCGACGTCCGTCGCCGTCTCTGCCCGGTCGAGCATGGTCGTGTCTCCTGCCTGCTGCGCGCTCATGAAGCGGCCAGAACGGCCGGCTGCTCGGCCGAGGGATCCATCACCAGATCGTCGCGATGGATCATCGCGCTGCGCCCCTCGTAGCCGAGCGCCGTAGCGACCTCGGCCGAGCGGAGCCCGGCGATGCGGGTGGCATCCTCGGCGTCGTAGGCGACGAGCCCCCGCGCCACCTCGTGGCCGTCGGCATCGACCACGGTGATCGTGTCGCCGCGCCGGAAGCCTCCCTCGACATGCGTGACGCCGGCGGGCAGCAGGCTCTTGCCGGAGCGCAGCGCACGCACCGCCCCCGCATCGACGACGAGCCGGCCCGTCGCGTTGAGATGGCCGGCGATCCACCGCTTGCGCGCCGTCGCGGGGCTGGTCAGCGGCCGGAACAGGGTCGCCCGCTCGCCGCGCTCGATCGCCCCGAGCGGGAAGAGCCGGTTGCCGGCGGTGATGATCATGGCGGCACCGGCACCGGTGGCGATGCGCGCGGCGTCGATCTTGGTCTTCATGCCGCCGCGCGACAGCTCGGAGCCAGCCGAACCCGCCATCGCCTCGATCTCCGGCGTGATCGCCTCGACCAGCGGGATATGCGCAGCGTTCGGATCCTGCAGCGGCGGCGCGGTGTAGAGCCCGTCGACATCCGACAGCAGCACCAGGAGATCGGCGTCGATCATCGCCGCGACCCGCGCCGCCAGCCGGTCGTTGTCGCCGTAGCGAATCTCGGAGGTGGCGACGGTGTCATTCTCGTTGATGACCGGCACGGCGCCGAAGCGCACCAGCGTGTTGATGGTCTCCCGCGCGTTGAGGTAGCGGCGGCGCTGCTCGGTATCGCCGAGCGTCAGGAGGATCTGGCCGGTCTCGATGCCGTGCCGCCCGAGAATCTCCGAATAGGTGCGCGACAGCGCGATCTGCCCCACCGCCGCCGCGGCCTGGCTCTCCTCGAGCTTCAGCGGGCCCCTGGGCATCGAAAGGATCTGCCGCCCGAGCGCGATCGCGCCGGAGGAGACGACGAGGATCTGCCGCCCGCCGGCGGCGAGGCGCGCGATGTCCTCGCCGAGCGATTCCAGCCAGGTCCGCTTCAGTCCACGGGCCGGGTCCACGAGCAGCGACGAGCCGATCTTGACGACGATGCGGCGATAGCCGGCGAGAAGATCGCTCATGCCTCCCCGCCTCCGTCGGATCCGGCGGCGAAGCGGTCGGGCTCCGGCAGCGGGTCCCCCGCCGAAAGCCCGGCGATCTCCGCGCGCAGCGCCCTGAGCGCCTCGGTCATGCCTTCGCGGGTCACCGCCGACAGCGCCAGGACAGGCCCACCGGACACGCCCCGCAGCGCCGCCAGCTTCTCCTCCCGTTCCTCCTCGGTCAGCGTGTCGACCTTGGAGAGCGCGACGATCTCCGGCTTCTCGGCGAGCCCGTGCTCGTAGGCGGCAAGCTCGCGGCGCACCGTGGCATAGGAGCCGGCGACGTCCTCCTCCGTCGCCGAGACGAGATGCAGGAGCACGCTGGTGCGCTCGACATGGCCGAGGAAGCGGTCGCCGATCCCGATGCCTTCGTGCGCGCCCTCGATCAGCCCCGGAATGTCGGCGATGACGAATTCGGCCTCGTCGATCTTGGCGACGCCGAGGCCGGGGTGCAGCGTCGTGAACGGATAGTCGGCGATCTTCGGGCGCGCCCGTGTCACGGTCGCCAGGAAGGTGGACTTGCCGGCATTGGGTAGGCCGACGAGTCCGGCATCGGCGATCAGCTTCAGCCGCAGCCAGATCGTCAGCTCCTCGCCTTCGAGGCCGGGATTGGCGCGGCGCGGCGCCTGGTTCACCGAGGTCTTGAAATAGGCGTTGCCGAAGCCGCCATTGCCGCCGGCGGCGAGGCGATGCCGCTCGCCCACCGTGGTGAGGTCGCAGATCAGCGTCTCGTTGTCCTCGGCGAAAACCTGGGTGCCGGCCGGCACCTTCAGCGTCACGTCGCCTCCCTTGCCGCCGTGGCGGTTGCGGCCCATGCCGTGACCGCCGGTCTTGGCCCGGAAATGCTGCTGGTAGCGGTAGTCGATCAGCGTGTTCAGGCCGGCGACCGCCTCGATGTAGACATCGCCGCCCCGGCCGCCGTCGCCGCCGTCCGGGCCGCCGAACTCGATGAACTTCTCGCGCCGGAACGAGACCGAGCCGGCCCCGCCGTCACCGGAGCGGACATAGACCTTGGCCTGATCGAGAAACTTCATCGGGTGGCTCTTTCGCTGCGCGGGCGGTGGTGAGCGGCGCCTCGCCTCTCATAACCGCAAAGGGTGTCGATTGGGAACGTCCGGACCTCAGCGATACCGGAGCGCGGCCCTGCTTTTGGCGAAGGTGACGAGCGACGTGGCGATCGGGATCCCGAATTTCGAGATGGTGACGCGGTTGGCGAGCGTGCCGTCACCGTTCTCGGTCATCACGTGCCGGAACCCGAGGAGCATGTCGCCACCGCCGGGCGCATGACCCTGATAGGTGAGGACGGCACCATCCGCCGTCGCCCAGCCGACCACCGGAACCGGCGCCGAAAGCCGGCCCTCGCCGTCTTCCGTCGCCACCGTGCCGGTATAGACGCCAGCCGCGCTGCGCGACAGCTCCCAACGCTGCAGCCGCCGGCCGTCCGCGAAGCGGAAGCGCTCGTCGAGGCGCATCCGGTTGTCGTCGACCGAGCCCCGGAACCGGGCGGTGAACCGCTCCTCGAAGACCAGAGCCGTCCGCACCGTCCCTTCCGAGTAGGACCTGCCGTCGAAGAAGCCGGCCAGCGAGTATCCATCCGCGACCGGCGCGGGCGCTTGTCCGCAACCGGCAAGCGGCAACGCCAGGAGGAGGACGGCGGCGGCAATGGACGCGCCCCGCCGCCGCAGGATGGCCGACGGCGCGATCACTTCCCGCCCCACGCCTTCAGTGCCGTCCAGGTGCCGCGATCGAGGTGAAACTCCTCGACGGAGACGCGGCCGGCCGACACCGTGTCGAGGATGCCGGTCCGGCGCAGCTGGAAGCCGCATTTCTCCAGCACCCGCCGCGACGCGGCGTTGATCACCCGGCAACTGGCGCAGACGCAGTCGATGTCGGAGGAAACGAAGGCGAAGTCGACCAGCGCCTGCACCGCCTCGGTCGCGTAGCCCTTGCCCCAATGCTCGCGGCCGAACCAGTAGCCGATCACGACGGCCGTGCGGTCGGGGCGCGACCGGAGGCTGGCGACGCCGATCAGCCGGTCGTCCGCAGCCAGAGCGATGCCGCGCGTGAACTCGTCGCCCGGATCGGCGATGAAGGCGCGCGCATCGGCCAGCCTGTAGGGGTGCGGGATGCGCGCGGTCATCTGCGCGACGCCGCGATCGTTCGCGTGCCGGGCGATCGGCTCGGCATCGTCCGGCCGCAGCCGGCGCAGGGACAGCCGCGTCGTGCGCAGCCGCCTGTCGTCGTTGACGAAGGCGCTGGGCGCCAGTTCTTCGGACGTCATCGCATCGGCCCTCCGGCATGCGAAAAGGGGAGATGGCGCTCCATCTCCCCTTTTCAGCCCTGAGATCCGATCCTGTCGGAGGTTTCAGAGCGCCGGGTCGGTGGAACGCCGGCGCTGATAGGCTCCGGTCACTCGGCTGCTTCGGCTTTCGGCAGCACGGCCACGTAGGTACGGCCATTCGCCTTGTGCTGGAACGCGACGTTGCCCTCTGCCTTGGCGAAGAGGGTGTGATCCTTGCCGATGCCGACATTGGCGCCCGGATGCCAGCGCGTGCCGCGCTGACGGATCAGGATGTTGCCCGGGATCACGGCTTCGCCGCCGAACTTCTTCACGCCGAGGCGCTTGGACTCCGAATCGCGACCGTTGCGCGAAGAGCCGCCTGCTTTCTTATGTGCCATCGTTGTTCTCCTTGCCTGTCACGGCTCGCGGTTATCGGCCGGAACTCAGCTCTTCGCCAGTTCCTGGGCCTGGCCGCGCCAGTCTTCGATCTGCGCCGTGCTGAACGGCATGTTCGCGTCGATGCGCGCGACGTCGTCGTCGCTGAGCGCCGCGAGCTGGGCGAAGGTAGTGATGCCCTGCTCGTTGAGCTGCTTCTCGGCTGCCGGGCCGATGCCCTTGAGCTTCGTCAGCTTGTCCTTGTCGCCGTCGGGAGCGGTGAACAGCGTCTCGCCCGAAGCCGTCGCCTCGTTCTCCGTGGCGGCCGCAGCCGGCTTGGCTGCCGCCTTGGTCGGCCGGTCGGCCTTCGTCTTGGTCGGTGCCTGGCCGTCGGTCAGGATCTCGGCGACGCGGATCAGCGTCAGGTCCTGGCGATGGCCGCGGGTGCGCTTGGAGTTCTGCCGGCGGCGCTTCTTGAAGGAAATGACCTTCTTGCCACGGGTCTGCTCAACGATCTCGGCGGTCACGGAAGCGCCGGCGACAAGCGGCGCGCCGACGGTCGAGCCGACCATCAGGACTTCCTTGAACGTGAGGAGATCGCCGGCCTCGCCGGGCAGGCGCTCGATGGTGAACTGGTCGTTGGCGGCAACGCGGTACTGCTTGCCACCGGTTTTGATGACTGCGAACATTTTATCTCCGTTCGTTAGACCGGTTCTCGAACGCTGTGGCCCGGACCGTCTTCTTGTCAGTCGTTGCGGATAGGACGAACACAAACGGGCGCAGCCGAGCCACGCCCATAATCTTCGCGCGTCTATAGCGGCCGGGCCTGCCGCGGTCAAGTTTCGCGGGCGACGGGACGGCGTCACCGGACGGCGGGAGATGCCGGTCGGCGGTGCTGCTCCTCCGGCGGTCGCGATGCCTTCCCCTAGGCGCCGGAAAGCGCGAGCCATCGCGGAACTTCGCGCGCCGCTGCCGGTTCGCCCTGCAGCACTTTCCTCCGGCCGGATACGTTCTGCGCGGAGGCGCTGCAACAGAAGAGATGGAGACCGCCATGATCCGCCTTGCCGCCATCGCCTTCGCCTCCGCGACACTTGCCACCGCAGCGCTCACGCCAGCCATGGCCCAGGATGCCGCGGCGAACGGCCCGCAGAGCTTCCCCGCCTGCCAGTCGCAGCAGGATCTGGAGCAGATCCTCAACAGCGACGGTCAGCTGATGCCGGACGGCTGCCGCAACCTCTCGATCACCCCGGTGCGCAGCGAGAACGGCACGCTGTGCGTCATTGATTTCTCCGAGGCCGGCCAAGGCGTGCTCGAAGGCCTCCGCGATGCAGCCCTGCCGGACCAGTGGTGGGTGCGGTGTGACAGCCTGACCGCCGGCGCGGGCTGACGCATGTTCTTCGACAACTGGTACGGCCTGCTGCGGGTCCTCGTCGTCGGAATCCTCGCCTATTCGGGCCTCGTATTCATGCTGCGGGTGACCGGCAAGCGAACGCTTTCGAAGATGAACGCATTCGACCTGATCGTCACGGTGGCGCTGGGCTCGACGCTGGCGACCGTGCTGCTCACGTCGAGCGTCGCGCTGGCGGAAGGCCTTCTTGCCTTCGCCCTGCTGTGCGGACTGCAATACGTGGTGGCAATGGCCTCGGTGCGTTCGGAACGGTTCCAGTCGATCATCAAGGCCCAGCCGTCTCTGCTCTTCCACAACGGTCGCTTCATCGGGCCGATGCTGCGCAAGGAGCGGGTCACCGAGGAGGAAATTCTGGCGGCCGTCCGCAGCCAGGGGCATGCCGACATGGAGAAGGTCTCCGCCGTGGTTCTGGAGACCGACGGGTCGTTCAGCGTGCTCACCGGCTCCGGCAGTTCCGGCAGC
This sequence comes from Aurantimonas sp., assembly GCA_036252795.1. Classification (GTDB taxonomy): domain Bacteria; phylum Pseudomonadota; class Alphaproteobacteria; order Rhizobiales; family Rhizobiaceae; genus Aurantimonas. The sequence goes on along the minus strand of DASYHY010000033.1, from coordinate 4,144 downwards.
AGCGCGCTGCGGACCGTGAAGGGCGGTTCCGAAACGGCCTGACGCGCCCCCGATCAAAGGCTTTTTCGTCAAGTCTTAACCATCCGGGACGATCGCCCCCGCGCTGCGGCACGGGGGCACCACGGATTAAGCTTTGCTGCGCATGGTTGCTGGTTCCTGACGTTCAGACGTTTCGATGCCGAGACCTTGCGATGGCTCCGACCAGATCGACGACCCTTCGCCGCAACGCGCTGCTCATGCTCGTCCTGGCCGGCCTGAGTGCCTGCGCCTCCGGACCGCGGCTGCGCCCGATGACGGCGCACGAATGCATGACGCGGGTGATGTATTTCGAGTCGAACCGGTCCAGCCCGGACGGCATGCTGGCGGTGGGCACCGTCGTAATGAACCGGCTGGAGAGCGGCCTCTACCCGAAGACCGTCTGCGGCGTCGTCGGCCAGAAGAACCAGTTCGCACCGGGCGTCCTGAGAAAGCCCATGGAGAAGGGCAAGGACCTCGCCTCGAAGATGGCGACGCGCGTCCTGCGCGGTGAACGCCATCCGGGGGTGCGCAAGGCGATGTTCTTCCACACCGCCGGCATGACCTTTCCCTACACCAACATGCACTACCACATCGTCGCCGGCGGGAATGCCTTCTACGAGAAGCGCAAGAACGCCCGCCGCCTCTCCGACCCGCCCTTCCGCAACCCGGAGGATCGGGTCATAGCGCGCCCGGCGCCGCGCAGCCTCGGCTATGAAGCGCCGCGCGCCGCCGCGCCGCGCCCGGTCGCCGTGCAGCAGGCTCCCGTGCGCGCGCCGCAGCCCGTACCCGCCCGGCTCGAGCCGATGTCGATCGAGGATCTGATCGCGCTGAACGGCGGCTGACCACGGATCGGCGGCCGAACGCCTTTGCCTTCAGTCAGTCTGTGGTGTCGCTGGCGCGAGGGCGCGCGCCTCCTCGAAGCCCAGATGCCGCGCCGCGGCACCATCGAAATAGACGAAGGCGAGCCGCTCGCGCCGGCCGACCATCGCCGCCGGCAACGGATCGTAGCGAAAGCCGGCCCCGCCGAGCTGCGGCGCAAGCGCCCCGATGTCGACGACGTTTTCCTGCGCCACCCTCAGGAGCGAGAGATGCGCGCCGTCGCCGGCGGTTGCCGTGAAGGGGATGCCGGCGAGCCGCAGGAAGCTCGTCGGGTCGGTAACCTTCGGAAAGGCGTCGATGAAGGCCTTCTCGACCAGGTCGATATCGGCCTCGTGCCGGTGCTCGGACGGCTGCGGCGGCGCGTCGGGAGCATGCGGCGTCTGCCACTGGGCGGTCGACGGGGCGTGGTTGTGGCCGACATGGCCCCGCGAGACGTCGTAGGGGTGGAAATGCTCGGGATCGCGATGCATCGCTTCGTCCTTTCGGTCCGGCTTAGAAGACGACCGGCTTGTCGATGATCGCCTTGTGCTTGCCCATCGTGCCATGGGCGACCATCGACCCCATCGCCTCGACGCAGACCCTGACGCCCATCAGCGCCGTGATGTCGGACGTGTCGTAGGGCGGCGAGACCTCGACCACCTCGAGCCCGCAGATGCCGGGGACGCAGACAAGGCCGAGGATCTTCAGCGCCTCGCGCGGCAGGAAGCCGCCGGGCTCGGGCCAGCCGGTACCGGGCACGAAGCCGCAGTCGAGCGAGTCGACGTCGAAGGAGACGTAGACCGCGTCGGCGTCCTTCCAGGCGAGCTCCAGCGCGATCTCGGCGGTCTTCTCGAGCCCGTAGCTCTCGATGTCCTCGATGGTCAGGACGTTGGTCTGGCGGCGGAACGCCTCGGCGGCGCCGGGGCGGGGCACCTGCCAGCCACCGATGCCGAGCTGGACGAGATTGACCGCCGGCACGTTCGGCAGGTTGGTCGCCCAGAACCACGGCGTCGTGTGCATGCGCTCGTCGAGATCCTTCTCCTGGATGTCTATGTGGCGGTCGAAATGGATGATGCCGATGCGCTTGGACGTGCATTCGGCGATCCCGCGCACGCAGGGAAAGCCGATCGAATGGTCGCCGCCGAGCATGATCGGCAGCGCGCCCGAGGAGAAGACATGGCTGACGCCGCGGGAGATCTGGTCGAAGCTCTTTTCCAGATTGCCGGGGATGGTGAACACGTCGCCCGCGTCGCAGAGCGTCATCTGCTCGCGCAGGTCGACACCGAGTTCGTAGTTGTAGGTGGTGTAGAGCGCCGAGATGCGGCGGATCCCCTGCGGCCCGAACCGTGTGCCCGGCCGGTAGGTGGTGCCGGAATCGAAGGGAATGCCGAGCACGGCGGCGTCGTACTTGCCGACGTCGCGGACATTCTCGACATAGGGCGCCTTGAGGAAGGTGTTGATGCCGGCGAAATGGGGCAGCTCGCCCCGCGCGAAGGTCGAGATCGACTTGTCGGTGATCGACTCCGCGCCGGGCAGGCCCATGTCGAGCGCCCACTGGACCTCGCGCTTCCAGCCCTCGCCGGAGAGCTTGTCCTCGGCCTCCAGCGCCTTCCAGCCGCGCGTCGACTTGGCGTCGAAATTCGGATGGTGGCGGCGCGCCCGCTCGGGCGCGTCGACGCGCGCGCCGGCCTTTCGCGACGGCCGGTTGGGCTGGTGGACGATCATGCTCTCACTCCCTCGTTGATGGTGCCTGGCAAGGCCGGCAGCGGCGGACGGTCGGCCGGCATGGCCCCCGGCCTGAGCTTCAAATCGTAGGTGATGGTGGCGCCGTAGGCGGCGGGGAACTGCGGATCGTGCCGGATCTTGTCGAACACCAGGAGCCGCGTGCCCAGCTTGAAGGCTTCCTGGATATCGTGGGTGACCATGAAGATGGTCATTCCGTGCTCGCGCCAGACCCGTTCGATCAGGACGTGCATGTCGCCGCGAATGCCCGGATCGAGCGCCCCGAACGGCTCGTCGAGAAGCAGGATGCGCGGCTGGCGGAGCAGCGCCTGCGCGATGGCGAGGCGCTGCTGCATGCCGCCGGAGAGCTGCGCCGGATAGCGGTCGCGCGCTTCGCCGAGGCCGATCTCGCGCATCAGCCGCTCGGCGGTTTGCGCGGCGGCGCGGCGAGCCTTGCCGAACAGCCGCCCGAGGATGGGCGAGGCCTCGATCTCCGCTGGCAGGAGCAGGTTCTCGAACACCGTCAGATGCGGGAAGACGGAGTATTTCTGGAACACGACGCCGCGGTCGGGGCCCGGCTCCCGCGGTATCGGCACGCCCTCGACGAGGATCGCGCCGCCATCCGGCTGCTCCTGTCCCAGAAGCAGGCGCAGGAAGGTGGACTTGCCGCAGCCCGACGCGCCGACGATGGTGACGAATTCGCCCTTTTCCACGCTCAGGGACACCCGCTCGATAACCGGCGTGCCGCCGTAGCCGACATGGATGCCCGAGACGGTGACGAAGCTCACAACGCGTCGCCCTTCAGATGCGCCCAGCCGAACAGGCGGCGCGAGGCGAAGGCGAGGACGCGGTCGGTGAGGAAGGCCAGGAGCGTGATCCATGCAACGTAGGGCAGGATCACGTCCATCGCGAGATACCGCCGGACGAGGAAGATCCGGTAGCCGAGCCCTTCGGTGGAGGCGATCGCCTCGGCCGAGACGAGGAAGATCCAGGCGGGGATCAGCCCGATCCGCAGCGCCGTGATCAGCACTGGCCAGATCTGCGGCAGGAACACCCTCGTGATGATCTGCCAGCTGGAAGCGCCGAGCGTCTGCGCCTTGACCAGCTCCTCCCGCGGGATCGCCAGGATCGATTGCGCGAGGGTCCGGATCATCGCGGGGGCGGTGCCGATGACCACGAGGCCGATCTTGGCGGCCTCGCCGAGCCCGAGCGTGATGAACAGGATCGGCAGGATGGTGATCGGCGGGATCAGCGAGAAGGCGGCCACGAAGGGGCCGAGCGCTGCCCGTGCATAGGGAAAGAAGCCGGCGGCGCAGCCGACCAGCAGCGCGATCGCCGCCGACAGCGCAAGCCCGCCGAAAAGGCGGCTGAGGCTCGCCATCGTATCGGCCCAGAACAGGAGGTCGCCGGAGCGGCGATCCGGCACGAAGGCCATGGACCACAGGCTGTCGCCCATGGCGGCGAGCGAGGGCAGCAGCTTGTCGGCGGAATTGTCGGCGAGGCGGATATTGCTCGCGACGACATAGGCGACGCTCAGCGCCGCAAA
>DASYHY010000032.1:0-5993 GCA_036252795.1 Aurantimonas sp. | reverse complement strand
AAAGGTGATCACAGCGATCACCGGAATTCGGGTGGCGCGGCCCGCCCTGTCTGCTAGACCGCGCTGACCCTCAACCACCACCGGACCATGCCATGCCAGCGGGCGTTTCCGCACAACGTCAGGGATTCACCTTTGCCCTCGGCGCCTTCGCGATCTGGGGCCTGATCCTGCCGATCTACATGAAGCTGCTGGAGAACGTGTCTCCGCTGGAGATCGTCGGGCACCGGGTCGTCTGGGCGATCCCCTTCGCCATGCTGATCCTGTGGTGGCAGGGCCTCCTCGGCAGCGTCTGGCGGCACTTCGCCAACCTCAGGACGCTCGCGCTGGCGACGGTGACGGCGACGCTGATCTCGGTGAACTGGGGCACCTATGTCTACGCCATCGTCGCGGGCCATGCGATCGATGCGGCGCTCGGCTACTACATCAACCCGCTGGTCAACGTCGTCCTCGGCGCCCTGGTGCTGGGCGAGCGGCCGGGACGCACCCAGATGGTGGCGGTCGGCCTCGCCGCGATCGGCGTCGCGACCCTGACGGTCAAGGCCGGCGGACTGCCGTGGATATCGTTGGTCCTCGCACTGACGTTCGGTGCCTACGGCCTCCTGCGCAAGATGGTGCCAGTCGGCGCGTCGGAGGGCTTCTTCCTGGAGGTGGCGATCCTCGCTCTGCCGTCGGTGCTGCTGATCGCCTTCTTGCCGGGCGAGCGCCATTTCCTGGGCAATGACTGGGAGACGGCCATGCTGATCGGCGCGGGGCCGCTGACGGCGATCCCGCTGATCCTCTACGCGGCCGGCGCCCGGCTCCTGCATTTTTCGACGATCGGCATCCTGCAATATACCGTGCCGACGCTGATCTTCCTCACCGCCGTCTTCGTCTTCGGCGAGCCGTTCAGCGCCTGGCAACTGGTCGCCTTCGCCTTCATCTGGGCGGCGCTGATGCTCTACACCGTGGCGCTGTTCCGCTCGACGCGGGCCGAGCGGCGGGCACGGCGGCTGACCGAGACGGTGGCTGCCGGCTGAGGTACCGCCGGGTGCGGGTTGGTCCGGCTCAGCCGCCGTCGGACCAGCGGGTGCGGTAGAGATCGAGCCGCCGGTCGCGCAGATTGCGCACCGAGCCCTCGTAGCGGGCCCAGTTGAGCGTCGCGAGGTTGAGATCGGCCACGCTCACCATCTCGATGTTCTCCGACGTCTCGGCGGCTATGCCGTCACGGGCGAAGGGGAAGTCGCAGGGCGTGAAGATCGCCGACTGGGCATACTCGATGTCGAGATTGTCGACGTTGCCGAGATTGCCTGTCATGCCCGACGTGACGACGTAGCACTGGTTCTCGATCGCGCGTGCCTGGCAGCAATAGCGCACCCTGAGATAGCCGTGGCGCGTGTCGGTGTTGAACGGCACGAAGAGGATGCGGGCCCCCTGGTCGGTCAGCCGCCGCGCCACCTCCGGGAACTCCGAATCGTAGCAGATCATCACGCCGATCGGCCCGCAATCGGTCTCGATCGTGTCGACGCGGTCGCCGCCCTTGATCTGCCAGTACTGCCGCTCGTTGGGGGTGGGGTGGATCTTCTCGCGCACATGCACCGAGCCGTCGCGCAGGAAGACATAGGCGACGTTCTGGATCGCGCCGGCGTCGGTCCGGGTGGCGTGGCTGCCGCCGATGATGTTGATGTTGCGGCGGATCGCCATCGCCGTCATCCGCTCGATGAAGTCCGGCGTGTGCTCGGTCAGCCGGCGGATCGCAGCCTCGGGCTTCAGCTCCTCCTCCTCGCAGGACAGGAGCATCAGCGTGAAGAGTTCGGGGAAGACCACGAAGTCGCCGCCATATTCGGATGCGACCTCCACAAAATACTCCACCGCGTCGTAGAAAGCCTGCGGGCGGGCGATGCGCCGCGCCTTCATCTGCACCGTCACGACACGCACTACGTCGGGATTGCCGCGATTGACCGGCTGCTCGGCGCGCGAAGGATCGTAATAGGGATTGCGCCAGACCATCAGGACGGCGTGGCCGCCCGAGGCCTCGTCCCTCGGGTAGTAGCCCTCGAGCAGGCGCACCGGCTCGAAGCCGGCGTCGAGATGAAAGGAGGCGACCGGGTCCTTCACGGTGCCGGCCTTGATCGCCTCCAGATAGGCTTGCGGGGTCGGGAACTGCCGGGCGTGGCGGCGATAGCCCGGCAGGCGCCCACCGAACGCGATGCCCTTGAGGTCGAGATCCTGGCACAGGCGCCGCCGCGCGTCGTAGAGCCGCTTGCCGATCCTGAGCCGCCGCCGGTCCGGATCGACGCAGACCTCGGTGCCGTAGAGCCACTCGCCGCGCCGGTCGTGCATGGCCGCATAGCCGCCGCCGGTGACCTCGGCCCAGCTGTGCTGGGCAAGCGCCTTGTCCTCGGCGAGAATCATCGTCGCGGCGTAGCCGACGATCGCGCCCTCGTAGACGACCACGAACTGGCCCTCGGGAAAGGCCGATAGCTGCCCGAGGATCATGCCGCGCGTATAGCCCGTCTCCTCGCGGAACACCTTGGCCGAGAGCGCGATGATGGCGTCGACGTCGCTCTTCTCGGCGATGCGGACTTCAAGCTTCGGGGTCGAGCGCTTTTCGGCCATGAGCGGGCGGGTCCTTGTCGCCGGATCGGGAAACGGGGAGGGCGGCAGCCCGTCGCACCTGCCCATGTAGGCCGATGCGCCCCGACCGCAACCGCTCGCCCGAGATCCGGCGTCAGAGACGCTCGATGATCTCGGCGCGGCCCTCCTCGGCTTCCGCGAGCCGGATCGCGGCCAGCCGCGGCACGATGTCGGCGACGTCGTCGATGACGATCGGCTGCACCTGGTGGGCGCTGTGGATGAAGCCCTCGGCGCTCATGTGGTCGAAGAGCCGGGCCAGCGGCTCCCAGAAGCCACCGACATTGGCGATCACGATCGGCTTGGCATGCCGGCCGAGCTGGCTCCAGGTCATGATCTCGACCAGTTCCTCCAGCGTCCCGATGCCGCCCGGCAGCGCCACAAAGGCGTCCGAGCGCTCGAACATCAGGTGCTTGCGCTCGTGCATGTCCTCCGTCACGACCAACTCGTCGAGCCGGCCGAGTTCGCGCTCCGTCGCCTCCATGTCGATCAGGAAGCGCGGGATGATGCCGGTCACCGCGCCACCCGCCGCGATGACGCCGTCGGAGACGGCGCCCATGATGCCGCGCGTGCCGCCGCCATAGACCAGCCGCATGCCGGCACCGGCCATGTCGCGGCCGAGCCGCTTGCCGCTTTCGAGATATTGAGGATCGCGCCCGGCGGAGGACCCGCAATAGACGCACACGGAACGAATCTGATTCATGGGCAGGAAAGTCGGCCGCCCGCCATGGCAGGTCAAGCGAGAAGAGCGGACGGGCCAGGTGGGGCGGCTTCGGGCGGTCCGGCATTGCCCGCGAGAGGCGGGCTGATGCGCAAGGCGCCCCGCGTCTGCCCGGACCCTTCTATGCGGTCCGTCGCGCCCCGGCCGCTTCCCCTTCGGCGCATCCAGCTCAGTGCAGCGTCGCCATCCCGCTCGCTTCCGGGGCCGTCCGGGTTACAGCACGCCCGGAAACAGCCGGTCGATCTCGGCCCCCTCGCGCTCGCGCCAGGCGGCGTCGCGCTCCGGGCGGGGCGTGCGGATTTCATGGACGCCGCGCACCCGCGCGGGGCGCGGCGTCAGGAAGACGATCCGATCCGACAGTTCCACCGCCTCGCGCAGATTGTGGGTGACCATCAGCGCCGTCGTCGGCCGCGCCGACCAGACGGCCGTCAGGAGCGCCCGCAGCCGGTTCGCCGTCATCTCGTCCAGCGACACGAAGGGCTCGTCGAGGAGGATCAGCGACGGCTCGACGGCAAAGGCCCGGGCCAGCGCGGCGCGTCGCGCGAGCCCCAGCGAGAGCTCGCCCGGGAAGCGCGAGCGCATCGCCTCGAGGCCGAGGATCTCGAACAGCTCCGTCAGGTCGGTGCCCGCGAGGCCCGGCGGCAGCGCGAGCCGGACGTTCTCCTCGACGGTGCGCCAGGGCAGGAGGCGCGGTTCCTGGAACACGGCCGCGACCCGCGGCGTCGCGCCCGGCAGCACGAGTTTCCCGTCGAACTCGGTGTCGAGGCCGAGGACGATGCGCAGCGTCGTGGTCTTGCCGCAGCCGGAAGGCCCGATCAGCGTCGTGAAGCTGCCGGCAGGCACGGTGAACGCCACGTCGTCGATCGCCTGCAGGAGTCCACCGTCGGCGCCGCGGAACGCCTTGTTCCGGATCGCGACGTGGAGCACGTCAGCGGCGCCAGCGGGTGGCGTGGTTTTCGAGCGGTTGGACAAGCATGAACTCGATCAGGAGCATGACGACGACGAAGGCCAGCGTATAGGCGAGGATGGCGGCCACGTCGAAGAGCTGGAAGTAGAGGTGGATCTGGAAGCCGACGCCGTTGGACCGGCCAAGGAGTTCGACCACGAGCGCGATCTTCCAGATCAGCGCCAGACCGGAGCGCGACGACGCGGCGAAATACGGCTGCAGCTGCGGGATGACCACGTGGCGCAGCGTCTTCATCCTGCCGAAGCGGTAGACCGACGCCATTTCCGCAAGGTGCCGGTCGAGGGAGCGCGCGCCTTCGCGCATGGTGACGACGACGTTCGGGATCTTGTTGACGGCGATCGCCCCGACCGCCGCGATCTCGTTGAGGCCGAACCAGATATAGGCCAGCACGATCACCACCAGCGCCGGGATGTTGAGGAAGAGGATCAGCCACGGGTCGAAAAAGCGGTTGGCCTGCCGGCTCATGCCGAGCGCTACCCCGATGATCGATCCGAAGACCATGGCAAGCAGGAACGAGGCGGCGACCCGGAACAGGGTCATGCCGAGATGGAAGAACAGTTCGCCGGAGCGCGCGTCGCGCCAGAACGCTGCGGCGACGGCGGCCGGGGAGGGCAGGACGCGGCTGTCGGCGATCGAGGCGGCGATCCACCAGGCGGCGAGCAGCGCCGCCAGCGATGCGGAGACGATCAGGCTTGGCAGGATCCGGCTGTCGCCGCGGCCGGGCCCGGCGGCAGAGCTCTCAAGTGCCATTCTTGGGATCGGTGAAATAGGTTCCGTCGACGAGTTCCGGCGAAGGCCCGACCAGCCGCTCGCCGCCGATATCCGCCAGCACCCGATAGAGGGCGCGCGTGTCCTTGACCTCTTCCGCTGCGCTGCGCTGCGGGATGCCCTCGCGGTAGCGATCGCGCAGGACGTCGAGCGTCCGCTCGTCCTCGGCCTTGACCAGCGGCGCCAGCTCGGCCCACGCCGCGTCGGAGCTTTTCAGAAGCGCCTTGGTCTGCCTGCTGGCGGCGAGAAAACCCTCGATCGCCTCCGGGTTCTCTTCGGCAAAGCTGTCGCGGAAGACCCAGCCGATCGCCGCGACCGGCCCCGACGCGCCCATCGCCATCGCCGCCTCGGTGCCGGAGATCAGGGTGCGGAAGCCCTGGGCTTCGAGGCGGGCAGCGTAGTGCCAGAAGTTCAGGACGGCATCGAGCTCGCCCGACTCGGCCTTCGCCATCAGGAGCGGCGGCGCCCCGAAGACCACCTCGTTCTCGGCCGAGAGGTCGACACCCTCCCGTTTCGCCAGCGCCTGGATCAGCAGCCAGTTCTTGTCTAGCGGCCCGCCGGCGACGCCGATCGTCCTGTCTTTCAGATCCACGAGTTCCTGCAGGTCGCTGTCGGCGGACACCATCACCGAGCCGACGGACGTGGAATAGGGCGCGAAGGTGAAGTCGGCGCCGGTGGCACGCTGGCGCGAGACCCAGAGCCAGTCGGAGACGATCATGTCGACGGCGCCCGCCTGCAGCGCGACATTCGAGGCATCCTCGCCGGCGAACGGCACCAGCTCGACGTCGATGCCGTGCCGCTCGTCGATGCCGTTGCGGGTCATCGCATCGAGCTCCCAGCTCACCGTGCCGTATTGCAGGATGCCGACCCGCACCGTCTCACGCTCGTTCGCCTGCTGGGCCGCCGCACCGAAACTCGATGCGATCA
>DASYHY010000031.1:0-31980 GCA_036252795.1 Aurantimonas sp. | reverse complement strand
GGCTGCTGCCTGTCCTCGCCGCGTGGCGCGAAGACCTGCAGCGACATGGTGCCGTGGGCCAGCGCCTCGACGTCGAAGACGCCGTCGGGCCATTGCGCCGTAGCCGGGAGTGGGAGCTTGCCCAAGAGGGCGGACAGGGATGCTTTCATCGAGGGACCTGCGTTGCGGTAGGAGCCGTCCGCCGGTCCCGATGAGGCTAACCGCCCGCCTGCGAGACCACCAGCGACGTGACAGCGGACGAACGCTCGGCTTGCTGCGGCCGTTCCGTGGCGAACGCGATGCCGACCGTCTTCCAGGTCTCCACCAGCGCATCCTTGAGCGTATCGATCAGCGTGTCGTCGTGAAGCGGCGTCGGTGTGATGCGAAGCCGCTCCGTGCCGCGCGGCACGGTCGGATAGTTGATCGGCTGGATGTAGATGCCGTGGCGCTGGAGAAGGTGGTCGCTGGCCTTCTTGCAGAGATCCGCATCTCCCACCAGCAGCGGCACGATATGGGTGTCCGACGGCATCACCGGGAGGTTCGCCTCGCCGAACACCGACTTCGCGCGCGCCGCCTGCCGCTGCTGCGCGTCACGCTCGCTCTGCGAGTTCTTGAGGTGACGGATGGAAGCGGTCGCTGCGGCGGCGAGCGCCGGCGGCAGGGCCGTGGTGAAGATGAAGCCGGGCGCGTAGGAGCGTACGGAATCGATCAGCGCCTTCGTGCCGGTGATGTAGCCGCCGAGCACGCCGAAGGCCTTGGCGAGGGTGCCCTCGATGACGTCGATCCGGGCGGCGATGGAGTCGCGCTCGGAGATGCCGCCGCCGCGCGGGCCGTACATGCCGACCGCATGGACCTCGTCGATATAGGTCATGGCGTTGTAGCGCTCGGCCAGCTCGACGATCTTCTCGATCGGGGCGACGTCGCCGTCCATCGAGTAGACGCTCTCGAAGACGATCAGCTTCGGCCGCGCCGGGCCCGCGGCCTTCAGCAGCTCTTCCAGATGCGCCACGTCGTTGTGGCGGAAGATCTGCTTCTTGGCGCCAGACTTTCTCACGCCCTCGATCATCGACGCGTGGTTCAGCTCGTCGGAGAGGATCAGGCAGTCCGGCAGCAGCCTGGCGATTGTGGAGATCGACGCTTCGTTCGAGACGAAGCCGGAGGTGAAGACCAGCGCCGCTTCCTTGCCGTGCAGGTCGGCGAGCTCGCGCTCCAGCTCGACCAGCGGATGGTTGGTGCCGGAGATGTTGCGCGTGCCGCCGGCGCCGGAACCCATGGCAGACACGGCGGCGGTCATCGCGGCGATGACGTCTGGATGCTGGCCCATGCCGAGATAGTCGTTCGAGCACCAGACCGTGATCTCGCGCGATGTGCCGTCATGGCGCCAAAGGGCGGTCGGGAAGCGGCCCGCGATCCGCTCGAGATCGGCGAAGACCCGGTAGCGCTTCTCCGCGTGGAGAGCTTCGATCGCCGACTCAAAATGGCTCTGGTAGTCGATCATGCGGTACTCCTTGTCAGAACCGTTCTAAGTCGGCCATCCGGTGAAGTCCATGCCGCGGGCGGCCTGGGCGGCAGACGAATGTCCATCCGGACTGGCAGCCCGACTCGCGGTCCACCGCGCAGGCTGGCCGGTCACCCTTCCTTGTCGCTCTCGGTCGCGGAAGGTCCTTCGCCGTTGCTGGTTTCGTCCGTGCGGGGCTCGCGCCGAGCTCGAGCCTGTTCCTTGCGGCGTCTGAGATTGGCGCGCAGTTGTTCCTGGAGGCGTTCCTGGCGGGTGGGTCTGGAAGATCCCGGCGTGTCGTCGTCGGCCATGTAATTGTTCCGTTTCTAGGAAGCGAGTGTGGGAGCTGCGTTGATCGAGGTCAATTCGACGCGGCAGCCGGGTGGCGCCGCCAGCGGTTACATCATCTGCGAAAACCGCTAGAAACGCCGCAGTTGACCGGGAACCCGGTCGTTTCCGCATCGAGGACGCCAGCCATATGATCGACCGCGTCGGCTTCGCCGCCGAACTCGCTGCCTATACCGACCGGCATGGGCCGGTCACGATCGGCCTGGCCGGGGCGGGGCAGATGGGAACCGACATCGTCGTCCAGGTCGCCCTGATGGCAGGCGTCAGGATCGGCGCCGTGGCGGCCAACAGCCCCGCCCGGCCGATGGCGGCGATCGCCCTGGCCGGACACGACGAGGGGCACGGCAGGCTCGCATCGAGCCCACAGGACATTGACCGGGCGATCGAGGCCGGCCGCATCGCCGTGACCGACGATCTGGCGGCCCTCTGCGCGAGCGGCCGTGTCGACGTCATCGTCGATGCGACCGGCAGTCCGGAGGTCGGCACGTTTCTGGCGATGGAGGCCATCCGCAACGGCAAGCACGTCGTCATGCTCAATGTCGAGGCCGACATCACGGTGGGCCGCCTCCTGGCGCGCAAGGCGCGGGAAGCCGGCGTCGTCTATACCGGGTCGGCCGGCGACGAGCCGGCCGCGACGCTGGAACTCATCGGCTTCGCGCAGAGCCTTGGCATGGAGGTCGTCGCCGCCGGCAAGGGCAAGAACAACCCGCTCCGCCATGACGCGATCCCGGAGGAATACGAGGACGAGGCCCGCGCCCGCAACATGAACGCGCGGATGCTGGTCGAATTCATCGACGGCTCGAAGACCATGGTGGAGATGACCGCCATCGCCAACTGCACCGGCCTCCAGCCCGACGTTCCCGGCATGCACGGCCCGGAGGCGACCGCGGCCAGTCTCGGCCACGTCCTCTGCACCGAAGAAGACGGCGGCATCCTCTCGCGCTCGGGCTGCGTCGACTACACGATCGGCAAGGGCGTCGCCCCGGGCGTGTTCTGCGTCGTCAAGCCGCGCCATCCGCGCGCCATCGAGCGCATGGCCGATCTGAAGGTCGGTTCCGGCCCCTGCTTCGGTCTCATCCGCCCGTTCCACCTCACCAGCCTGGAGACCCCGCTGTCGGCCGCGCGGGCCGTCATGTACCGCCGCCCGGACATGGTGCCGGTCGATCGGCCGGTGGCGGAATGCGGCGCCGTCGCCAAGCGACGCCTGATGCCCGGCGAGGCGCTCGGGCGGATCGGCCAGTCGGACTATCGCGGCTACGCGATGGGCTGGTCGCACGCGCGCACCAGGCGGGCGCTGCCGCTGGGTCTTGCGGAGAAGGCCCGGGTGACGGCGGTCGTCGAGCCAGGCGAACTCTTGACCCACGACAATTGCACGGCTGACTCCAGCCTGCTCGTCACCAGGATGCGGGCCGAACTCGATGCCAGTGACCGGCATTTCCTCGACTGAGGCCGCCGCTGGCCGCCGCCTCCGTGTCGTGTCCTGGAACTGCCACGGCTCGATCGGACGCGACGGTCGGTGCGACCCCGAACGCACGCTGGCGGTCATCGCGACGCTCGATCCGGACATCCTCGCGCTGCAGGAGGTCGACGGGCGCTCGCATCTCGGCCGACGGGCCCTTGCCTTCGAATTCTTCGCGGCGCGGCTCGGCGGCCACGTTGTCGAAGCCCGCACGGTGCGCCGCGAGCGGCGCGATTACGGCCATCTGCTCTGGTCGCGCAACCCGATCCGCGAAAGCCGGGTCCACGTCCTTCCCGGGGGCGGCTTCGAGCCGCGCGCAGCGGTGGAGGCCGTTTGCGAGACGGCGATCGGCCCCGTACGGGCCGTGGCGACCCATCTGGGCCTCGGTCCGCGGAACCGGCGTGTGCAGGCAGCTTTCCTGGCCTCGACGGTCGGGCGGGCCGGCATGCCGGCGATCGTGCTCGGCGACTTCAACGAATGGCGCCGCAACGGCGCGGTGGATTCAGCGCTCCGCGAGCATCTTCCGGTCCGCGTATCCGCGCCCAGCTGGCCGGCACGGTGGCCGCTGGCGCATTTCGACCGGCTCTACGCTTCGCCCTCGCTGCAGGTCCTGCGCCGCGAGGTGCCGGACTGGATGGCCCATGCGTCTGACCACCTGCCTCTGGCGGTCGACGTCGTGCCGGCGGAAGATGCCTAGCTACCTACGGCTGGGAGGGAGTATTGCCGGGCATCGTGGCGCGGATCGCCGTCTCGAGGCTCTTGGCCAGTGTCCGCCGCTCAGTGTCGTCGAGGCCGTTCAGGGCTTCGGCCACCCGGCGGAGCGGATCCTTCTTGAGCAGCGCGATGCCGCGATCGGTGAGCTCCAGTTGCTCCGCCCTGCCGCGCCCGATCGTCCCGCGCTTCACCAGGTAGCCCTTGCTGATCAGGGTCCTGACGGTGCGCGCAACGGCGCCGGAAGCCAGCCCCTGGAAACGCGCGAGATCGATCGCCGTGCGGCGTTCCGGCACTGCCAGCTGCACATAGCGAAGCGCCGCCCACTGCGCGGGGAACAGCTGCGACGAATAGCCCTGCGAGTGCAGTCTTCGCCCCATCTGTTCCAGCAGCGATGCCAGGACCGCGGTCGAGATTTCGTCAGTTTCCAATAAGATATCGCCGCGTTAGCATTTTCTTCGCCCCGATGTGATGCAGCGGCTCGGACCTTAGGAACTGCGGGATTAAAACGGTTTAAAGATTGCAGTGAATATTTGTGGCAATTTGACGATTATCTGGCATTTTCGGCCTTCTGCAAGAAATGCGACGATTGAAATGTTCACTAATGCTCACTGGACTTGAAGGTCGAAGGGGCGTCGGCGACATCTGCTTGGCGTGAAGGTTCCGGACGCGCCTCGCTCCTGCTGCGACGGACGGCGCGGCGCTACCGGAAGGTAGGACGCTGCACGGTTTCAGGCAGGAACGCGCAGCCAGTAGATTCGCAGCGGCTGCGCGAGCAGCTTGCCGCCGGCCGCATCGGACCTGGCGCCGGCGTCGAACAGCCGGGTCACCTCGTCGCGCTTTTCGGCGATGACGGCCGCCCGGTTCGGCGCGATCGCGACGAGCCGGTCGATGAATGCCTGCGCGTCCGCGTAGCGCTCCTGGCGCTGGTAGACGACGTTCCCCCGCAGCTTGAGGGACTGGTTCCGGACAGCGTCGGCGATCGCCCGCGCCGCTGCCTCCCGTACGGCCGTCTCGTCCTCCACCGGGCGCAGCGCCTCGAAATGCGGCCCTTCGGCCAGCGGCTCGACCACGAAGATCGGCCCGTCCGGGCGCGTCACCCGGGCCGATTCCGCCAGCGCCCTGGCCATGAGGTCCGCCGGCACGTGATGCAGCGAGTTGAGGAAGACCGCCGCGTCGAAGCTGCCGTCCGGAAAGGGCAGGGCCTCGGCGCCGCCCACCTCGAAGCGGGCCTCCGGCACGTCCCTTCGAGCGCGCTCGATCGCCGCGGCGTTCGGGTCGATCCCGGTCACGTCGTGGCCGCGGGCGCTGAG
Organism: Aurantimonas sp.; assembly: GCA_036252795.1. GTDB lineage: Bacteria > Pseudomonadota > Alphaproteobacteria > Rhizobiales > Rhizobiaceae > Aurantimonas. The sequence goes on along the minus strand of DASYHY010000031.1, from coordinate 26,672 downwards.
CGCCCTGGCGAGCATGCCGGCTCCGGCACCGATGTCGAGCACCGTGCGCGCGTCCTCTTCGGCGAGACCCGCGGCGATCAACCCTGCCGTGTCGCCTGCCGCAAAAGCCTTGTCCAAAACGCCAGGTGTCGCCATGCCGATCTCCTCCCGCGGGCGCCCGCCCGTCGCCCAAATAGGCCATGGCGCGCATAAGTGCGAGACCGACAGCCGTTTACGGGTTGACCGGCATCAAGGCCGTGCGACTTTGCCTGAGGCACCTCATGCGCTCGCCAGCCTGCACCGGCGGCTGACCGTGATGCCAGGCCCGAACGCGACGGAGACACGATGAGTATCCGCAATTTCGACGCGATTTTCGCGCCGCGCGCCATCGCGCTCGTCGGCGCCAGCAACGAGCCGGGGACGGTCGGCCGCGTGCTGGCCGAGAACCTTCTGCGTGGCGGGTTCGCCGGGCCGGTCATGACCGTGAACCCGCACGAGTTCGCCATCCAGTCGACGCTGAATTACCGGTCGATCGACGCCCTGCCGATTACGCCGGATCTTGCAGTGGTGGCAACGCCCGCAGCGACGGTTCCCGGCGTGATCGCCGAACTCGCCCAGCGCGGCTGTCGCGCCGCAGTCGTCATCAGTGCCGGACTGGAAAACGCCGGCAACGGGCGCGACCTGAAGCGCGAGATGCTGGAGGCGGCCAGGCCGCATCTGATGCGGATCGTCGGGCCGAACTGCATCGGCGTCATCTCTCCGGCAAAGGGGATCAACGCCAGCTTCGCGCATCTGACGCCGCGCTCGGGCGACATTGCCCTGGTCAGCCAGTCGGGCGCCATCGTCACCTCGGTGCTCGACTGGGCCGACGAGCGCGGCATCGGCTTTTCGCACGTGATGTCGCTCGGCGACATGTGCGACGTGGACTTCGGGGACATGCTCGACTTCCTGTCTGCCGATCGTGCGACGCGTTCGATCCTGCTCTATGTCGAGAACGTCACCCATGCGAAGAAATTCATGTCCGCGGCACGCATCGCCGCGCGCGCGAAGCATGTCGTGGTGATCAAGGCGGGGCGCAGCGCCGAGGGCGCCCGTGCCGCCCAGTCCCACACCGGCGCGCTCGCCGGATCCGACGCCGTCTACGACGCGGCCTTCCGCCGCGCCGGGCTGTTGCGCGTCGGCCAGCTCGACGAGATGTTCGAGGCCGCTGCGACGCTGGCGACGCGGCTGCGCGTCGGCGACGACCGCCTGACGATCCTCACCAATGGCGGCGGCGCCGGCGTTCTGGCGGTGGACGCACTGGAGGCGGAAGGCGGCAGGCTGGCGCCGCTGAGCGAGGCGGCGATAACCAGGCTGGACGCGGCGATGCCGGCGGCCTGGTCTCGCGGCAACCCGATCGACATCGTCGGCGACGCGGACGGCAAGCGATACGCTGCCGCGCTCGAGATCCTCGGCGAGGAGCAGGAGAGCGACGCCATCCTGGTGATCAACTGCCCCACCGCGGTCGCCGACCCCATCGAGGGCGCCGAGGCCGTGGCCGATGCCGCGACGCGGCGACCGCGCCTGCCGATCCTGACAACCTGGCTGGGCGGCACCGCCGCCGCTCCCGCGCGCGACTTCTTCGCCGCCCGCAAGATCGCCACGTTTGACGGGCCGGACAAGGCGATCCGCGCCTTCATGCATCTCCATCGCTACCGGCGGAACCAGGACATGCTGATGGAGACGCCGGCGGCGGGCGTGGTGATCGGCCCGGACGCTCTCGATGCGGCGCGTGAGCTGGTGCGCGGTGCGCTGGCCGGCCGGCGGACGACCCTCACCGAGCCCGAGTCCAAGCAGCTACTGTCCCTGTTCGGCATTCCGATCGTGAAGACCCTTCTGGCCGCAGATCCGGGCGAGGCAGCGCAGCGCTTTGGCGAAGTGGGCGGACCGGCCGTGCTCAAGATCGTCTCGCAGGCGATCAGCCACAAATCGGATGTCGGTGGTGTGCGGCTCAACATCCGGTCTGCCGAGGAGATGAAGGCGGCGGCCGAAACGATGCTCGAGACGATCCGCCAGCATGCACCCGAGGCACCGCTGGAGGGCTTCTCCGTCCAGCCGATGATCGTGCGCGCGGACGCGCAGGAACTGATCGCCGGCATCGCGTCGGATCCCACCTTCGGCCCGGTGGTGCTGTTCGGGCGCGGCGGCAAGGCGACCGAACTGATCGGGGACCGGTCGATCGGCCTGCCGCCGCTCAATTCCATTCTGGCGCGCGAAATGATCCGCTCGACGCGCATTTCGAAACTGCTCGACGGTTTCCGCGACGTGCCGCCCGTCCCCCTCGAACTCCTCATCGAGGTGCTGATCCGCCTGTCGGAGCTCGCGGTGCTGCTGCCGGAAGTCGCGGAGCTGGACATCAATCCCCTGCTGGCGAACGCCGGGGGGGTGATCGCGCTGGATGCGCGCGTAAGTGTTCGCGAACCGGCGACGGAAAGGGTCGGACCGGCGATCCGGCCGTACCCGCGCGAGTTCGAGCAGGAGATCAATCTTGCCGACGGCACGTCGCTTCTCCTGCGGCCGATCCGTCCCGAGGACGAGGCGGCGCTCGTCGCGATGGTCGAGCGCTGCACGCCGCGCGACCTGCGCCTGCGCTTCATGGGGCAGATCAGGACCTTCCCGCACCAGACGGCCGCCCGCTTCTCGCAGATCGATTACGATCGGGAGATGGCGCTGGTCGCGATAGGAGAAGAGGCCGGCGTTCCCTCGATCCTGGGCGTGGTGCGGCTCGTTTCCGACCCGGAGAACGAGGCGGCGGAGTTTGCCGTCCTCGTCCGCTCCGACATGAAGGGCCGCGGGCTCGGCTATCGCCTGATGACCGCGATCCTCGATTACGGACGCAGGCGGGGCCTGCAGCGTGTCTACGGCGAAATCCTGCGCGAGAATGCGACGATGCTGCGCATGGCGCGTGAGCTGGGATTCGAGACGGCGGACAACGATCCGGGCGACGACACCGTGAAGGTGGTCGTCGCGTTCTGAGCGCCGGAACAGGTTCCGAAAGGCGCAGCCGTCGCAGGATACGAGGCGCTCCCCTTCCGAGACCCGAGGCTCTTCATTGTATCACGCCCGGGCCTGTCGCCGGTCTTGGCGGCGGTTCGGAGGGAGAGCCGGGGGCCGACTGCTGCGGTGCAATCCGGTTCTTGGGGCCGGAGCTTCCCCAGTCGTACAGGATCACGGCGCCGACGGCGACACCCGCGATCAGCATGATGAAGTATCCGAAGCCGGATCGGCCCTTGGCTGATCGATCCTCATAGTCTCGATCCCGTGGCATCCTGTCGCGCTCCGGATGAATTCTTTGTTCCGACCAGAACGTCGGACCCGCCAGGCCTTGTATGTTCGTGATGCGTGCGCCGGAATCCTCCGGCGCACGCCGACCATTATTCCATGGTCAATCTGCTTCAGGCACGACGACCGCATCCGGCGTCGGCGTCACCGCTGCAGGCTCTTCCGTCACCACCGGCACGGTGTCGGTCTCGGTCCCGTCGAAGGAGCCGAGCAGCCAGGCCAGCAGGAGCAGGGCCAGGATGACTGCGATGGCAATGCCGATCCACTTGCCGGCGCTGCTCTTCTTCTCGGTCGTCGTCACTTTGGGGTCGCGATAGTTGCTCACGTGTCTCTCCTGTAAAATCTCGGTTCTGTGGGACGATCGGCTCAGTAGCCGGTCAGCGCCGAACGGCGACGGTAGGACCTCAGGCTCGGATCGGTATGGGCCGGATCACGCTCGCCGCGCATCGCCGGATCGACCGTCCCGCGGCTGCTATCGCTGTAGGCGACCAGTTCCTCGTCGCGGAATTCCGCATCACGGGCATCGAGGTTGTAGGCCTCGGCTTCCGGACGGCGCATGATGGCCTGGATCCGCTCGACCCGCCCGTCGTCCGTATGGACGGAAACGACGTAGTCGCCTCGGCGGATGCTGGACTGATACGTCCGGACATCGTTGTCCGGAAGATGCAGGTCGTGGATCTGGTCGTTGTAGCGCCGGTGATCGTCGTCGTCGGTCGCCGTCGCGCGGTCATGATCCGGGATCACGTGGATATGGCTGCGCGAAACGCCCTCCGCCTCCAGTTCCTGACGGACAAGATCCGCTACGGCAAAGGTGCGATAGATGGCTGTGACGTTACGATTCATGTCTTTCCTCCTGAAACGGTGTCGTTGCGAACCTAATCCTCCACCGCGCTGAGAGTTCCGCCCCGTCGCCGCCCGCAACTTGCGTGAGCGCCACTGCCTTCGATCAAGTATCTGACGCGTAAGCGATTCCGACCTGCAAACCGTCACCTGCGTTCTGACGGCAGTAGAGTGTCGAGTGCCCTCGGCATGCTGAGCCTGCGCGACCTTCCGGCCGGTCGCAGCCGATCGCCGCAAGCCGAAGTCCGCAGCGCGCCGGGATGCGGCTTCCTCGAATGCCGTGCACGGATGACGTGCTGAGACGCCCGGCGCGGGCAGCCAAGGCAGTAAGACGGCGCGGGGGAGAGGATCGCGAGGAGAGGAAAGTAGGGCCGGTGAGCGCCTTCGCTGGCGCGGCCAGATTACGTATCGCGGCTCACGAAGCCTGCGCCCCGGGTTGCACCGCCGTTCAGGATAAAGAAGCTACGGGATCAGGCGTTCGTCTGAAGCGCTTCCGCCCCGGATGGACCGCATTCCTGTCCTGGAAGCTCGGATGGTGGGCGTGACAGGGATTGAACCTGTGACCCCTTCGATGTCAACGAAGTGCTCTCCCGCTGAGCTACACGCCCATCCGACGGAGCGGCATAGACCACAGGTCCGAAGCCGCCGTCAATAGCCTTCCGCGACAGGGGGCAACCGGCCCTGCCGCCGCAGTGTCTCAGGCCGCGTCCGCCAGCATCTTCGCCACTTCGTCCACCAGTTCGCGCAGATGGAAGGGCTTCGACAGGATCTTGGCGTCCTTGGGGGCTTTGGAATCGGGATGCAGGGCGACCGCCGCGAAGCCGGTGATGAACATGACCTTCAGGTCCGGGTCGAGTTCGGTGGCGCGGCGCGCCAGCTCGATGCCGTCCATCTCGGGCATGACGATGTCGGTCAGCAGAAGCGAGAACGGCTCCTCGCGCAGGCGCTCATAGGCGCTCCCGCCATTGTCGTAGGTGACCACCTCGTAGCCGGCGCGCTCCAGCGCCTTGGCAAGGAAGCGGCGCATGTCGTTGTCATCTTCGGCCAGTAGTATCTTTGACATTCACGTTATCCGGATGCGGTCGGGGAAACGATCCCGGCGGCTGCTTCGTTCATAAACCGGTTGCATAGCAGAATGCCGAAACATTTTCTAAAAGGAATGGCTGCTTGCATGGCGGCTGTGATTTTTTTGGCGAATGGTCGCTGGAAGGAGCGAGATTGGGGAACGTGCCAACAGTCAGGACGGCCAGCGGCGACGTCCCCGCCTTTCAACTCATCGAGCCCGCCGAATCACGCATTCCCTTCGTCTTCTGCTCACCGCACAGCGGCCGGGACTATCCGGAGGACCTGATCCGGGCGACCCGCCTCACCAGCGAATCGGTCCGCCGCTCCGAAGATCTCTTCGTCGACCGGCTGTTCGACTTCGTGACGGACCTGGGGGCGCCGCTTCTGGCCGCCCGTTTCCCGAGGGCCTATCTCGACGTCAACCGCGAGCCGTACGAACTCGATCCGAACATGTTCGCCGAGGCGCTTCCCGGTTACGCCAATTCCGGCTCGGTCCGCGTGGCCGGCGGTCTCGGCACGATCCCACGCATCGTCGCGGAGAACGAGGAGATCTACCGTACGGCGCTGCCGCTGTCGGAAGGGCTGCAGCGGATCGAATCGGTCTACAAGCCGTTCCACCAGGCGCTCGAGGATGCGCTGACGCGGACGAGGGACCGTTTCGGCCTGGCGATCCTCGTCGATTGCCATTCGATGCCCTCGAGCGTCAGGGCGCTGCCGGGCGGCCGGCGGCCCGACATGGTGATCGGGGACCGGTTCGGCACGAGTGCCGCCGGGCGGCTGGTCGCGATCGCCAGTTCGCGCCTTGCGGCGCTGGGCTACGACGTCGCCCGGAACAAGCCCTATGCTGGCGGCTTCATCACCGAGCGCTACGGGCGCCCGTCGATGGGCTTCCACGCCATCCAGATCGAGATCAATCGCGCGCTGTACGCCGACGAACGGACCTACCGGCCGCATGATGGCTTCGCCCTCCTGAGAGACCGGCTTGCTGCCTTCGCGGCCGGGTTCGCGGCGGACGTCGACGCCGAATACCTCCGGCCGGCCGCCGCTGCCGAGTAGCGCCCCACGCAGCTTCGCCTGGCAAAAAAACCGCACTGCGTTGAGGCAGTGCGGTCTAGAGTCTAGGGAGGAAACGCCCGTAAGGGCAACGACACGCTAATGCCGCACTGCAAAAATTACGATCGGGCCCCAAGCCTGTCAAGACAAAAATGCACTAATTCGTGCAGATGTAACGATCGCCGATTATTTTTGCAGAAGCTGCCTGTTTTCTGACCTGATCGGAACGCCCATGGACTCCCCGGACGTCGATTTCCTGCTGATGCTCGCCGACGTGGCTGACGCGGAGACATTGCCGCGCTTCCGCAATGGCGCCAGCGTCGACAACAAACTTGCTGCCGCCTTCGACCCGGTGACCGAAGCGGATCGGGCCGCGGAACAGGCGATCGTCGCCGCGATCCGGGCGCGCTATGCGCACCATGCCGTCCTCGGCGAGGAGTTCGGCGCGGCCGGGGACGGCGACCAGCTCTGGGTGATCGATCCGATCGACGGGACCCGCGCCTTCATCGCCGGCGTGCCGGTTTGGGGGACGCTCATCGGCTATTGCGAGAGCGGCAAGGCCCGCCTCGGCGTCATGTCGCAGCCCTTCACCGGTGAACGGTTCTTCGCCGATGCCGAAGCCGCCTGGCTCATGCATGGCGGCCGCCGGACGCAGCTTGCCGTGCGCCGGACCGAGGAGATGGCGGCTGCGACGTTGTTCACCACCACGCCGCGGCTGTTCGTGGGCAGGGCGCTGCACCGCTTCGAGGAACTGGAGCAGCGGGCGCGGCTGACGCGCTTCGGCGTCGACTGCTACGCCTTCTGCATGTTGGCCGCTGGGCACGCGGACCTGGTGGTGGAGACCGGGCTCAAGCCTTACGACATCGTCGCCCTGGTGCCGATCATCGAGCGCGCCGGCGGGGTGATCACGACTTTCGCCGGGGAGCGGCCGGAAGCCGGCGGCGACGTCGTCGCGTCAGCGACCCCCGCTCTCCATCGCCAGGCTCTCGACATTCTCAACAGCTGAACCGTCTCCGCCCGCGGCCGGGTCTGGCAGGAGGCGCTCGGGGAGCGGCAGCGCTGTTCCGGTGAAGGCCTCGAAGGCCTCGAGCAGGGGCTCGCGGTAGCGGTCGGCCTCCTGCAGCAATTCGTGCCGGGCAAAGGGGATCGTCAGGCTCGAGCCGCTGCGCATCCGCCATGCGAGCCGTTCGGCCGACGCCGTGCCGACAACCTCGTCACCACCCGCGCAGATCATCAGGGTCGGGACCGAGAGCCGGGCGATCTCGTCGGAATCGTCCAGCCGGACCATCGCGCCGGTGACGGCGGCGAGCCAGGACATGGTCGGCTTGCCGACGAAGAGCTGCGGTGCCTCCTCCAGGAGATCGCGGTTGCGCCGGAAGCGCCGGCCATCGCTGGTCAACACGTTGCTGGCGAGCGTCGTGCCGCGCTCGGGCCGCATCGGCACCGGCATGCGGCCGAGTCCGACGAGGCTGGCGGCCCTGGCGAGGCGATTGATGGCGCGCGTGCCCATCCGGCGCTGCTTGAACGCGATGAGTGGCGCGCAGAGCACCATGCGCTCCACGATGTTGGTCAGGCGCGCCGAGGCCCTCAGCGCCACCAGGGCGCCCATGGAATGGGCCAGGATGGCGTAGGGCCCGCGGCAGTCGGGGAGCACGATGTCCTGGATGACGCATTCGAGGTCGCCGACATACTGGCCGAAGTGCCGGACATGACCGAGGCGGCTGCGCCGAAGCAGCCGGTCGGAGCCGCCCTGTCCGCGCCAGTCGAAGGTCACCACCATGTAGCCGCGCCGATTGAGATCGGCGATCGTCTCAAAATACTTCTCGATGGCCTCGTTCCGGCCCTGCAGCAGGATGACTGTGCCGCGCGTCGCGTCGATGCTGCTGGGAGAGACGGCGCAGCGCAGCCGGACCCCGTTTAGCGTCCGCAGATTCTGCACGGTAATGCCCGCCGGGGCCGGATTGCCCTCCACGACGACCAGTTCGCTCGTTTCTTGGGTGGCGCTCATCGCTCCGGGCTTGGCTGGAATGGCTGGACGCCCGCTCCGGCCGGTCCGGAAACGACGCGTGACGCAGGGCTTGTAGGCGCCCTGCTGCCGCGGGTCAAAGGCCATCGGCAGTCGCAGGAGGCGTCCGACGTCGCGTGACGCGGCGTCGGGTGAGGGAGGCCGGGAACCCCGTTTGAGGTTCCCGGCCGAAGCGGCCGCAACGGAAGGGACGGGACGCTGCGGCCGTTTGGGGATCCGCCGTGATGAAGGCGGCAAACGGTCGGTCGATGCGCGGCGCGGTCTCCCGTTCAGGAACGAGCCGCTCGACTATGCAGCGAATATGAACGAAGCGAGGTGAACGATGCCGGAAGGCGGCGTTCATCCGGGGTTCAGCAAGCGGGGAGGCGCCCCGCGCGACTTCGCAGGCCCGGAAAAAATCCGCTCGAGAAAATCTTGAACCGGAAATCCCGCCCACCATTTTTCTCCTGCGGTCGCCGGAAGGGGCCGCTGGCCCGGAGGTGTTGCCCGATGTGGGATGCCGTGTCCGGTCCAGGTACGCCAACGTTGCTCAACAGGAGAACACCATGCGTCATATCGACTTCGCCCCCCTCTATCGTTCGACCGTCGGCTTCGACCGGCTCTTCTCCATGCTCGACGGCGTGTCGCAGCCGGATAGCGGGCAGACCTATCCGCCCTACAACATCGAACGGACCGGTGAGAACGCCTACCGCATCACGATGGCCGTCGCGGGCTTCGGCGACACCGAGCTGTCGATCGAGTCGCGCGAGAACGTGCTGACGGTGAAGGGCGAGAAGGCCGAGCAGAAAGAGGAAGAGGCTTACGAGACCCTCTATCGCGGCATTGCCGGGCGCGCCTTCGAGCGCCGCTTCCAGCTCGCCGAATATGTCGAGGTCAAGGGCGCCAGTCTGAAGAACGGGCTGCTGCACATCGATCTGGTGCGCGTCATTCCGGAAGCAATGAAGCCCCGCAAGATCGACATCTCGACCGCTGCCGGCAACGGGAACGCCCGGCAGATCGAGGCGAACGCCGCCTGACTCCGGCGATAACAAGCAAGACGACGGCGCCCTCTTCGGGCGCCGTCTGCGTTGGGGCGAATGGACCGGCCGCGCGCGTAGCGGTCGGCGCATTTCTCTTACGACTCGTGAACGTCCGACTGGCCGACGCGGGTGGCGCGTTTGGCGTCCGACATCATGCCGGGACGCTCGCCGCCTTCGCCGGGGGCGGCATTGCGTGCCTCGGTCCAGCCTTCCATCCAGGCGGCTCGGAACGTGGAGCCGGCCGGGTATTCGCACGATGACATCGGGTGATTGTGCTGGAAGGCGAGCTTGCCTTGCTCGTAAGCGTCTGTGGACATGACAGCCTCCTTTGCTTCAGGCAGGAATCCTGCCCCTGCCCGTAGGTTCCGTCAGTATGTCGATCGTCAACGCCTCAGCCGAGCAGTTGGCAGAACCGTCCGATCTCGTCTTCGCCGGTCGACCAACTGGTGACCAGACGCACGAGCGTCTCGTTCTCGCCGATCAACTCGTGCAGCGCGTGCGGCGCGTTCCAATCGTAGAACACCGCACCTTCGGCGCGCAACCGCGCCGCGGTCGGCTTGTCCAGGATGGCGAAGCTCTCGTTGGTATGCGTCTCCCACGCCTGGCGGGCATGCGAGCTGGCGTCGATGCCGGCGCGGAGCCGGTCGGCCATGGCGTTGGCATGACCGGCCATCTCCAGCCAGAGCCCGTCCTCGAAATAGGCCATGAACTGCGCGGCGACGAAGCGGGTCTTGGAGAACAGCTGCGCCCCGCGCTTGCGGATGTAGGGAAACTGCCGGGCGCGCTCGGGCTCGAAGAAGACGACCGCTTCGGCGCACCAGCAGCCGTTCTTCGTCGCGCCGAAGGAGAGGATGTCGACGCCCCGCTTCCAGGTCATCTCCGCGGGCGACAGCCCGGTTGCGGCAAGCCCGTTGGCGAAGCGCGCACCGTCCATGTGGAGGGCGAGATCGCGGCCATGGGCGATTCCGGCGATGACCTGGATCTCCTCGACCGAATACAGCGTGCCGGCCTCCCCGGGCTGGCTGATCGACACGGCCATCGGCTGCCCGGCATGGACGAAGTCGGGCTTGAAGCGGCTGAGTTCGCGCTGGAGGTTCACCGGGTCGATGCGCCCGCCTTCGCCGTCGATCGGCGCCAACCTGGCGCCGTGGGTGAAGAACTCCGGCGCGCCGCACTCGTCCTCGATGACATGCGCCTCGCGGTGGCAGAGCACGACGCCCCCCGGCCGGTTCACCGCGGCGAAGGCGAGCGAGTTCGCAGCCGTGCCGGTGCCGACGAAGAACACCGCCACCTCGCGTTCGAAGATCTCGTTGAAGCGCTGCTCGACCGCCCGATCGAGGGTGCTGGCGCCGTAGGCGGCGGCCATTCCCCCGCTCTCGGCGGCGATAGCGGCGTTGATGGCGGGATGGGCGCCGGACCAGTTGTCGGAAGCAAAGATCATGGCGCCGACCTATAATGCGGCGCAGCAAAGGGCAAGCTCAGGGACGGCCGCACGGGGTGACACCTGTCGGGCTGCCGGACCGTCCAGATCGATCATGCGCGCATGGCGGCGCGCAGTACCCGCATCACGTCTTCTATCGCCGACGGCACGGTGTCGTCGGACTCGGCGGGGTGGGAAGCGGCCTTGACCCCCTCGGCGACGTGCTGCCCGATGATGAGGAGCGACAGCTCGCGCAAGGCAGCCGTGATCGCGTTCACCTGCTGGATTTCGTCCAGGCAGTAGCGGTCTTCCGCGATCATCGCCTTCAGACCACGCACCTGGCCTTCGATGCGACTGAGACGCAGCAGGAGAGGCTTCTTCTCGTCGTCGCTCCGTCTAAGCTCGATGCGGCCGTTCGATACCGTACTGTCTATGGTCCGTGCTCCTCTGGGCTTCCTGACGGAGAAATCGCCGAAGGACGAGGGGTCAGGAAGAGCTGGCGCGCGTGCGGGAAGTCGGGGTAGGGCCCCGCTTGTGCGGAGCCCTCCGTCTTGCAGACTGTTACATCTGCTCCTTCTGTGCGCTGCTGTCGGGGCGCGCCGGCCCGAGATCCGGCACGTCGCCGAGCGGCTGGTTCTGGAACACAGTGTACTGGCTCTTGCCGTCGAGCGACGGCCCTTCCGTCCAGCGGCCGGCCGGCGGCGGCGAGCCGTCCACCGCGGTGGCGAAGAAGTCGTAGTTGTGCTCCTGGTTTTCCTTCTCCTGCGGGAAGCTGTTGGGGATCGGCAGGGCGCCGGCGTGGCCGCCGAGTTCCTCGATCACCGCCAGCCACTGCTGCTGGTGCATCGTGTCGCGGGCGATCATGAAATGCAGCATGTCCTTCATGCCCTGGTCGTGCGCGGCATTGTAGATCCGCGTCGCCAGGACGCGGCCGGTGCTTTCGGCCGCCACGTTGCAGTACATGTCGGCCGCCAGATTGCCGCTGGCGTAGATGTGCGACATGTCGAAGGGCACGCCGTCCGCGTTGGCCGGGTAGGCCGACATGCCGGTGGAGAGGATGTGCCGCTGCAGCATGCCCTCGATCACGTGGCGCGGGTTCTCGCCGCCCATCACGGCCCCGACGATGTTGTCGGCGGCGCCGGCTTCCTGCAGGCTGGCAGGCGCCTTCTCGAGGTTGAGCGCGACCGCGGTCGCCAGCATCTCGATGTGGCCCATTTCTTCCGTGGCCGTGTGCAGGAGCATGTCGCGGTATTTCGGGTTGGGTCCGCGGGCGCCCCAGGCCTGGAAGAAGTACTGCATGGCGACGCGGATCTCGCCCTCGACGCCGCCGATGGCCTGCTGGAGCATGCGGGCGAAGGCCGGATCCGGGTTCTCGACCTTGACGGGGTACTGCAGACGCTTGTCGTGATAGAGCATGGGTGATGTCCCTTGTTTCGTCAGGAGCATGCCGGCGTCCGTGCGACGCGGCTTCAACGATACTCGGGGCGAGTATGTTCTCCTGTGGCCGAAACGGATCCTGCCGGCATCGGTTCGTCGGGAAAGCGCGGTATTTGATGAACCGCCTACGCACCTCGGCGGGGCCCTGTGCGACTGGCCCCGGGGGCGTCGCGAAGCGGCAGATCCGGCCCACGTCTTGTCCCTCGCCCGCGCTTCTGTCATATTGCCGAGGATAGGACAGTAGCACTGCCATAATAGGCGGCTTCAGGCGGAACGGCGCGCATCGCGCGCCGAAAAGACGCGGCCGGGTTCTATCCTTGACACGGACGGCCATGCGAAAAGGCCGGTAGAATGGCGAACAATGTTCGGCAGCCTCGGCGTGGCCTCGGGATGACGCATCCCGCAGCCGCCGCTGGCGCCGGCAACAACCGCGCGGCCGGCTCCAGCGGCGCGACGACGGGAGAGAACGCGATGACGAAGCTGACGCCAGCCAACGCCGCGCCGATCGGATCCACCGCCGAGGCGATCGAGGCGCCCGCCGTGCGGAACGCGCCGCGCACGCTGCCGGACGCGGTGGGCCTCTACGACCCGCGCAACGAGCACGACGCCTGCGGCGTCGGCTTCATCGCCCACATGAAGAACCAGAAGTCCCACTCGATCGTCGAGAAGGGGCTGCAGATCCTGGAGAACCTCACGCATCGCGGCGCGGTCGGCGCCGATCCGCTGATGGGCGACGGCGCGGGCATGCTCGTGCAGATCCCGCATCGCCTCCTCGGCGAGGAGATGGCGGCGCAGGGCGTTACGCTCCCGGAGCCCGGCCACTACGGCGTCGGCCACGTCTTCATGCCGCAGGACGAGGAAGCGCGTCGGCACATCGAGGCGGTGTTCGAGGAGGTCGTGCGCGAGGAAGGCCAGACGGTGCTCGGCTGGCGCGACGTGCCGGTCTCCAACGAGGAGCTGTCGAAGGCCCCGGAGATCGTCGCCACGGAGCCGGTCCACCGGCAGGTGTTCATCGGCCGGGCACCCGCGCTGGCCTCCGACGACGATTTCGAGCGCAGGCTCTTCATCCTGCGCAAGGTCGTATCCAACCGGGTCTACGCCGAGACCGAAGGCCGGGATATCGGATTCTACGTCGTCTCGCTGTCGGCGCGCACGCTGGTCTACAAGGGCATGTTCCTCGCCTACCAGCTCGGCGCCTACTACAAGGATCTCACCGATCCGCGCTTCGAGAGCGCGCTCGCGCTCGTGCACCAGCGCTTCTCCACCAACACCTTCCCGTCCTGGAAGCTCGCCCATCCGTACCGGATGGTCGCCCACAACGGCGAGATCAACACGCTGCGCGGCAACGTCAACTGGATGGCGGCGCGCCAGGCCTCGGTGGATTCGGAGCTGTTCGGCAACGACATCTCCAAGCTGTGGCCGATCTCCTACGAGGGCCAGTCCGACACCGCCTGCTTCGACAACGCGCTCGAGTTCCTGACCGAGGGCGGCTACTCGCTGACCCACGCGATGATGATGCTGATCCCGGAGGCCTGGGCCGGCAACAAGCAGATGCCGCACGAGACCAAGGCCTTCTACGAGTATCACGCGGCGCTGATGGAGCCGTGGGACGGGCCGGCGGCCGTCGCCTTCACCGACGGGCGGCAGATCGGCGCGACACTGGATCGCAACGGCCTGCGGCCGGCGCGCTACGTCGTCACCGACGACGATCTGGTGGTGATGGCCTCGGAAGCCGGCACGCTGAACATCCCTGAGGAGCGGATCGTCAGGAAGTGGCGGCTGCAGCCGGGCCGCATGCTGCTGATCGACCTCGAGAAGGGTTGCATCGTCTCCGACGAGGACATCAAGCGCGAGATCGCCGGGGCTAATCCCTACCGCGACTGGCTGAAGAACACCCAGATCATCCTGGAGGACCTGAAGCCCGTGGCGCCGCGCGCCTCGCGCTCCGACGTGTCGCTGCTCGATCGCCAGCAGGCCTTCGGCTACACGATCGAGGACACCCGCACGCTGATGGCGCCGATGGCGACCACCGGCCAGGAAGCCATCGGCTCCATGGGCACCGACACGCCGATCTCGGCCATGTCGGACGGCTCGAAGCTGCTCTACACCTACTTCAAGCAGAACTTCGCGCAGGTGACGAACCCGCCGATCGATCCGATCCGCGAGGAGTTGGTGATGAGCCTCGTCTCCTTCATCGGGCCGCGGCCGAACATCTTCGATCTCGAGGGATCCTCGCGGCGCAAGCGCCTGGAGGTGCGGCAGCCGATCCTGACCAACGGCGATCTCGAGAAGATCCGCAACATCGGACACACCGAGGATCGCTTCGACACCAAGACGATTGACATGACCTATGCCGCCGACAGCGGGGCAGGGGGCATGGCGGGCGCGCTCGACCGGCTCTGCGAGCGGGCGGAAGCGGCGGTCGTCGGCGGCTACAACATCATCATCCTCTCGGACCGGCAGGTGGGACCGGATCGCATCCCGATCCCGGCGCTGCTTGCCTGCGCCGCCGTCCATCATCACCTGATCCGCAAGGGCCTGCGCACCGCCGCCGGGCTGGTGATCGAGTCCGGCGAGCCGCGCGAGGTGCATCATTTCGCCTGCCTGGCCGGCTACGGCGCCGAGGCGATCAATCCCTATCTCGCCTTCGACACGCTGCTGGAGATGCATCGCCGCAAGGAGTTCCCGCCTGAGGTCGACGCCAGCGAGGTGGTGACGCGCTACATCAAGTCGGTTGGCAAGGGGATGCTGAAGGTGATGTCCAAGATGGGCATCTCGACCTACCAGTCCTATTGCGGCGCCCAGATCTTCGACATCGTTGGCATGCAGTCGGACTTCGTGAAGCGCTACTTCACCGGGACCGCGACGACCATCGAGGGCGTCGGCCTCGACGAGGTCGCACGCGAGACCGCCCTGCGCCACGAGCGGGCATTCTCGGACGACCCGATCCTGGCGCGTTCGCTCGCCGTGGGCGGCGAATATGTCTACCGCATGCGCGGCGAGAAGCACATCTGGTCGCCCGATGCGGTGGCGACGCTGCAGCACGCGGTGCGCACCGACTCCTGGGAGAAGTACCAGGACTACGCCGCGATGATGAACGATGCGGCGGTCGAGAACTCCACCATCCGCGGTCTGTTCCGCATCCGCAGCGCCGAGGAGGCCGGCCGGGCGCCGATCCCGCTCGACGAGGTCGAGCCGGCGAAGGACATCGTCAAGCGCTTCGCCACCGGTGCGATGAGCTTCGGCTCCATCTCGCGCGAGGCGCATACGACGCTGGCCCGCGCCATGAACCAGATGGGCGGCAAGTCGAACACCGGCGAGGGCGGCGAGGAGTCGGACCGCTTCCTGCCGCTGCGCGACGGCTCGCCCAACCCGGAGCGCTCGGCGATCAAGCAGATCGCCTCGGGCCGCTTCGGCGTCACGGCGGAATATCTCGTCAACGCCGACATGCTGCAGATCAAGGTGGCGCAGGGCGCCAAGCCCGGCGAAGGCGGTCAGTTGCCCGGCCACAAGGTCGACGCGACCATCGCCAAGACCCGCCACTCGACGCCCGGCGTCGGCCTGATCTCGCCGCCGCCGCACCACGACATCTACTCGATCGAGGATCTGGCGCAGCTGATCTACGATCTCAAGAACGTCAACCCGGCGGCCGACATCTCGGTGAAGCTCGTCTCGGAGGTGGGCGTCGGCACGGTGGCGGCCGGCGTCGCCAAGGCGCGCGCCGACCATATCATCGTGGCCGGCTATGACGGCGGCACCGGCGCCTCGCCGCTGACGTCGATCAAGCATGCCGGCTCGCCCTGGGAGATGGGGCTCGCCGAGACCCAGCAGACTTTGGTGATGAACGGGCTGCGCTCGCGCGTCTGCCTGCAGGTCGACGGCGGGCTGAGGACCGGACGCGACGTCATCATCGGCGCGCTGCTCGGCGCCGACGAGTTCGGCTTCTCGACCGCGCCGCTGATCGCCGCCGGCTGCATCATGATGCGCAAGTGTCATCTGAACACCTGCCCGGTGGGCGTGGCCACGCAGGATCCGGTCCTGCGCAAGCGCTTCAAGGGAACGCCGGAGCACGTCATCAACTTCTTCTTCTACGTCGCCGAAGAGGTACGCCTGCTGATGGCGGAGATGGGCGTGCGGCATCTCGCCGAGCTGATCGGCCGGTCGGACCTGCTCGACCGCCGGGAGATGATCGAGCACTGGAAGGCCAAGGGGCTCGACTTCTCGAAGGTGTTCCACAAGCCCGCCGCCGAGCCGGAGGAACTGCGCTGGACGAGACGCCAGCAGCACCCGATCGACGACGTGCTGGACCGCAAGCTGATCGCCGAGGCCGAACCGGCCCTGACGGCGCGCCAGAAGGTCGAAATAGAGACGGCGATCACCAACGTCGATCGCTCGACCGGCGCCATGCTCTCGGGCGAGGTCGCCCAGCGCTTCGGCATGAAGGGACTTCGCGACGACACGATCACCGTGAAGTTCACCGGCACCGCCGGCCAGAGCTTCGGCGCATTCCTCGCCCGCGGCATCACCTTCGACCTGACCGGCGACGGCAACGACTATGTCGGCAAGGGTCTCTCGGGCGGACGCATCGTCGTGCGGCCGCGGCCGAACAGCCGCGTCGTGCCGGAGGAGTCGATCATCGTCGGCAACACGGTGCTCTACGGCGCCATCGCGGGCGAGTGCTATTTCCGCGGCGTTGCCGGCGAGCGCTTCGCCGTCCGCAATTCCGGTGCGATCGCCGTCGTCGAGGGCGCCGGCGACCACGGTTGCGAATACATGACCGGCGGCGTCGTGGTGATCCTCGGCCTCACCGGCCGCAACTTCGCGGCGGGCATGTCCGGCGGTGTCGCCTATGTCTATGACGAGGCGGGCGACTTCGCCGAGCGCTGCAACATGGCGATGGTCGACCTGGAGCCGGTTCCCGAGGAGGACGATCTTCTGGAGAAGCTGCACCACCATGGCGGCGACCTGCAGCACAAGGGCCGGGTCGACGTCTCGTCCGACATGACCGGTCACGACGACGAGCGGCTGTTCCAGCTGATCTCCAACCATCTCCACTATACCGGCTCCAGCCGGGCGAAGGAGATGCTGGAGAATTGGGAGACCTACCGACCCGAATTCGTCAAGGTGATGCCGGTCGAGTACCGCCGCGCGCTTCAGGAGATGGAGCGCATGCGCATGGGCGTGGCCGCGGAGTAGGCTTTCTCTCGACGAACGGGCGCGGGCGGCACCGCCTTCCGCGCCCCGTCAGGCCCGCGAGCGTCTCGTCGCGCCAGCGGCGGGCCGACCGGGTGAGCGCTCGGCGCAAATGGATGACACCTCCGTCGATGTCGGGCAGCCACTGGACGGCGATGGACGATTTCGGCAGTAGAAGCTGCAGAAAGCGAAGGGATCAGAATGGGCAAGGTAACCGGATTTCTCGAGATCGACCGGCAGACGCACAAGTATCAGCCGGCGTCTGATCGCATCCGGCATTTCCGCGAGTTCACGCTGCCGATGTCCGACGAGGAGGTCATCAAACAGACCGCCCGCTGCATGGACTGCGGTATCCCCTACTGTCATGGTCCGACGGGCTGCCCCGTCCACAACCAGATCCCCGACTGGAACGACCTCGTCTATTCCGGCGACTGGGAATCGGCTGCGCGGAACCTGCACTCGACCAACAACTTCCCCGAGTTTACCGGCCGCATCTGTCCCGCGCCCTGCGAGGAGGCCTGCACGCTGAACCTCGAGGACGCGCCGGTCGCGATCAAGACGATCGAGCAGGCGATCGCCGACAAGGCTTACGAGCTGGGGCTGATCCGCCCGCAGCCGCCCAAGCAGAAGACCGGCAAGCGCGTCGCTGTCATCGGCTCCGGTCCGGCCGGCATGGCCGCGGCCCAGCAACTCGGCCGCGCGGGCCACGACGTCCATCTCTTCGAGCGTGAATCGCGCCCGGGCGGCCTGATGCGCTACGGCATTCCCGACTTCAAGATGGAGAAGCACTGGATCGACCGGCGGGTCGAGCAGATGCAGGGCGAGGGCGTGACGTTCTTCTGCGGCGTCAATGTCGGTGTCGACCGCAAGCTCGCCGATCTGCAGGCCGAGTACGACGCCGTCCTCTACTGCGGCGGCTCGGAGCGGCCGCGCGAAGCCGGGATCCCGCGCAACGGCTTGAGCGGCATCTACGATGCCATGCCCTATCTCGTGCAGCAGAACCGCCGGGTGGGACGCGAGCCGATCGCCAGCGTCGGCTGGCCGTCGGAGGAGATCTGGGCCGGCGGCAAGCATGTCGTCGTGGTGGGCGGCGGCGACACCGCCTCCGACTGCGTCGGCACCGCGTTCCGCCAGGGCGCCGTCAAGGTGACCCAGCTCGACATCCGGCCGCAGCCGCCCAAGACCGAGAACAAGCTGGAGGTCTGGCCCTACTGGGCGACCAAGATGCGGACATCGTCGAGCCAGGCAGAGGGCGCGATCCGCGAGTTCCAGATCGCCACGCTGGAATTCGTCGGCGAGGACGGCGTGCTGACCGGGGTGCGCTGTGCGGAGGTGGACGAGGCCCGCAAGCCGATCGCAGGGACCGACTTCATCATCAAGGCGGATCTCGCCTTCATCGCCATCGGCTTCGCCGGGCCGCTTGGCGACGGGTTCATGAGCGATGCGGGCGAAGCACTGCAGATCCGGACGGACCGGCGCGGCAACGTGTCTGTCGCGGCCGACGACGAGAACTACCTGACCTCGGTCGAAGGGCTGTACGCTGCCGGCGACGTCCGCCGCGGCCAGTCGCTGGTCGTCTGGGCGATCAGGGAAGGGCGCCAGGCTGCCCGGGCGATCGATCTCGACCTGATGGGAATGACGACGCTGCCGCGCTGAGGCTCCGAGGCCGCCGGTTATTCCGGCCGCGCGGCCTCGTTCTCGCGGCTCCAGTCCTCGATGATGGCGTCGAGGATCGTCGGCATCTCCTCCGGCGGCCTGATCCCCTCCGATTCCCGCACGCTCTGCAGGTTCAGCGAGCCGCGCGAGACGATCGGCGGGCCGCTTGGGGTGACGGATGCGCTCTTCTCGTTCCAGGCGAAGCTGTCGGCGCGGCCTTCGACGCCGCCGGTGTCGCCGCCGTTGATCACCAGCCGTTCGCGCGGGGAAGGCTCGAGCGAGAATCCGCCGGCCGCGCCGGCTCCCAGAAGTGCCTCGGCGCCGTCGAGCGAGGGATCCTCGATCGAGACGGGGGCTGCCTTCACCGCGTTCGCGGCGTTGCCGATGGGCGGCAACTGGATCGCGGAAAGCTGTTCGGGATCGAGCGTCACCGCACCCGGCGCTGCGACCGTCGTCCCCAGCATCCGGTTGATCGCGCGCTCGGCGAAGAAGGCGAGCTTGTCCTCGCCGGCATTGGTCATCGTGATGCCGTCGGAGTTGCGCAACTGGGTCGTCTGCCCGTTGACGCCCGGCCCGGCATAGGAAAATGCGCCGTTGGCATCGACGAAGCCGTCCCATACGTCGACATACTCGCCCGAGACGTTCGTTGCTCCCTTGCGGTAGAGGTCGTTGAAGAAGACCATGTCTTCGCTCATCCGGTCGAACTTGAAGGACGGCGTGCCGACCCACACCAGCGGCACGTCCCGGCTCCTGGCCGCGTTGGCGACTTCCGCGATCCGCTCTTCGTAGTGGCGGACCCATTCGTCCGATCGCGAGGCGAAGGACCGGGAGCCGACGGTCATCGGCTGGCGGTCGTTGGATCCCAGCATCATCACCAGAACGGCCGGCTTCACCTCGTCGAGGATCGGGCCGAGCTTCTCCGTCCAGTCGTAATGGTCGTCCCGGACGAGGCCCGACGAGCCGTCGATCCGCGCCTCGATCGTCACCATCTCGTTGTCGGCGTAGATGTTGGACAGGCCATCCGCGAGCGACCCCGCCAGAAAGTCGCCGGCCACCAGGATCGTCCTTGCATCCTCCTTCTTGGCCGGGGCGGCCGCGGGAGCCGCCGTGGCCGCTGCGCGACCTTCCGGCCTGGAGCGGGCCGCCTGGCCTCGCTGCTTCTTCTTCTGGACCGGCCGGGTGGTTCGTACCTTCTTCTTCCGCACCACCGGCTGGCGCGCGGCTGGCCGCTCCGGTGAGGCCTGCGTGCCGCCGCCGAAGAGCATCTCCATGACCGTGCGGGGCCGCTGCTGGGCCTCCGCCGCCAGGCCCGTCGCGAAAATGGCGAACGCGGTCATGAGAGCGACGAGTGCTCTCCGAGCAGGTCCTGCGTATGCCCTGCCTGCCGCTGCCGCCATCCGTCGCTCTCCGTTCCGGTTCAGTTCTGCCTCAGGAAGTCGAGAAGGGCCTTCGACGCATTTCCGTCCTGCGCCATGCCGGCCCTCGACTGCAGCGCCATGATCGCGCTCTTCGATCCATCGCCGATCTTACCATCGATCTTGCCCTCATAAAGGCCGCGCGAGGCGAGGTGCTGCTGCAGCTCGTAGCGCTCCTGCGTCGACAGGGGCGTGTAGCCCCTCGGCCAGTCGCGCTGCGGGCCGCCATAACCGGCGATGCGGTCGGCAAGCAGGCCGACAGCGAGGGCATAGGTGTCGGCGTTGTTGTAGTTCTTCAGGACGAAGAAATTCTTGGCCATCAGGAACGCCGGACCGTCGTCGCCTGCCAGCCGCACGAGGTTCGCCCGGTCCGACGGATAGGCGAACCCGGTCCCGCTCGGTCGCTGGAAGCCCATGCCCTGCCACTGCGACAGGGTGCGGTTGTCGCGCTCGTACTTGCCGCGGTGCTGGGCGGGGACATTGACCTCGTAGCCCCAAGTCTTGCCGGTCTGCCAGCCGTTCTTGCGCAGGAGATTGGCGGCGGTCGCAAGAGCGTCCGGCACCGATTCCCAGATATTGGCATGGCCGTCGCCGTCCATGTCGGCGGCATAGGCCTGGTAGCTCGTCGGGATGAACTGCGTGTGGCCCATGGCGCCGGCCCAGGAACTGGTCAGCTTGTTCGGCGCGACGTGGCCCGCCTGGACGATCTTGAGCGCCGCGATCAATTGCTGGCGCGCGAACTTGGCGCGGCGCTTGTCGGCGTAGGCAAGCGTCGCCAGCGACCGCGGCAGGCTCTTCATCACGCCTTCGCGCGTCAGCGCGGCACCGTAATTGGTCTCCACCGACCAGATCGCCAGCAGGATGTGGCGATCGACACCGAAGCGCTTCTCGATGCGGTCGAGCCAGCTGGCGTACTTCACCGCCATGGCGCGTCCCTCGGCGATGGACTCGTCGTTGACGCGATTGTCGATGTAGTCCCAGACCTTGGCCCTGAACTCCGGCTGGTAGGCGGCCTTGGCGAGCACTTCGGGATCGGGCGTGGTGACGCCGGCGAACGCCGCGCGGTAAACGTTCCGGCTGATGCCGTTGCTCGCGGCCACGCCCTCGAACTCCTGGATCCAGCGCTGGAAACCGGCGTCGGCGGAAGCGGGCAAGGCGAAGGACACTGCAAGGATCATCGCGACGAGGGCTGATCCGAGGCGGGTCATCCGGGAGACGGTCGATCGTTGCATGGCGGGCTTCCTCCTCGACAAGTCCATGGAAAACTTCGCAAACGCTACAGGCGGCGTGGTTAAGAAGCCGTTTACCAATTCGGATCGGCACGCCAGCCGCGAGGGCTGGCATTCGCTCTCTGTCTCGCTATTTCACGGCGAAAGCACGGCGCCGGAATGCTCTGGCGGTGGTAAGTTGCGTCTGCATTCGAGGGGAAGCGATCCACGATGGTGATGAAGAAAGTCAGGAAAGCCGTGTTCCCGGTGGCTGGCCTTGGAACCCGGTTTCTACCCGCCACGAAGGCCATTCCCAAGGAGATGCTGACGGTCGTCGATCGTCCGGTGATCCAGTACGTGGTCGACGAGGCATGGGAAGCCGGCATCGAGCATCTGATCTTCGTCACGGGTCGTAACAAGGGCGTTATCGAGGACTATTTCGACATCCAGGTCGAATTGTCGGCGACGCTTGAGGAGCGGGGCAAGACGGTCGAGTTGCAGCTCCTCGACGATCTGCAGCCGAAGCCCGGCACCGCGAGCTTCACCCGCCAGCAGGCACCGCTCGGCCTCGGCCATGCCGTCTGGTGCGCCCGCGAACTGGTCGGCAACGAGCCTTTCGCGCTGCTGCTGCCGGACATGATCATGCAGGCCGAGAAGGGCTGCCTGTCGGAGATGGTGGAACTTTACGAGCAGACCGGCGGCAACGTCATCTCGGTCGAGCAGTGCGATCCGCAGGAGACCCACAAATACGGCATCGTCGGCAAAGGCGAGGACGTCGGCAAGGGCTTCCGCGTCACCGGGATGGTGGAAAAGCCGAAGCCGGCCGACGCGCCGTCCAACTACTCGATCTCGGGCCGCTACATCCTCCAGCCGGAGATCTTCGACATCCTGTCGACGCAGGAGCGCGGCGCCGGCGACGAGATCCAGCTCACCGACGGCATGCTGAAGCTCGCCTCACGACAGGACTTCGCGGCCTACCATTTCACCGGGCGCACCTTCGACTGCGGCTCCAAGGAAGGCTTCATCGAGGCGAACGTTGCCTTTGCGCTCTGGCGGCCGGATATCCGCGACAAGGTCATCGGCAATATGGGCCGCCTGCTGCGGACGGTGGAGCCGGCGGACATGGACAACGCGGCAGAGTAGCGTTGCCGCTCAGCGCTGCAGCTTGACGCCGAGGCGCACTGTATGGGAGCGGTAGTCCGCGTCCGCGACCTGGGAATGCAGCTCGCGGTGACTGTAGAGGCCGGTCACCGCAAGGCTCCGCGTGAGCCAGTAGTTGAAGCCCGCTTCCCCGATCAGCTCGACCTCGTCGCTCTCGGGCAACGAGGATTCGGCGTAGATGGTGGTGAAGGCCGCCGTCAGGTCGGTGCGGGCGGTCAGGGCGTGCGTCACGCCCAGCGATCCTTCGTAGGAGACCGTCGTCGACAGGCCGGAACTCTCCGGCTCGAATGTCGTCCGGGCGGCGAGGGTAACCTCGGTGCCGCGTTGGGGCGACCACTGCAGCGAGGCATCGACCGTGGGCGCCGCGGTTGCCTCGCCGCGATCATCGTCAGGCCTGTTCCACGCATAGCCGAGGGCGATCTCGCCACGCAGCTTCTCCGTCAGGTCGAGGTCCACACCCGCGCGCAGGGACGGGATCAGCGAGTCGCGACCGACTTCGCCCGCAACATCCTCGTCGAACAGCCGCCTGCCGATGCTGCCCTCCAGAAACGGCTGCAGCGCGGGCGAGAGGCGGTAGCCGGCGCGCAGGGCCCCGGTGAGCGTCGTGTAGCTCTGCGAGGGCAGGGTCGCGGGCAGCCCGGAATACGCCTCCCGCGCCACCGTGCCGGTCGCTCCGAGTGCCAGCGGTCCGAAGTCGCGCTGAAGCTGCGCCGAGGCCGAGCCGGTCAGAAGATCGGGGCGGTCGGCGCCGCTCAGCGCCGGGTCGATCTCGATCGGATCCTCGCGCCGGTATTCCAGCGCGCCGCGGAAAATAGCGCTGGTCACGTGATCGATGTCGAGCCGCAGGCGTCCGTCGACAGCCGCGTCCGGTTCTTCCGGCACCTCGCCCGCGAAGTTCCGCCGATAGGTCAGGCGGGTATTGAGTTCCGATTCGTGCCGGCTCCAGTCGGAGATGAGCCGGGCCGAAATCGTCGTCTCGCTGAAGGCGCCGCCCTCGCCGCCGGGCTTGTCGTCGATATTGGAGGAGGCGCCGGCATTCTGGATCAGTTCGGGGTAGAGGATGAAGCTTCCGGCACGGATCCCGACCGGGGCGAAAGGGTCCCCGGCAGGGCGCCGGATGATCCGCTGCGAGGCCGCGGCGGGACGATTGTTTCTCAGAAGGTCGAACGAACCCGGCGTCTCGCCGGCAACGCCGGCCGAAAGGGGCGGGTTCGCCGCCGTCGATACGGCGGTGGAAGCCGGCCTGGCGCCGACGGCCTCGCCCGGTTCCCTTTCAGGGTCGGAACGGGGCGCCGCCACCGAAGTCGGGCGGACGGGGTTCACGCGGCCGGTACGCCCTGCGGGTGCGGCGGCACGCGGCGGTGCCGCCTCGAACAGGTCGAAGCTGGGTGCGGGGGAGGGCGGCGTCTCTTCGGCGTCCTCCGGCGGCAGATCGTAGCGCGGGTCGTCCGGTGCCGCCGCCTCGCCCGACCGCCCGGTGCGCAGATCCTGCGACCGCGGGTCGAGTCTCTCTCCGGCGCCTATCCGCGCCTCGACCGGTCGGCGTCGCATGTTCTCGAGGCCCTGATCGCCTGTCAGACCGTCACCCGTTCGCAGTTCGGGCAGCACGAGCGTCTGGGCCTCCGCCCGTTCGCCGTGCCCGAGGGCGAGCGCGGCGATGACGGCGGCCCCGATCAGGACCGGAAGACGCGGAAAGGGCGGGATCATCGAGACGTTTCGGGAGGGATTCATCGACAGTCCGCTGACCTCGGGGCTTGCCGAAGGGTAAATTTTCTTGGTTAAGGATAGGTTGACGAGGTTGCCCGAGCCCTGTGCTGCTCGCCTCCTGCCGCGTCGCCATGATTTGGCCCGACGCGCCTGATCAACTGCCTGTTACCTTCGGTCCGATGGGCCGCCGCGGAGACGACCCACACCGTGATACCCCTTCATCTTCCCGTGCCCGAGACACTCGGTTCCGCGTCCGCCGTCCGAACGATCGAGACCGAGGCTGACGGGCTTCGGGTGCTGGCGGAGCTGCTGCGCACCGAGATGGCCGCGCCGTTCGAGCGCGTTCTGGAGCTGATCTCCCGGGTCACCGGACGGATCATCGTCACGGGTGTCGGCAAGAGCGGACATATCGGGGCGAAGATTGCGGCGACCTTCGCCTCCACCGGCACGCCGGCCTTCTTCGTGCACCCGTCCGAGGCCAATCATGGCGATCTCGGCATGATCCGTCGCGACGACGCGATCCTTGCCATGTCCTGGTCGGGCGAGAGCGCGGAGCTGAAGGGCATTGTCGCCTATTCGCGCCGGTTCCGGATCCCGCTGGTGGCGTTCACCTCGCGTCGCGACTCGACGCTGGGGCGTGAGGCCGACGAGGCGCTGGTCCTGCCGCGCGTGGCCGAAGCCTGCCCGCACGGGCTTGCGCCCACCACATCCACGACGCTTCAGGCGGCGCTGGGCGACGCGCTGGCGGTGGCGCTTCTCGAGCGGCGCGGCTTCACGCCGGGCGACTTCCGGGTGTTCCACCCGGGCGGGCAGCTCGGCGCGAGCCTGACCCATGTCGGCGACATCATGCATGTCGGCGATCGGCTTCCGCTGGTGCCGGAAGGCATGCCGATGTCCGAGGCGATCATCGTCATGTCCCGCAAGGGCTTCGGCTGCGTCGCCGTCGTCGACGGCGAGGGGCTGCTGCGCGGCCTCGTCACCGACGGCGATCTGCGGCGGCATCTGGGCGGCGACCTCCTGAACCAGAAGGTCGATGCGGTGATGACCCGCAATCCGAAGACGATCGAACCGGAGACCATGGCGGCGAAGGCGCTCGACATCGTCAACAGCTCGAACATCACGGCGCTGATGGTGGTCCGCCAGGGGCGCCCGGTGGGCATCGTCCACCTCCACGACCTGCTGCGGATCGGCGCCGCCTGAGGACGCCGATCAGACCGCCGGAGGCCTCGGAGAAGGGGCCGGCTCGACCCTCAGCACGCTGCCCTCTGCGCCGACGACGCGCACGCGCGTTCCCTTTGGCAGGTCGGGCCCTTCCACGCTCCACCAGCTGTCCCCGATACCGATCCGGCCGCGACCGCCGACAATGTCGTCGCTCAGCACCGACTCGCGGCCGATCAGGCGCTCCGTGCGCTTGTTGAGCGTATCCGACGCGGTGATCTCGTCCTTGGAGCCGTACCACTTCCGGCCAAGGAAGACCGCGACGGCCGACACGACGACGAAGGCCAGCACCTGCTGCTCCCAGCCGAACCAGTCGCCGCCGATCAGCAGCACGTTCATGCCCACGACCAGCGCCGCGATGCCGAAGAACAGCAGATAGACGCCCGGCAGCACGACCTCGAGGACGAGCAGCAGGAGCCCGAGGATCCACCATCCGTAGTTGGAGAGCGCGTCGAGCAGATCCGTCACGTGTCACTCCCGCCGGCCGGGAAGGTCGGCACCGGGCTGCGCGGGCCAGAGCCTTCCTTGCGCGGGCCGGCCGGCCGCACCGTCCCCGGTCCGTCGGTATCGCCATCCCCAAAGGAGGCGCGGGCGATCTCGGCAATGCCGGCGAGGGATCCAATGAGGGAGGACGCCTCGAGCGGCATCAGGACGACGCGCTGATTCGGCGCCGTGGCGAGCTTGCCCAGCGCCTCGGTGTATTTCTGCGCGACGAAGTAGTTGATCGCCTGCACGTCGCCGGCAGCGATCGCCTCGGAGACGAGGCGCGTGGCAGTCGCCTCCGCCTCGGCCAGCCGCTCCCGACCCTCGGCCTGGCGATAGGCGGCGTCGCGCTGGCCCTCCGCCTGCAGGATCTGCGACTGCTTCTCGCCTTCCGCCCTGAGGATCGCCGCGTTGCGCGATCCTTCCGCCTCGAGGATCTCCGCGCGCTTCTCGCGCTCGGCCATCATCTGC
>DASYHY010000030.1:0-4158 GCA_036252795.1 Aurantimonas sp. | reverse complement strand
GCCCCTTGAAGGCGGCGACCGTGTCCTCGACGAAGCCGCTCTCGTTAAGCGTGTCGGTGTGGATCATCACCTGCACGTCGTATTCGTCGGCGACCGACAGGCAGCAGTCGATCGCCGCCGGCGTCGTGCCCCAGTCCTCGTGCAGCTTCAGCGCGCAGGCGCCGCCTAGCACCATCTCCTCCAGCGCCGCCGGCAGCGACGCGTTGCCCTTGCCCGAGAAGCCGATGTTCATCGGGATGCAGTCGGTCGCCTGGATCATCCGCGCCAGATGCCAGGGCCCGGGCGTGCAGGTGGTGGCGAGCGTACCGTGGGCCGGGCCGGTGCCGCCGCCGAGCATGGTCGTGACGCCGGAAAATAGCGCGTCCTCGACCTGCTGGGGGCAGATGAAGTGGATGTGGCTGTCGAAACCGCCGGCGGTGAGGATCTTTCCCTCGGCGGCGATCGCCTCGGTTCCGGGGCCGACGATGATGTCGACTCCCGGCTGTGTGTCGGGGTTGCCGGCCTTGCCGATGCCGCAGATCCGCCCGTCCCTCAGCCCGATATCGGCCTTGAAGATGCCGGTGTGGTCGAGGACCAGCGCGTTGGTGATCACCGTGTCGACCGCGCCCTGGGCGCGTGTGTGCTGCGACTGGCCCATGCCGTCGCGGATCACCTTGCCGCCGCCGAACTTCACCTCCTCGCCATAGGTCGTGAAGTCCTTCTCCACCTGGATGAACAATTCGGTGTCGGCGAGCCGGACCTTGTCGCCGGTCGTGGGGCCGAACATCGCGGCATAGGAGGAGCGGGTGATCCTGGCGGGCATGGGCAATCACTCCGTGGTGGTTCGCAGGCAATGCGGACGCGCCGTTGCGGCGCAACATCGCCGACCTTAGACCGGTCGCGAAAGCTTGTCTTCCCGCTATTGCCGTTTGCGGCGACACTCGGGGCGAGACTGCTCCCGGCGGGCCGGCCATACGCAGAAGAGACAGATCATGATCCATACGGCGCTTCTTGCCGCCCTGTTCCTGCCATCGGCGGCTCTCGCGCAGGCCTTCGATCCCGGCCCGATCGGCGGCGTGCCCGGCGGATCGGTGTCCGGCATGCGTATCGACGGCGCGCCGCGTCCCGCGACCGGGCCGCGCGTTCCGGGCGCGGACGTCTTCGGCGACACGGTCGAGGAGCGCGCCTACGGCAAGAACTACGACGACAGCGATCTGCGGCCGGTCGTGCCGCGGAACGGCCAGGAAGGCGGCGCCATCGAGCGCCGCGCCACCGAAGGCCGGTCGGATCTCAACGACATCAATGCCGGCGACTTCGCCCGCAGCGGCCCCAATGCGATCGGCGACAGCGCCGTGACGCGCGGCCGCTCCCACGGCCGGGCGATCATCCGGCGCTAGGCCGGCGGAACCGGCGCGACCGGGCGGAGTTGCCAAAGGGAACAGGCAAATCCTCGTCGAGATACGGAAAGGCGCTCCCATGCGTGCATCGAAGGCCATCGCAGCGGGACTCCTGATCGTCCTGCACGCCACTGCGGCCAGCGCCCAAATGAGCACGGGCATCTCCGGAGGCGGCGCGGCCGGCGGTGTCGGCAGCAGCGGGATCGGCACCACCGGTAGCGGCATCGGCAGCACCGGTACCGACCTCGGCATTGGCGGTAGCGTCGGCACGGGCGACATCGGCAGCACCGGTGCGGCGACAGGAAATCCTAACGCCACCGTCACGGAGCCCATTCTGCCGGACGCCGATCAGGGACTCGGCGGCGGCAGCGACTCCAACGCCGCCCGCGCCACCCGGGGCGATTCGACGATCAACTCGCTGAATGTCGATGGGCTCGCCCGCTCCGGCACCGGCACCGGCGGCAGTGCCGTTACGTCCACGCTCGGGGAAGTCGAGGGCGGATACGAGCCGACGGCGGGCTCCGGCTCGTCGCAGCTCTATCGCATTCCCACCCCCACCGTGGATGTTGATCTCGGCGCCATCCGCCGCGGCCTGGCTTCCGCCCCAAGCGCGACGCCCAAGCCAAACGGCGACTGAACGCCGGTCCCGTCGGCGTTCAGCGCAGAAAAGCCTCGTCCACCGGCACCTGCAGCGCTTCCGCCAGGCGGTTGGTCTTGGCGGCAAGGCCGATCACCGCCAGCAGCTCGCCATATTGCGCGTCGCTCATGCCCTTGGCGCGCGCCGCTGCCGTGTGGGAATGGACGCAATAGCTGCAGCCGCTGGTCGCGGACACGGCGATGTAGAGAAGTTCGCGCGTCAGCGGATCGAGAGCGCCGGGCGCCGCCATCACCGCCTTCACCTCCTCCCAGGTCCGCTCCAGCGTCGCCGGATCGGCGGCAAGGGCCCGCCAGAAATTGTTGACGTGGTCGCTGCCGCGCGTCGTGCGGATGTCGTCGAACACCGCCCTGACGCGAGGATCGGCGGCCTCGTCGGTGACCAGAGGGCCTGTCGCCATGCCCGGCGGCTCAGGTGAGCGCGAAGACGCGCGCCGGGCCGCCGGTGCCGCCGCGATGCTTCGGCGCGCCGACGATCAGCGTCGCCCCGGACGCCGGCATGGCGTCCAGATTGGCGATGCATTCGAGGCCCCAGCGCCCCTCCGGCAGCCAGCCATAATGCACCGCGAAATCGGGTGACATGCCGAAGTCCAGCGACAGCGTGTCGACGGCGATGCCGACGGCGGAGCCTTCCAGCAGCATCTGCGCCGCTTCCAGATGGAAGCCGGGGAAGTGCATCGTGCCGTCCTGGTCCGCGTTGCGGAACATGTCGGTCCCCAGATGCTGCTGCCAGCCGGAGTTCATGGCGACGCAGCAATTCGCCGGCAGGTCGCCATTGGCATCGATCCAGGCCTGCAGATCGTCGGGCGTCACCTGCGCGTCGGGGTTCTCCGCCGCCTTCGCCCTGATGTCGACGACGACCAGCGGCGCCATCAGCTTCTCGACCGGGATCTCCGCGACCGACTGGCCGTCGGCGGAGAAGTGCAGCGGCGCGTCGACATGCGTGCCGGTATGCTCGTTCACCCGCAACTCGAACAGGTTGAACTTGTCGTTGGCGTAGGAGAATTTCTGCTCCATGAAGAACTGCTGTTCGCCGAAATAGGTGGGAAACTCGGGGTACAGCTCATGGGTCATGTCGGCGATGGCCAGCGCGCGACCGGACTGGGCGGCACCCGCTGGGGAGCTCGCGGCGTCCTGGGCGAAGGCCGGAGCGGCGACGCTCGCTGCCGCGGCGACGAGGCCGCCGCCAAGCAGGCTGCGCCGGCTCAGCATCTGCCGTTTCACGCTTTCGATCACGCAGTGGTCGCACATCGCTCTTGTCCCCTGTCACACGCCAATCCAACCGCAGCGACACGCCCGGCTGTTACGAGAGATGCGGGGACGGCTGCCGCTACAGCTGGCCCATCACCTTGCCATTGAAGCCGAAGACCGTCCGCGAGCCGCGATACGGCACGAGATTGACCTCGCGAGTCTGGCCCGGCTCGAAGCGGACGGCGGTGCCCGCCGCGATGTCGAGCCGCATGCCGCGCGCGGCCTCGCGGTCGAAGGCGAGCGCCGGATTGGTCTCCGCGAAATGATAGTGGCTGCCGACCTGCACCGGCCGGTCGCCGGTATTGCCGACCTCCAGCGTCACCACGGTGGCACCCTCGTTGAGGGTGATTTCGCCGTCGGCGGTGATGAGTTCGCCGGGGATCATGCGCTCGCTCCGCGTCGCGGCTCTCAGGCAGCCATCAGATAAAGGCCGGCGACCGCCGAGGCGGCGCCGAGAGCGCGAACCAGCAGCGGGCTGCCGATGCGCGAGAGGCCGACGCCGAGGCCGATACCGACCAGATGCAGGCCGGCGGTGGCGAGGACGAAGCCGAGCCCGAAGGACAGGGCGCCGGCGCTGCCGAGTTCGGCGCCATGGGCCGAGCCGTGGAACAGCGCGAAGGCGCCGACCAGCGCCGCAGCGGACGGAACCCGCAGCCGGACGGCTGCCGCGATGAGCAGGCCGACCGCGACGACCGAAGCGAGGATGACCGGCTCGACGAAGGGCAGCGGAAAGCCCGTCACCGCCATGGCGAAGCCGAGGCCCATCATCGCGACGAAGGCCGTCGGCACGATCCACAGCGCGCGGCCACCGATCATCGCGGCCCAGATGCCCACCGCCACCATCACCAGGACGTGGTCCCAGCCGAAGAGCGGGTGC
>DASYHY010000029.1:0-11287 GCA_036252795.1 Aurantimonas sp. | reverse complement strand
GCCTATCTGGATCCGCGAACCGGCGAGCGGGTCGAGACCACCGTCACGGGCGGCGCGGTGAAATGCCAGTGGAAGGCGGACTGGGCGCTGCGCTGGACGGCCCTCGGCGTCGACTACGAGATGGCGGGCAAGGACCTGATCGATTCCGTCATGCTGTCCTCGCGCATCTGCCGGGCGCTGGGAGGCCTGCCGCCCGAGGGCTTCAACTACGAGCTGTTCCTCGACGAGAAGGGCCAGAAGATCTCCAAGTCGAAGGGGAACGGCCTGACCATCGACGAATGGCTCGCCTACGCCTCGCCGGAAAGCCTCGCCTTCTACATGTTCGGCAAGCCGAAGGCGGCGAAACGGCTGTTCTTCGACGTGATCCCGAAGGCCGCGGACGAGTATTACCAGTTCGTCTCCGCCTATCAGCGCCAGGACTGGCGGCAGCGGCTGCAGAACCCGGTCTGGCACATCCATGACGGGCATCCGCCGGAGCGCGCGGTGCCGGTGCCCTTCGCCATGCTGCTCAACCTGGTTTCCGCATCCCATGCGGCCAACAGCGCGACCCTTTGGGGCTACATCACGCGCCACGCGCCGGGCGTAACGGCGGAAAGCGATCCGGAACTCGACCGGCTGGTCGGTTACGCGCTGCGCTACTACGAGGACTTCGTGCGCCCGAACAAGGTGTTCCGGCTTCCCGACGAGGTGGAACGGGCGGCTCTGGAGGCGCTGGAGGCCAAGCTCGCTTCGCTGCCGGAGGACTCGGACGGCGGGGCCATCCAGAATGCGCTGCTCGACGTCGCCCGCCCGATCGAGCGCTACCAGGATCTGAAGAAGACCGGTCCGCAGGGCGGGCCGGGCGTCTCCGGCGAGTGGTTCCAGGCGCTCTACCAGATCCTCATCGGGCAGGAGCGGGGGCCGCGTTTCGGCTCCTTCGTGGCGCTCTACGGCATCGACGAGACGCGGGCGCTGATCCGCGACGCGCTGGAAGGCCGGCTCGTGGCACAGGGCTGAGCGCGGCGGCGAGCACAGGGAGTTCTATCGCCACAGGCCGCGGCGCTCCCGCTTCGCCTCGGCCTCCGCCTCGCCGTAGGGACCGCCGGTCTCGGCGCCGGCCCAGCCGTTGCGGACGAGCCATTCGCCGATGTCGTGGCCGCCGAGGGTACAGCGAGTGGCGACGGTTTCCTGCGTCGCCTCGAAATCCGTCGGCACCGCGCAGCGTATCGAGCGCCCCCGCAGAAAAGCGCGCAGTTCGGTGCGGGCTCTGACGCCGCACGGCCAGTCGATGGAGCCGCTGCTGCACCGCCGGGCGAGATCCGGCGCCGTCAGTCCCGGCAACTGGATGACACCCCTGCCGACGGTGATCGTACCTGCGTCGACCGCGACCGGCTGTGCGAGGAGCCGGATCCGGGCCGGCTCCTCGGCATCTACGCTGGGCGGGGTCGCGGCGACGGGGGCAGGGGGCGGTTCCACGCGCCGCAGCGGCGCGTCGCCGAGGTCGCTGCGCTGGGTGATCGCCGGGGGCGCGACGTTGCGCGCGGGCTCGACGCGGGTCTGCTCCTCTGCCGGAACGATCGGAGCGGAATCGGCCGACGCGGATTTATCGGGCCGGGATGTGGTTCGGGGAGAGGGCGCCAAAGCGAGCATCACGATCGCAAGGAAGATCAGCCCGGCCGCGATGCTGCCGTTACGCTTCAGCCAGGCAGCTGCCTTCACTGGCTGGCCCAGAGGATCCGCGCCATCCACTCGATCTCGTCCAGCGCGAACTGTCGGTCGGGGTAGTCCGGATTGGCCGAGGCTAGTTCGACCGTCCGCGCGGTCTGGCGCTGCAGGATCTTCGCCATCACTTCGCCGCCGCGCGTCCGCACGACGACGCGGTCGCCCCGGCGGATGGAGGAGGCCGGCGAGACGATGACGACGTCGCCGTCGCGATAGAGCGGCATCATCGAATTGCCGGTGACCTCGAGCGCGTAGACCGCCTCGTCCGGCTTGGCCGGCAGCGATATCTCGTCCCACCCCTGGCCAGCCGGATAGCCCGCGTCGTCGAAGTAGCCGCCGCCGCCCGCCTGGGCGAGCCCGATCAGCGGCACGGTGACGCCGGGACCTCGCCCGATCGAGTCCAGAGCCTGCGATTCCCCCCGCATCAGCTTCGTGAAGTCGTCGATCGTCGCGCCAGTCGCCTCGATCACCTTGGCGATCGACTCGGTCGAAGGCCAGCGCGGCCGCCCATCCCCGGCGTTGCGCTTCGACTTGTTGAAGGTGGTGGGATCGAGTCCCGCCCGGCGCGCCAGGCCGGAGGGTGACATCCGATTGCGTGCGGCCAGAGCGTCGATCGCTGCCCATATACGGTCGTGAGAGAACATGATGCGGCCCGCGAACGGTAGAAAGGAATAAATACCTCTGGATTTCTACGACGGTCCGCCACGCCTGTCCATACCGCAACGTCAGATTTCCCCTGCGGCCCTACGGGACGGGGAAAGAACGGTCGGGCAGGCTGTCGGAACCGTGCCGGAATCGTGGCATTGATGGCGGATTGGCGCGCTTGCCGCGAATGATCGCCCACAATCACGGGCGGCGGCCAATGACGCGGAAGGACGAGGGGATGCACGTACGCTTCGGCGCCCAGACGGACGAGGAGACCAGACAGCGCGCCAGCGAGCCGGGCCGTGGCCGGGAAGCCGTCAGGCCCTACTCGATCCCCTGGAGGGGCTGGAAGGACATCCTGCTACGAATCTACGTGGCGTTCTGGGAGGACCGGGTGATGCTGGTCGCCGCCGGCGCGACCTTCTACCTGCTCCTGGCGCTGTTCCCGGCGTTCGCCGTGTTCGTGTCGCTCTACGGTTTCGTCAACGATCCGGCGACGATCAGCGATCATATCGCCTTCGTCGGCCGGTTCCTGCCGCAGGCAGGCACCGAGATGCTCCAGTCGCAGCTGGACACGCTGGTCAGCCAAGATCGGGCTTCGCTCTCGATCGGCTTCCTGACCGGTCTGCTGTTCGCCCTCTGGTTCGCCAATAACGGCATCAAGACGCTCTTCGAAGCGATGAACATCGCCTATGGCGAGGTCGAGAGCCGGAGCTTCATCTGGCTTAATGTCGTCGCGCTCTGCTTCACCCTCGGCGCGATCTTCATCGGAATCGTCCTGATCACCGCCGTCGGCGTCGTGCCGGTCGTGATGTCGGTCGTCGGGTTGTCAGGATGGAGCGAGGTGCTGATCTCGACGATGCGGTGGCCCGTCGTGTTCATCCTCATCGTCGCGGCCATCGCGATGATCTATCGCTACGGGCCCAGCCGGAACCGCGCGCGCTGGAGCTGGGTCCTGTTCGGCGCGGTGCTGACCGCCGTCGTCTGGCTCTTCGCCTCGATCGGCTTTTCCTGGTACCTGCGGAACTTCGCCAACTACAACGCCACCTACGGCTCGCTCGGCGCCGTCGTCGGCTTCATGATGTGGGTGTGGATATCCTCGCTGATCTTCATCATCGGCGCCGAGATCAACGCCGAGATGGAGCACCAGACGGCGGCGGACACGACGGACCGGCCGGAAAAGCCCCTGGGCCTGCGCGGAGCCCGGGTCGCCGACACGCTGGGCAAGAGTTCCAGCCGGAAGGCTCGCTCCATCGACAAGAAGCCCAGCCTGTTCCGCAGATGGTCGGGCTCTCGATGACCCTGACAGGCTAAGCTCCGCTCAGCCGTCCACGCCGTCCACGAAGCGCTTGAAGACGTATCCGCGCTTGCCGGCGGCCGCGACCTCGCACCACAGGTCGCAGCCGATGATCTCGACAGCGCTGCCCCGCGGCAGGACCGCCAGGATGGTCGCGTCGTTGTCGGCCGCCTCGCGCATGTTGACGCTGGCGTTCACCGTCGCGGAACGCCGGGCGCTATCCGCCTCGCTCAAGGCGGCCACCGCCTCGTTCGGGACCGCCGCTTCGGCCGGCGAGTCGCTCGTGTCGAGCCCATCCTCGGGCGGCATGTCGGCGCCTTCGGCCGCCCCGCCATCTTCCGCTGACTGTGGCGGCAGCCCTGACGCAGGGACCCGCGGTTCCTCCGCCGGGAGAATGCTGCCTGTCGTCAGCAGGCGGTCCGGTACTTCCTCCATCGCCAGTGTCGCGTCGGCGGGCGGCAGACGCAGCGCGAGGGCTGCGGCTGCCTCATCGGCGATGATCGATTCCTGGGCCGGCTGGCTGGCCAGAAGATCGCTGCTCGCCGGTCGCAGGCGGGCGGCCGTCTCCGCGGGCGCCGCGGGCGCCGGCGGGGCTATCGCCGCAACCTCGTCGCGAAGTGCGGCGGGAGGGGGTCCGGACGCCGCTTCGGCAGCGACTTCGGCGGCCGGCCGTTCGGCGGCGTCGGAGGCGATTGCTGCCGCATCCGTACGTGACGCCATCGCATGCTGCGCCTCGGCGAGACGAACGGGCGACGCGGTTTCGCCGCCTCCGGAAAGCGTCAGCGCCAACCCACCGAAGAGCAGCCCCGCGACCGCCGCCACGGACAGATAGGCGGTGACGGGCCGGCGGGCGGCGAAGTCGCGGAGACCGCGACCGGCGGAAAGTGCTGTCCCCGGGCCTAGATGCCTTTCGGTTCCCCGGCGGTGGAGCCGCCCTCCGAGGCTGGCCTCGCCGCGCGTACGCTCGTAGTCGCTGCGGCGCGCGATCAGACGCTGTCGCAGCACTTCCTCTGTCGGTCTCACCCCGTTTCCCGGCGCTTCCCCCGTCATCCGTTGCTCCATGTCGCCCGTGCCCCGAGAGGCAGACGCCGCCCGACGCTGCGGTCGCGAACATCCTCGCGCCCGCCAGCACACGTATCCCTTCAATTCGACTTAAAACTTGCGAATATGGCCAATCGGCGTTTGCGGCGACAGAATTACCGGGCCGGCGGGCAAAGGCGCCGCTTGCGGCGCGCTTGCCGAACGTGAAAAGGGCGGGTCGCCTTCGACGCGCCCCTTCCTTGACTTCAGGCTTCGACCCTCAGGCGGCGTGCGCCTGCGAGTCAGCCGGGGCGAAGCGGCCATAGAACGTCTCGCCCTTCGCGGCCATGTCCTTGAGCAGCGGCGTCGGCTCGAAGCGCTCCCCGTGTTTCGCGGCGAGCTTCTCGCAGAGGGCGACGAAGGCCTTCGTGCCCATGCCGTCGATGTAGCTGATCGTGCCGCCCGTATAGGGCGCGAAACCGAAGCCGAGGATCGAGCCGACATCCGCCTCGCGCGGGTCGGTGACGACACCTTCCTCCATCGTCCGCGCCGCCTCCAGCGCCATGGTGACGAGGAAGCGCTGCTTGAGTTCCTCGAAGTCGATCGTGTCGGCCGGCTTCTGGTCGAACATCTCCTTCAGCCCGGGCCACAGTGCCTTCTTGGCGGGCTTGGCCGGATACTCGTAGAAGCCCTTGCCGGCCTTTCGACCCAGCCGCCCGTCGCTGTTCATCTGGTTGACCAGCTTGAAGTGGCGCGGGTCGACCGACTCGTCGCCCATGTCCGCCATGGTCGCCTTCATGATCTTCAGCGACAGGTCGACGGCCGTCTCGTCGTTGAGCGCCAGCGGTCCGACCGGCATGCCGACGAACTTCGCCGCGTTCTCGATCATCGCCGGCGGCACGCCGTCGACCAGCATGTCGTAGGCTTCCGACATGTAGCGAAGCACGCAGCGATTGGCGAAGAAGCCGCGCGTATCGTTGACGACGATCGGGGTCTTCTTGATGGCCCGCACGAAGTCGAGCGCGACGGCGAGGGCCTTGTCGCCCGTCTGCTTGCCGAGGATGACCTCGGTCAGCATCATCCGGTCGACCGGCGAGAAAAAGTGGACGCCGATGAAGCGGGCCGGATCCTCGAACGCCTCGGCAAGGCTGGTGATGGGGATCGTCGAGGTGTTCGAGGCATAGATCGCGTCCGCGCGAAGAACCGCCGCGACCTGCCGGGTCACTTCCGCCTTGACGTTGCGGTCCTCGAACACCGCCTCGATGACGAGATCGGCATCCTTCAGCGCCGCATAGTCCGGCGTGGCGGTGATGCGGCCGAGCACTGCCTCGGCCTGCTCCTTGGTCGAGCGTCCCTGGCTGACGGCCTTCTCGAGCAGGCTCCGGGAGTGCGCCTTGCCCTTGTCGGCGGCCTCCTGGTCGCGATCGATCAGCACCACCTCGAGCCCGGCCTGAGCGGACACGAAGCCGATGCCGGCGCCCATGAAGCCGGCGCCGATGATGCCGATCTTCTTCAGGTCGGTCGCCGGCACGTCCTGCGGCCGGCGCGCGCCCTTGTTCAGCTGCTGCATCGAGACGAACAGCGACCGGATCATCATCGCGGCTTCGGTGGTCTGCAGCACTTCGGTGAAATAGCGCTGCTCGATCCGCAGCGCGGTATCGATCGGGACCAGCAGGCCCTCGTAGACGCACTTCACGATGGCGCGGGCACCGGGATAGTTGTCGTTGGTCTCCTTGCGGTAGAGCGACGCCACCGCCGGCCAGACCTGCGCGCCCTGCGGCGAGTAGACCGGCCCGGAGGGCAGCTTGAACCCCTTCTCGTCCCATGGCTTCACCGGGGAGAGACCGGCCTTCAGCATCGCCTTGGCGGCGTCGACGAGCTGGTCCTGCGGTACCACCTGGTCGATCAGCTTCATTCCCTTCGCCTTGGCGGCGGAGAGCGTCGAACCCTTCAGCAGCATCTGCAGCGCCGACTGGGTATCGGTCAGGCGCGGGACGCGCTGGGTTCCGCCGGCGCCGGGGAAGATGCCGACCTTGACCTCGGGAAGTCCCATCTTCGCGTCTTCGGCCGCGACGCGGCCATGGCAGGCGAGCGCCAGTTCGAAGCCGCCGCCCATGCACGTGCCGTTGATCGCGGCGACGAACGGCTTGCCGCAGGTCTCGAGCTTGCGCCAGAGCCAGGACATGCGCCCGGCGGCATCGAACAGCTCCTGGATGGCGGCGTCCGGGTTCTCACGTTTCTTCGCCTCGAAGCGCTCGAACATGCCGGAGAGCATCTTCAGGTCGGCGCCTCCGGTGAAGGAGCCCTTCTTCCCGGACGTGATGACGACGCCCTTGATCCCGGCGTCGGCAGCCGTCGCGTCGACGATCCGGTCGAACTCGTTCATCACCTCTTCGGTGAACACGTTCATCGAGCGGTCGGGCATGTCCCAGGTGACCAGCGCGATGCCGTCGGCGTCCGTGTCGATCTTGAAGTTCTCGTAGCTCATGTTTCGCTCCCGATGCTCGGATGGCGTCTAGCCACCTACAAAAATGTCGCATGCGACAGGTGCGCACGCGCTCGATGGTCAGAATTGGGAAAGGGCCGTCCGCCTATTGTCGCCGCGTTGCCAGCTCCAAGAGACAGACGCCCATGCCCGATCATGCCTGCCCCGGTTGCCAGACCGCCCGCCCGCTCGACTTCGACTTCTCGATGGCGTTCCAGCCGATCTACGACGTGGCCGCCGAGCGCGTCTGGGGCTACGAGGCGCTGGTGCGCGGTCTCAACGGCGAGGGCGCCTACAGCATTCTCTCGCAGGTCAGCAACGACCAGAAATACCGGTTCGACCAGGCGTGCCGAGTGAAGGCGATCGAACTGGCCTCGCGGCTCTTCGAGGGTACCGGCGATCTGCATCTGTCGATCAACTTCATGCCCAACGCCGTCTACGAGCCGGCCGCCTGCCTTCGGGCGACGCTGGCCGCTGCTCGGAAGAACCGGTTCCCGCTGAACTCGATCATGTTCGAGTTCACCGAGGGCGAGGCCGTGACTGACGTCCAGCACCTGCAGAACATCATCGCGGAATACCGCCGCATGGGCTTCATCACCGCCATCGACGATTTCGGCGCCGGCTATGCAGGGCTCGGGCTCCTCGCGGACTTCCAGCCGGACCTGATCAAGATCGACATGCATCTCGTCCGCGACGTCGACTCGAGCCGGGCCCGGCAGGCGATCCTCGCCGCGCTCCTCTTCGTCGCCCGTGAACTCGACATCACCGTCCTTGCCGAAGGCATCGAGACCGAGGCCGAATTCATGGCGCTGAAGGCGGCCGGCGTGAAGCTCTTCCAGGGTTACTGGTTCGCCAAGCCCGCCTTCGAGGCGCTGCCGAGCCTCGGCTCGGCCTCCCTCGCTGCGCTGAGCCGCGAGCACGCGGCTTGAGCCGGGCGGGGCCGGCCGCCCGTCGACCGGCACTGCCTCACACCCGCTCGATGATCGTCGCCGTGCCCATGCCGGCGCCGATGCACAGCGTGACCAGCGCCGTCTGCTTGCCCTGACGTTCCAGTTCGTCGAGGACGGTGCCGAAGATCATCGCACCGGTGGCGCCGAGCGGATGGCCCATGGCGATCGCGCCGCCATTGACGTTCATTTTCGCGGGATCGATGTCGAAGGCCTGCATGTAGCGCAGCACGACCGCCGCGAACGCCTCGTTCAGCTCGAACAGGTCGATGTCGCCCAGCTCCATGCCGGCGCGCTTCAGGAGCTTTTCCGTGACGTCGACCGGGCCCGTCAGCATCAGCGCCGGGTCCGAGCCGATATTGGCGAAGGCCCTGATCCGGGCGCGCGGCTTCACGCCGAGGGCTTCGCCGCCGGCCTTGGAGCCGAGCAGCACCGCGCCCGCGCCATCGACGATGCCGGACGAGTTGCCGGCATGGTGGACGTGATTCACCGCCTCGATCTCGGAATGGGCCTGGATACCGACGGCGTCGTAGCCGCCCATCTCGCCATGCATCGCGAAGGAGGCGTTGAGGCTGCCGAGCGACTGCATGTCGGTCGAGGGCCGCATGTGCTCGTCACGGTCGAGGATGGTCAGGCCGTTCTGGTCCTTCACCGGGATGACCGACTTCGCGAAGCGGCCTTCCTCCCACGCCTTGCCGGCGCGCTTCTGGCTTTCGACCGCATAGGCGTCGACGTCGTCGCGGGAGAAGCCGTATTTCGTCGCGATCAGGTCCGCCGAGACGCCCTGCGGCATGAAGTAGGAGGGGATCCCCACCGACGGGTCCATGATCCAGGCGCCGCCCGACATGCCCATGCCGACGCGCGACATGGATTCCACGCCGCCGGCGATGACGATGTCTTCGGCGCCCTGGGAGATCTTGGCGGCCGCAAGGTTCACCGCGTCGAGACCGGACGCGCAGAACCGGGAGATCTGCAAGCCGGGTGCCGCGAAGTCGTATCCCGCCTCGAAGGCCGAGGCGCGCGGGATGACCGATCCGGCCTCGCCGACAGGGTCGACGCACCCGAAGATGATGTCGTCGACAGTCTTGGTGTCGATGCCGTTACGGTCGCGCAGGGCCTCGAGTACCTTGGCGCCGAGCCGGACGGCGGGCACTTCGTGCAGTGCGCCATCCTTCTTGCCGCGGCCGCGGGGCGTGCGCACGTGATCGTAGATGTAGGCTTCGGTCATTCTGACCTCCCGATGTACTCTTGAATCTGTTGGCGCGCGTCCGCCTTGGTGCCGCTGCCCGGCAATGACGGCTCGACACCCTGCGTCAGGTCGCGAGCGGTTCACCCAACCTAGAACGCGTCGGCCTCCATGGCCATCATCGAGTCCGCGCCGGCGGAGATGCGGGCGAGGTGCGCCGCGCTCTCGGGCATGATCCGCTCCATGTAGAAGCGCGCCGTCACCAGCTTCTTCTCGAGGAATTCGGTCTGGCCGTTGGCGCCGGCGGCGATCTTGTCCCGGGCGATCTTCGCCATGCGACCCCACATGTAGCCGAGCGCGACGAGGCCGAAGAGGTGCATGTATTCGGTCGACGCGGCGCCGGCATTGTCCGGCTTCGCCATGGCGTTCTGCATCAGCCACATGGTCGCCTGCTGCAGGTCGTTCAGCCCCTTCTTCAGGCCCTTGGTCAGCGGCGCCATCTTCTCGTCGCCGCGATGCTCCTCGCAGAACTGGCCCACTTCGGCGAAGAAGGCCTGGACGGCGCGGCCGCCGTTCAGCCCGAGCTTGCGTCCGACGAGATCCAGCGCCTGGATGCCGTTGGCGCCTTCGTAGATCTGCGCGATGCGGGCATCACGCACGAACTGCTCCATGCCCCATTCGCCGATATAGCCATGGCCGCCGTAGACCTGCTGGGCCATGACCGCGTTGTCGAAGCCCTTGTCGGTCAGGACGCCCTTGATGACCGGCGTCATCAGGCCCATCCAGTCGTCGGCCGCCTGGCGCTCGTTCTCCGCCTCGGCCCGGTGGGAAAGGTCGCCCTTCAGCGCCGTCCAGAGGACGAGGGCGCGGCCCGCCTCGTTGATCGCGCGCATCGTCATCAGCATGCGCCGGATGTCCGGATGGACGATGATCGGGTCCGCCTTCTTGTCCGGCGACTTCGCGCCGGCGAGCGAGCGGCCCTGGATGCGTTCGCGGGCATAGACGACGGCGTTCTGGTAGGCGACCTCGGAGATCGCCAGTCCCTGCACGCCGACGCCCAGCCGTGCCTCGTTCATCATCGTGAACATGGCCCGCAGCCCCTTGTTCTCCTCGCCGATGAGATAGCCCGTGGCACCGTCGTAGTTCATGACGCAGGTGGAGTTGCCGTGGATGCCCATCTTCTCCTCGATGGCCCCACAGGTCACGCCGTTGCGTTCTCCGGGATTGCCGTCCGCGTCGAGCACGAATTTCGGCACGATGAAGAGCGAGATGCCTTTCACGCCTTCCGGTGCGCCTTCGATGCGGGCGAGGACGAGATGCACGATGTTCTCGGACAGATCGTGCTCACCGGCGGAGATGAAGATCTTCTGGCCGGAAATGGCGTAGCTGCCGTCGGCTCGGGGCGCGGCCTTGGTGCGCAGCAGGCCGAGATCCGTGCCGCAATGCGGCTCGGTGAGGTTCATCGTGCCGGTCCACGTGCCCTCGATCATGTTCGGCAGATAGGCCTGCTTCTGCGCGTCGTTGCCATGCGCCGAGATTGCCGCGATGGCGCCCGCGGTCAGGCCCGGATACATGGCGAAGGCCATGTTCGCCGACGACATGAACTCCGATACGGCCGTGGAAAGCGTGTGCGGCAGGCCCTGGCCGCCATAGGTCGGGTCGAAGGGGAGACTGCCCCAGCCGCCCTCTCGGAACGTCTTGTAGGCTTCCCGGAACCCGGTCGGCGTGGTCACCGAGCCGTCTGCCGCGCGATGGCAGCCTTGCTGATCGCCGACCCGGTTGAGCGGCTGCAGGACCTCCGCGGCGATGCGCCCGGCTTCGCCGAGAATCGCCTCGACGACGTCCGGGGAGGCGTCCTGGAATCCGGGCAGATTGTTGTGACGATCGAAGCCGAGCACATCGTTGAGAACGAAGAGCGTGTCTTCGACAGGGGCCTGATAGGTCGGCATGGAATCCTCCGCGTCATGTCGCGGCCACCTATGAATAACTTTGACGTAAACGTCAAT
>DASYHY010000028.1:0-20939 GCA_036252795.1 Aurantimonas sp. | reverse complement strand
CCGCAGTCGTTGCCGATCAGCAGCGAGTCGCACTGGGTGAAGTTGCGGGCGTTGGTCGCCTTGCGGTTGGCGCTGACCTGGCCGCGATAGGTGTTGTTGGACTGGCCCGCGGAGATGCCCTTGGAGATGATCCGGCTCGTGGTGTTCTTGCCGAGGTGGATCATCTTCGTGCCGCTGTCGATCTGCTGGCGCCCGTTGGAAACCGCGATCGAGTAGAACTCGCCGCGGGAATTGTCGCCGCGCAGGATGCAGGACGGGTATTTCCAGGTGATCGCCGAGCCGGTCTCGACCTGCGTCCATGAAATCCGGGAGTTCTTGCCGCGGCAGTCGCCCCTTTTGGTGACGAAATTGTAGATGCCGCCTTTGCCTTCCTTGTCGCCGGGGTACCAGTTCTGCACCGTCGAGTACTTGATCTCGGCGTCGTCCAGCGCGACGAGTTCGACCACCGCCGCATGAAGCTGGTTCTCGTCGCGCTGCGGGGCCGTGCAGCCTTCGAGATAGGAAACGTAGGACCCCTCGTCGGCGATGATCAGGGTTCGCTCGAACTGGCCCGTGTTGCGCTCGTTGATCCGGAAATAGGTCGACAGCTCCATCGGGCAGCGGACGCCCTTCGGAATGTAGACGAAGGAACCGTCGGTGAAGACGGCTGAGTTGAGCGTCGCATAGAAATTGTCGGACACCGGCACGACCGAACCGAGATATTTCTTCACCAGCTCGGGGTGCTCGCGGATCGCCTCCGAGATCGGCATGAAGATCACGCCGGCCTTCTGCAACTCCTTCTTGAAGGTCGTGGCGACCGACACGGAGTCGAAGACGGCATCGACGGCGACGCGGCCGCTCGGGGCCGGCAGACGATCGTCGTCCTCGGTGACCTCTTCACCCTGCGGCTTCACGACGCCGGCCAGGATCTCCTGCTCGCGCAGGGGGATGCCGAGCTTCTCGTAGGTGCGCAGGATCTCTGGATCCACCTCGGCCAGGGAGGCCGGGCCGGACATCGACTTCGGTGCGGCGTAGTAGGAGATCTCCTGGAACTCGACCTTCGGATAGTCGAGGCGTGCCCACTCCGGCTCCACCAGTTCCTTCCAGCGGGCGAAGGCCTCAAGACGCCAGTCCAGCATCCACTGCGGCTCGTCCTTCTTCGCCGAGATCAGACGGATGATGTCCTCGTTCAGCCCCTTCGGGGCGACGTCCATCTCGATCAGCGTC
Source organism: Aurantimonas sp. (assembly GCA_036252795.1). Lineage (GTDB taxonomy): Bacteria > Pseudomonadota > Alphaproteobacteria > Rhizobiales > Rhizobiaceae > Aurantimonas. Next base: position 19,733 of record DASYHY010000028.1, on the reverse strand, counting down.
TCGAAGCCGTATTTGTACTGGTCGACGTCGATCTTTCGGACCTGGTCGATGGTTTCCTGGACTGCAGGCATCAAAAAGTCTCCATCCTCGCCGGATTCAAGGTCCGGTGGTCGGTGCGTCGGCGGCGGGAAGGCCGCGCGACGCTCTGTAGATAGCGATGATCCGCCAGGCTTTTTAGGGCCTTCGGATCGTCATGCAATTTATGCGGCGTCACGCCGCCCGCACGCCGCTGCTCATATCTCTTCTTCGTTCGGCGAGCGCAACGTAGGCGTCGGCGAAGCGGTCGAGTTCGGCTTCCGTGGTCTCGTAGCCGAAGCTGACGCGCAACGCACCCTCATCCGCAGCGACATCGAGGCCTCCGGCGATCATCGCGTCGACGGCGTGGCTGCGGCCGACCTTGCCCGACGAACACGCCGAGCCCGAGGAGACGGCAATTCCGGCAAGGTCGAGCGCGATCTGCGCCGTTTCCGCGCTGAGTCCGGACAGCGCCAGGGCGACGGTATTGGGCAGCCGGTCAGCGCCCGCCCCCAGCACGACGGCATCCGGCAATCTCTGCTGCAGCCGCGCCTCGAGGTGGTCGCGCAACTGCCGGAGCCGACCGGGTTCGGCAGCAAGCCGCGTCGCCGCGGCCCTGGCGGCGGCGCCGAAGCTGGCGATCGCGACGACGGCCTCGGTGCCGGCGCGGCGGCCGCTCTCCTGCCCGCCCCCTCGCAGCAGGGGCAACGGCCGGGTCGTGCCCTCGTTCAGGACCAGCGCCCCCACGCCCTTGAGCGCCCCCACTTTAGGACCGGAGATGAGCAGCGCGTCGGCGCCGATGGCTGCGATGTCGACGGGAACGCGCCCGAGCGCCTGCACGGCATCGACCACCAGCCGCACGTTCCGACCGGCGATGGCGGCGCGGACCCGCTCGACCGGCTGCATCACGCCGGTCTCGGAATTGCCCAGCGTCAGAGCCAGCAGGCCCCGCCGCCCGGCGTCGCAGCCTGCCGCGAAGGCTGCGACCGCGTCCAGGTCGACGACCCCGTCGGCGCCGACCGGCAGCCGCGTCGTCGCCTCGGGCGCGAACCGGCCACCCTCGCGAAGGCAAGGATGGTCGGTATCGACCATCGCCAGCCGCTCGAAACGGGTCTCGACACCGTCGATCGACCAGAGCGGCGACAGCGCCATCGCAGCGGCTTCGGTGGCACCGCTGGTGAAGACGACGTTCTGCGGCAGGGCGCCGACGGCATCGGCGACTGCGCACCGAGAATTCTCGATGATGGCGCGCGCGCGCCGGCCCTCGGTGTGGACGGATGATGGGTTGGCGGCATCGAGCACCGCGATGGCTGCCGCCCGCGCCTCCGCCAGCAGCGGCGCGCTGGCGTTGTAGTCGAGATAGAGGCGCGGCTCGCCTGCAGTCATGCGCTCTGTCCTGGCGGGTCTGATTCGCTCGAACAACAGGTGCCGGTGCAAAATTCTTGAATTTTCACAGGCAGCCGGACTACAAGACGCCTTCAAGGATGCCCTGCAGTTTATAATGGTTCTAAACTGGAGTTTACGGGACCAGTTAGGCCTCGTCAAGCAGCGTCCAGCCGAGCAATGATGCTCGCCAAGGAAGAATATTATGCCCGAAGTGATCTTCAATGGCCCGGCAGGCCGCCTCGAAGGCCGATACCAGGCCGCGAAGGAGAAGAACGCCCCCATCGCGATCGTGCTGCACCCGCATCCGCGGTTCGGCGGGACGATGAACAACCAGATCGTCTACCAGCTGTTCTACATGTTCGTGGAACGCGGCTTCACCACGCTCCGATTCAATTTCCGCGGCATCGGCCGCAGCCAGGGCGAGTTCGACCATGGCAGCGGCGAGTTGTCGGATGCCGCTTCCGCGCTCGACTGGGTGCAGAGCCTGCATCCCGATTCCAAGCAGTGCTGGGTCGCCGGCTATTCCTTCGGCGCCTGGATCGGCATGCAGCTGCTGATGCGGCGGCCGGAGATCGAAGGCTTCTTCTCGATTTCGCCGCAGCCCAATTCCTACGACTTCTCGTTCCTGGCGCCCTGTCCGTCTTCCGGCCTGATCATCCACGGCGACAAGGACAAGGTGGGCCCGCCGAAGGACGTGCAGACGCTGGTCGACAAGCTGAAGACGCAGAAGGGCATCGTCATCACCCAGAAGACGCTGGAGGGTGCGAACCATTTCTACACCGAGCATACCGACCAGCTGATCACCGAATGCGCCGACTATCTGGATCGGCGCCTCGCCGGCGAACTCTCGGACCCGCGCCCGAAGCGCCTTCGCTGATCCGCCCTCAGCGCGTGGCCAGCCGCGGCGCCGGCGTCGGGATGGCGAGGACGCCGCCGGCGGTCGGCTCCCGGCATCCCGTGGTGGTCGGCCAGGTGAGCGGACGCCGGTCGAGGGAGCGGACGGCGAGATAGGCCCAGGCTTCCGCTTCCATGGCATCGCCGTCGAACCCGGCGGCCTCGGCGCTGATCACCTCGGCATCGGCGCCTTCGGCGAGGTCGGCCATGATCGCGGGGTGGCGCCGCCCGCCGCCGCAGATGATCCAGAGCTTCGGCCTCTCGGGAAAATGCGCCGCGGCCCGCAGGATCGCCTGCGCCGAGACGAAGCAGAGCGTGCGCGCGACGTCTTCCAGAGAGCCCGCGTCGGGCGCGGGCACGGCGAAGTCGAACCGGTCAAGGGACTTGGGTACCGGCCGATCGAAGAAGTCGGCCGAAAGGTAATCTCCGGCGAGACGCTTCAGGATCCCGCCTTCGCTCGCAATGGCCCCGTTCTGGTCGAAGGCGATGCCGGCCTCGCGTTCCAGCCACTGGTCGAGCAGCGCATTGCCGGGGCCGGAATCGAACGCGATCGGGTCGTTTTCGCCGTCGAGATAGGTGACGTTGGAAATGCCCCCGATATTGACGAAGACCACCGGGAGCGCGGCGTATGCCGCCGGACGGTTCGCCGCCAGCGCCGCGTGATAGGCCGGAACCAGCGGCGCCCCCTGCCCGCCCTGCTGCATGTCGCCCGCCCGCATGTCGTAGACGACGGGACGGCCGAGCCGTTCGGCCAGCAGAGCGCCGTCCCCGAGTTGGACGGTCAGTGCCGCCTCGGGCCGGTGCAATACGGTCTGCCCATGAAACCCGACGACGTCGATCGTCTTGGGGTCGATGGCGTGGTCCGCGAGAAAACGCTCCACGGCGGCGGCGTGGCGGAGCGTCAGCTCGGTCTCCAGCGCACCGAGATCGCCGGGCCGCTCGTCGCGGGCGCGCAGGGTCTTCGCGGCTTCGAGGCCCGCGGCCAGCCGGCTTCTGAAGGCCGCCTCGTACGGGTAGACGCGCGCCGGTCCCCGGACCAGGAAGGCCTCGCCGTCCGTATCGAGAAGCGCCACGTCGATCCCGTCGAGGGAGGTGCCGCTCATCAGGCCGATCGCGCGGCGTCGTCTCGTTCCGGTCAAAATCGGCTCCGCATCTGGAAATGTCGGTCGAGGCTGTTTAACGGCTTCGACCGACGAGGGAACGTCCGTGTTCCCGAGAACTCTACAGGATCATTATCCCATGGCCCGCTTCAAGTCCGAGTTCATGGCAACTCTCGCGGAACGCGGCTTCATCCACCAGGCGTCCGACGAGTCCGGTCTCGACGACCTGTTCAGCCGGGAGATCGTGACCGGCTATATCGGCTTCGACCCGACCGCGCGCAGCCTCCATGTCGGCTCCCTGATGCAGATCATGATGCTGCACTGGATGCAGCAGACGGGCCATCGGCCGATCGCGCTGATGGGCGGCGGCACCGGCATGATCGGCGACCCGTCCTTCAAGGACGAGGCGCGCAAGCTCCAGACGCCGGACGACATCGCCGAGAACCTCGCCGGAATCAGGCGCTCCTTCGAGAGTTACCTTCGCTTCGGCGAGGGACCGCAGGATGCGCGGATGGTCGACAATGCCGACTGGCTCCTGGACATCAACTACGTCTCCTTCCTGCGCGACGTCGGCCGGCACTTCTCCGTCAACCGGATGCTGTCCTTCGATTCGGTCAAGCTGCGGCTGGATCGCGAGCAGTCGCTGTCGTTCCTCGAATTCAACTACATGATCCTGCAGGCCTACGACTTCGTCGAACTGAGCCGGCGCTACGGCTGCCGGCTGCAGATGGGCGGATCGGACCAGTGGGGCAACATCATCAACGGCATCGATCTCGGCCACCGCATGGGCACGCCGCAGCTTTACGCCCTGACTTCGCCGCTGCTTACCACGTCCTCCGGGGCAAAGATGGGCAAGACTGCCAATGGGGCCGTCTGGCTGAACCCGGATATGCTCAGCCCCTACGATTTCTGGCAGTACTGGCGAAACACCGAGGATGCGGATGTCGGCCGCTTCCTGCGGCTCTACACGACGATGCCGCTGGACGAGGTGGCGCGGCTGGAAGCACTCGGCGGGTCGGAGATCAACGAGGCCAAGAAGCTCTTGGCCAACGGGGTTACCACCATGCTGCACGGCGAGGCTGCGGCCCGCGAGGCCTCGGAGACCGCCCGCAAGACGTTCGAGGAAGGCACGCTTGCCGCGACACTGCCGACCCTGGAGGTCGATTCGGCGGAACTGCAGGGCGGCATCGGCCTGCTGTCGCTGATCGTCTCGGCCGGACTGGCCGCTTCCAACGGCGAGGCCCGGCGCTCGATCAAGGGCGGCGCGGTACGCCTGAACGACCAGCCGGTCGTCGACGAGCGGCAGACGCTCTCCCCAGACGATCTCACTGATGGGGTGGCGAAGCTGTCGATGGGGCGCAAGAAGCACGTGCTCGTCCGCGCGGCCGGCTGAACGCCCAGCCTTCGATCAGTATTCGAAGATGCGCCGGAAGATCCCCGGCGCGATGGCGGAGATCGGATTGACGGCGAGCGTCGGGTCTCCGATCGGGCCCGCCAGACGGTAGGTGATGCCGATCAGCCCGCCCTCCGCGCCGTTGCCCAGGATGCCCCCGACGAAGGGGAGCGCCCCGAACAGCCGGTTGACGCCATAGGCCGGCATGAACGAGCCCGACACGTCGATCCGCTTGGCGGGGTCGTAGAGAACGCCCTCGAAGCTCGAACCGAAGATCGGGCCACGCAAGATGCCGTCATAGGCCATCAGCCGGCTGCCATCCCACGACAGGCCGGCCGAAGCCGTGTCGAAGTAGGCGCGGGAGACCTCGAGGTCGCGGCCGAGCGCGCCGGCGAGGCTGCCTTGCTCGCTCCGCGTGGTGCCCACCAGGCTGGCGAGCCGCGGCTCGTCGACGAGCTCGAAGTCCCGCAGCAGCAGCGGGCCGCTGATCCGGCCGTTCGAGTCGCCGGTGAGCCGGAGGGCGAGCGAGCCGCCTTCCATCCGCTTGTAGAGCCCCGCGAAGCGCAGCAGCGCCCCGGCATCCCCTGCGTCCAGCCGGATCGTTCGGCCGTTCTCGCGCGGGTCGATCGCCAGATCCACCGGGCTGCCGCCCGCCGTCCTCGCAGTGAGGGAGGTCGTCGCCCCGGCGGGGCCGCCGCTGCGGTAGCTGACGGCTGCATCGACCAACTCCTCGCCCTCGAAGCCGATCAGCCGGTCGACCTGAAGCGATACCGTCAGCGGGTCCGCGCGGCCGTCTTCGTTCCCGCCCGACCAGTCCGACTTGAGGCGATCCAGAACCGCACGCATGTCGAGGCTCGCACCGGAGACTGTCACGGCATAGCCCCGATTGCCGCGCTGGACGGTGGCCGCGATGGAGTCGCCGCGGTTGAAGGCCGCGTGCTTCAGTTCGATCCTTCGAAGTCCGCCCCCATCGATCTCGACCGATCCGGTTGCCGAGAAGCCTTCCCCCTTCAGCTCGGCCGTCGGAAGCACGATCCGCTCGCCATCCATCACCAGATCGAAATCGAGGGTCGCGGGAACGCCGGGGCCCTTGGTCCAGCCAATCGCCGGCACCGAAAGCCGCGCCGAACCCAGATCCACGGACCCCACCATGCGGTCGCCCGTACGGGTGAGGCGGGCGGAGACCGGCCCGTCCAGCACATTGCCGAGCCCCGGCAGGATCGAACGGATTTCGGCGGCATCCAGGGAGGCGGTGACGGTGAGGCTCGCCTCGCCCACCCGCTTCGGTGCCAACGGCTGCGAGAAGTTGATCACTGCAGGCACGCCGTCGACTGTCGCCGCGACGTCGCCCAGCGCCGAGCCGGGGGCGAGGCTGACGATGCCGGTAATCGCGGAGATGCTGCGCCCCGCGATCTTACGCTTGAGTACGACCCCATCGAGATTGGCGACCACGGACCAGCTCTCGAGATCGACCGGCCGGTCAGCCGCAACGCGGGCGAAGTCGGGCGCGCGCTCGGGCCTCGCTAGCTGGAAGGCGACCCCGACGCCCACTTCGGCGCGTCCGCCGATTTCGTCCGCCCGCCAGTCGAAGTGCTCAAGGGCGCCAATCGGTTTTCTGTCCGCCAGCCGCAGGAGCGCAGTCGCGTCACCCGCCATATTGAGCGACAGCAGCGCCGCAGTTCCCTCAGGGCCTCGTCCGAACTCGATCGAGGACGCCAGTACGGCGACGTCGGCTTCGCCTCGCAGGCCCGCTCTGTCGATCTCGACGACCGTCGTGTCGCCCCGCGCTTCGATGCGGCCAGAAGCGGCTTCCACCGCCGGCAACTCGCCAAGCGTGCGGAACGCGACGTCGCCGAGTTCCAACGCCAGTTCGAACTCCTCGTCGGTCGGGCCGTTGCCCGGGATCATCAGTTCCGCCAGCCGCTCCAGCGTGAGTTCCAGCGTGATCGACCCCTGCGTGACCGAGCCGTCCCCCTCCATATGCTCCAGCACCCAGTTGCGGGCACCGTCGGCGAGGAAGAACGGCCAGAACGCCTTGACGTCGGGCGCGGCCAGATCCTTCGCGGTCAACGCCAGCTGCAGCCGATCGGAGACAGCGAGCCCGCTCAACAGACCGGAGCCGGCGAGTTCGCCACGGCCCACCTGCAGCGCGAAGCGCTCCAGGTCGAACCGCCCGCTCTCGGGGGCGATCCGGCCATCCAGATCGAGCACCGCCGATCGCAGCAAGCCCGTCTCGCTGCCGATCGAGGAGGTCAACCGCGTGGTCCCGATCCGGACAGGGAGCGCCCCATCGCCGTCCGGGACGAGCCCGATCTCACCCTCGAACGCTGCATGGACGTCGCCCACGTCGATCGCACCGTCCCGGAGCAAGAGTTCGTCGGCGTCTTCATGGAGAACCAGTGTCACGGACGCCGAAGGGGCTAGCTCCGCATTGCGATCGCGGAAATGTCCTTCCTCGGCGTCAAGCGTCGCCTCGAGCCGCCGGCCCTCTGCGTCCGCTCGCATGGCGATGGTCATGACCGTCGGGATGCGGAATTCCGGTCCGCCGCGCTCGTCTGCCGACGGACGACGCGCGCGTGTGCTGAATTCGTAGCGGGCGGTCTTCAGCGAAAGTTCCTCCACCCTCCCGGTAGCCTCGCCGAGCCGCACCTCGCCGGAGGCCGCAAGTTCCTGCCCGTTCAGCGTGCCGCGCGTCTCGAGTCTGAAACGCCCCTCCTCGGCCTTCTGCATCGTCATTTCGGTGACGACGCCGTATCGCGGATCACCGATGACGGACAGATCGGCAATCCGAAGACGCCGCAGACCCGTCCGATCGAGATCCCGCATCGAGCGATCCAGCGATGCAAAGATTTCCCGGGGCGTGGGCAGCACCCCGGCGTGTTGCGCAGAAAGAGCCGCCGGCGCGATGCGGACGCCGGAGACGCCGAGCCGGCTGATGACCAGGCCGTCGCCGAACACCGCGCCCGGACCGATGCCCACGCCGATGTTCTCGGCCGTCGCCATGACCGAACCGGTGACGCGGTCCCGCAAAATCACGCCGGCAAAGCGCAGGCCCAGGCCGGCGTTCCGGTCGAAGCCGACGCGCTGCTGCTCCATCTCGATGACCAGATCAGGCCCCAGTGCCGTCGAGAGGACCCGCTCGGTCTGCGCTTCCAGCAGTTCCTGCCCAGTCGCCGTCCAGAGCAGCAGGCCGACCGCACCGGCCGCAAGGAACAGGAGGGTGGCCGCCACGCTGGCGATCGCTGCCAGCAGGCGGATGCCGCTTCTCATCGCCAACCCGCCGGGGCGGGCGCAAGGAAGCGACGGCATGAGGTTGGCAGGAGGTAAGGCCGCAATTCGGCAGGTTCTCTCATCGACGGCCTGCGCTCACCAGCCACATACGGCAGATGAGGATACGGGCTTGCGGCGTTCTGCTTCTGCGTCGAAGAGCCGATGCCGCACGCTCCGCATCTTGCGGATCGAGGGCGATCTGTCCGACATGGCGTTCAGTCGTTCCCCAATATGCCGAAAGGATGACGTCATGGAAATTTCCGTGGGCGATCCGTGCCCCGCCTTCTCGCTGCCCGACGACCGGGGCGAGACCGTTTCCTCTGATCAGTTGAAGCAGAAAGGCTTCGTCCTCTACTTCTACCCCAAGGACGATACGTCCGGATGCACGCTCGAAGCTGTCGACTTCAGCGAACTCAGGCCGGAATTCGATGCGATCGGCGTTGCGGTCTTCGGCGTATCACCCGACCCGGTCAAGAAGCACGGCAAGTTCCGCGACAAGCACGATCTCCAGGTCAGGCTCCTGTCGGACGAGGAGAAGTCGCTGATCGGCGCCTTCGGCCTGTGGATCGAGAAGAGCATGTACGGGCGGAAGTACATGGGGGTGGAGCGCAGCACGGCGCTGATCGGCCCCGACGGACGAATCGCCACGCTGTGGCCGAAGGTGAAGGTGCCGGGGCACGCCCAGGCGGTGCTGGAAGCGGCGCGGCAGATGACCGCAGGCGCATGAGCGGCACCGACGAGCCTGCAGGATTGCCATCGACGCTGCGACAGGCGGCGGTCGAGGCGCTCCTCGAGGCTGATCTCGACCGTAAGGTCGATCGGACGAACACCGCCTGCCGCCTCTGGTTCGGCCGGCGGCTCGGTGTCCATGCGCCGGGCGATCCGGCAATTCCCGCTCGTCCCGGGCGTCCGTCCGAACCGCTTCTGGTTTCGCCCCGCACAGTCAAGCGCCGTTCGGTCCACTCGCAGGAGGGGCGGATCGCGCTGATCCACGCGCTCGCCCATATCGAACTGAACGCGATCGACCTGGCGCTCGACATCGTCGCGCGCTTCGCGGCCGAGCGTGTGCCGCGTTCCTTCTTCGACGGCTGGATGACGGTCGCTCTGGAGGAAGCGAAGCACTTCCGTCTGCTTTCCAGACGGCTGGAGAGCCTCGATTCGCGCTACGGCGCCCTGCCCGCCCATGACGGCCTCTGGCAGGCCGTGGAAGCAACCTCGCATGACCTCGGCGCCCGGCTGGCCGTGGTGCCGCTGATCCTCGAGGCGCGCGGCCTCGACGTCACGCCGTCGCTGCTCGAGAAGCTGGACGGCGTCGGCGACAGGGACACGGCGGCGATCCTCGAGATCATCTATCGCGACGAGAAGAAGCACGTTGCGATCGGCGCGAAGTGGTTCCGTTTCCTCTGCGCGCGCGATGGCCATAACCCGGCGGAGCGCTTCCAGGAACTGGTGCGCGCCTGCTTCCGGGGCGAGGTCAAGGCGCCGTTCAACGACCGTGCACGCGCCGAGGCCGGGCTGACGCCGACATTCTACCGCGCGCTCTCCCCGCTTTCGCGGTGACGGAGGCGGCTGCAGACGGATTGTTAACCCTAACGCTCTCTAATCCAACCGTCAGGCGGGGATCCTTCCTCCGCATCGACTGGACTGGACGATGGCGGCAGCACGACACGATCGGACATTCGGGAACTTTCGGCAGCCGCATACGGTGATCATCGCCCGCGGCGATCAGGTCCGCCATTTCATGGTCGGGACGCGGCTTCTGGCCACCGGTACGGTGCTGGCGGCGACGCTCGCCCTGGCCGGGCTTGCCGCGCCGGCCTGGTATCTGACGCAAAGCGACTTGGTACATCGTGCAACCGACGAAGCGGTCTCGCTGCGGCGGGAGTACGAGGAGCGGATCGCCGCGCTCCGCACGCAGGTCGATTCCCTCACCAGCCGACACGCCCTCTCGCAGAAGCTCGTCGAGACCAAGGTCGACGTGCTTCTCGAACAGCAGGAGGAACTGGCGGCGCGCTACGACAGGCTGCAGCCCCTCTTCGACCGTGCCGAGGCGACGGGCTTGATCGCGAGTCCCGTGCCCGTACCGACGGCGAAGCCTGAAGACGGGCAAACGGAAACGATGGGCCGTCCCACGCCGGTCGCAGGCGAGATGCCGCATGACGAGGCGGGCGGCGACCTTCGGTTGGGCGCCTTGACCGCCGACGCCCCGCATCGCCTCGTCGCATCCGCGCCTCTCGGGGCCGCAAGCATTTCGGATGCGACGATCCGCGAGATCGGGCGCGCCATCGACATGGTCGAGTTCCGTCAGATCTCCGAGTTGCAGCGCCTTGCCGACACCGCGCGCGTGCGGACCGTGAAGATCACGTCGGCACTGCAGACGGCCGGTATTGCGGTGGACAAGCCCGAACCGGAGGCTGCGACGGGTGGGCCCTTCGAACCCGTACCCGCCAATTTTGACTTCGACGAGTCGGTCTCCGAGCTGGAAACCGCCCTCGCCGCCCTGCAGGAGGTTCACTCGGTGGCCGAAAGCCTGCCGCTGTCGTCGCCGATGGCGCGTCGCTACGTCTCGAGCACCTATGGCGTCAGACCGGATCCCTTTCTCGGCCGCTCAGCTCTGCATGCGGGAATCGACTACGCGCTGCCGCAGGGCACTCCCGTGACCGCCTCGGCACCCGGCACGGTGGTTTTCGCCGGCCGGGCAGGCGGCTACGGCAACATGGTCGAGATCGACCACGGACGGGGAATCACCAGCCGTTACGGGCACATGGCGCGGGTCGCCGTTCGCGTCGGCGAGACGGTGGCCAAAGGCGCGCCGATCGGCGCGGTTGGCTCGACCGGGCGCAGCACGGGACCGCATCTCCACTATGAGATCCGCCGCAGCGGCAAGCCGGTCGATCCGGAACGCTTCTTCCGGCTCGGCGACCGGATCGGCCGGTTCTCCTGACGGAAGGAGCGGATCGCCCGCCCCTCCGATTGCTGCTTGCGGTCAGTCGATTTCGCCGGCGTCCTCGCCGCCATGGACCCGGTGCGCCAGCGCCGCTTCCATGAACTCGTCGAGGTCGCCGTCCAGCACGTCTTGAGGCGACGTGCTCTCCACACCCGTCCGCAGGTCCTTCACCAGCTGATAAGGCTGAAGGACGTAGGAGCGGATCTGGTGACCCCAGCCGATGTCGCTTTTCGTCGCCTCGGTGGCGTTGGCCGCCTCTTCGCGCCGCTTCAGCTCCTCCTCGTAGAGCCGCGAGCGCAGCATTTCCCAGGCCTTGGCCCGGTTCTTGTGCTGCGAACGCTCCGCCTGGCAGGCAACGGCGATCCCCGTGGCAAGATGGGTGATGCGCACGGCGGAATCGGTCGTGTTGACGTGCTGCCCGCCCGAACCCGATGCGCGATACGTATCGATCCGCACGTCGGACTCCGACACATCGATCTCGATCGAATCGTCGACAACCGGATACACCCATACCGACGCGAAGGACGTGTGGCGCCTGGCCTGGCTGTCATAGGGCGAGATGCGGACGAGCCGGTGAACGCCGGACTCCGTCTTCATCCAGCCATAGGCATTGTGGCCCTTGAACAGCAGCGTGGCGGACTTGATCCCGGCTTCCTCGCCGGCATGCTCTTCCAGCACCTCGACCTTCATGCCGGAGCGTTCCGCCCAGCGCATGTACATGCGCTGCAGCATCGCCGCCCAGTCCTGGCTCTCGGTTCCGCCGGCGCCCGAATGCACCTCGACATAGGTGTCGTTGGAATCGGCTTCACCGGAGAGCAGCGTCTCGATCTGGCGCTTTCCGACTTCGGCCTGAACATCGCGGATCGCCTTCTCCGCTTCCGAAACGATCTCCGGATCGCCCTCCTCCTCGCCCATGGCGATGAGTTCCACGCTGTCGGCGAGCGTCTGCTCGAGGCGACGGATGGAAGCGACGGAGGTCTCGAGCTGCTGGCGCTCGCGCATCAGCGCCTGCGCCTCGGCGGGATCGTCCCAGATGGACGGATCCTCCGCCTTGTTGTTCAGATGGTCGAGACGTCTGAGGGAGCTATCCCAGTCAAAGATGCCTCCTCAGCAGGCTTACGGCCTGCTTGGTCTCGTCGACAATGGTCTCGATCTCGGCACGCACGCCGCAGTCTCCCGGGTTTCTTGCTGATGCTGGTACAGCGCAAGGCAAGGCCTCGCTCGCACCCCCTGACGGGTGACGCCGGCCGCAGCCCGCGTCGCCGTCGGCGTCTATAACGCTGTTGATCGTCGATGGCTAGAACAGCCCGCCGCCGCCCTGGACGATCGCCTGCTCCGCCTCCTGCGAAACCTCACCGGTGCCGAAATCGGAAACCATCTCGTCCATGCCGATGATCTCGTAGGCGTCGGAAGGACCGGTCCCGGGCTTGAAGGCTTCCATGATCACGTCCGGTCCGGAGCCCTCGGCGCGCATGCCGTTGGTCCGGTTGACGGCGATGAGGTCCATCCCCTCCGGGACCTTGAACTCGACCGGCGTCTTGCCCGCGGTCGCATGCTTCATGAATTCCACGAAGACCGGCGCCGCGAGGCCACCGCCGGTCGCGCCCTGCCCCATCGGCTGCGGATTGTCGTAGCCGATGAACACCCCCGTCACGAGATCCGGCGTGAAGCCGACGAACCAAACGTCCTTCTCGTCGTTGGTGGTTCCGGTCTTGCCGGCGATCGGCACGCCGACCTCCTTGACGCGCGTCGCGGTGCCGCGCTGCACGACCCCTTCCATCATCGACGTGATCTGGTAGGCGGTCATCGGATCGAGGACCTGGTTGCGCTCGTCGACGAGCTGCGGCTCCGGCTGGTTCTGGTAGCTGGCGACGTTGCACTCCGCGCACTGGCGCTGGTCGTGCTTCAGGATGGTGCGCCCGTAGCGGTCCTGTACGCGGTCGATCAGCGAGGGCTGCAGCGAACGTCCGCCATTGGCGATGACGGCATAGGCTGAAACCAGGCGCAGGACGGTCGTCTCCCCGGCGCCGAGCGACATCGGCAGATACTGCCCGAGCTTGTCGTAGATCCCGAAGCGTTCGGAATACTCCGCCACCAGGTCCATGCCCATGTCCTTGGCGAGGCGCACCGTCATCAGGTTGCGGCTCTTCTCGATGCCCAGCCGCAGGGTCGACGGCCCGGCCGAGCCGCCGCCGTAGTTGGAGGGCTCCCAGAACCCGCCATTGCCATCCGGGATCGAGATCGGCGCGTCCATGACGACAGAGGCCGGCGTGTAGCCATTGTCCAGTGCCGCCGCATACACGAACGGCTTGAAGGACGATCCCGGCTGCCGGTAAGCCTGCGAGGCCCGGTTGAACTCGGATTCGGCGAAGGAGAACCCGCCGACCATGGCGACCACGCGCCCGGTCTCCGGCTCCATCGACACCAGTGCGCCCTGGACCTTGGGCGGCTGGCGGAGCAGCCAGGCCGAACCCTCTTCCTTCGATTCGACGTAGACGACGTCGCCGCGCGACAGCACCTCGCTGGCGGTCCTGACACTGCCCTTGCGCTCCTCGGTGTTGAGTCGGAGGGCCCACTTCATGTCGGATAGCGCGATCGTCCCGAGTTCCCGCTCGGCGCCACGCGCACCGGACACGCCGCGCGGCGGCTGCAGGCCGATGTCGACGCGGTCGGAATCTGCCGAAAGCACGACGGCAAGACGCCATTCCGGCACGTCGGAGAGCGGCTCGATGTCGTTCAGCGCCGTCCCCCAATCGCTGCCGAGATCGACCTGCGCCACGGGCCCCCGGAAGCCGCGTTCCTGGTCGAAACTCACCAGACCGTGCTGCAGCGCCGTTCGGGCATGCGCCTGAAGATCCGGATCGAGCGTCGTACGTACCGACAGCCCGCCCTCGTAGAGAGCGTCGACGCCATAGCGCTGGACGATCTCGCGTCGGACGTCCTCGGTGAAGAATTCGGAGGAGGCCAGATATGTGCCGGTCGGGCGCGGGTTGACCGCGAGCCGCCTGGCCTGCGCTTCCTGCGCCTCGGCCTCGGCGATGAAGCCGTTGGCCAACATCTGGGAGATCACCCAGTTGCGGCGCTCAAGCGCGGCGTCGGCGCTTCGGAAGGGATTGTAGTTCTCGGGTGCCTTCGGGAGCGCGGCGAGGTAGGCCGCCTCCTCGAGGGTGAGTTCGTTCACCGACTTGTCGAAATAGGCGAGCGAGGCTGCCGCCACGCCGTAGGCGCCGAGGCCCAGATAGATCTCGTTCAGATAGAGCTCGAGGATCTTGTCCTTCGAATAGGCCTGCTCGATGCGAAGCGACAGGATGGCCTCCTTGATCTTGCGATCGAAGGTCCTCTCGTTGGTCAGCAGGAAGTTTTTCGCCACCTGCTGCGTGATGGTCGAGGCGCCCTGCATGCGACCGCCCTTGGCAAGCACCATGACGGCGCGTGCGACACCTTCTATGTCGATGCCGGGATGGCTATAGAAGTTCTTGTCCTCGGCCGAGAGGAAGGCATTCTTCACGAGGCTCGGGATGGCCTGGATCGGCAGGAAAAGCCGCCGCTGGCGCGCATACTCCGCCATCAGGGAACCGTCCGAGGCGTGCACCCGCGTCGTCACAGGGGGCTCGTACTTGGCCAGCACCTGATAGTCGGGCAGATCCTGTGCCGTCCGCTCCACGTACCAGGCGACACCGCCGGCCACGAGCAGGAAGAACACCGCGCCGATCCCGAAGAGATAGCCGAGCAGTCTGATCATCGAAACTCCGTCCGGCAGGGCATGATCGCCGTCCCGGTCCCCCTGAGCGCCGCCCCACGAGGAGCAGCGATCGGCTGCTTCCTGATCCGCAGCCGAAGCCTGGTCGCAGATCGGGCACACCGCTTCCTATCCCTTTGGGCGCTAAATACGGCAAGCCCGTGGATACGACCGATTATTGCGCATGCAAATCCGGCCAATCGTGGTGAATTTGCCACAGCGATGCGGGATGGGTCATCCCGGTGGTCATTCGACACTGGCGGCGCGGGCGCCGGCATCGCCCCGAAAGAAGCTCACGATCGACGCGGCGACAGCCTCGGAGATCTCGGAGCGCCACTCCGCATCGGTCAGCAGCTTCTCGTCCTCGCGGTTGGACAGGAAGCCCATTTCGACGAGAACCGAGGGAACGTCAGGCGCCTTCAGGACCTGGAAACCTGCCGAACGCTTGGGGTTCTTGATCAGCCGTATGCCCCGCCGCGCCAGGTCCGCCACCAGCGAAACGGCGAAATGCTCGGAGAAGCTGACGGTCTCGCGGCGCGTCAGATCGACCAGGATATCCACCACGTCCGGCGCGCCGCGCTGCCACTGCGCTCCGGCGAAGCGATCGGCGGCATTCTCCGACGCTGCGATTTCCCGCGACAGCTCGTCGGACGCGTGTTCCGACAGCGTGTAGACCGTCGCGCCCCGCAGGGCCGTCGCGCGGATCGAATCGGCATGGATCGACACGAACAGGTCCGCTTGCTCCCGCCGACCGACGGCCGCCCGGTCGTCGAGGGGGATGAACACGTCCTCCTCGCGTGTCAGGACGACTTTCACCTCAGGATGCGCCAGCAGCGCGTCGCGCAGGGCGAAGGCAGCCGCCAGATTGATCTCCTTCTCGTGGACGCCCGTCTTGGAGACCGCGCCGTTGTCGATGCCGCCGTGACCAGGATCGATCACGATGGTCAGCGCGCGGTCGGCGTCGATATCGGGGCGTGCTGGCAAGGCCTCCGCAGGGGCCGCGGTCGCGGCTGGAGCCGCCGGCTCGTCGAGCGCCTCGGCCGCGCCGGCAGGGGCGATCCTCAGCGTCACCGCCTCGCCTGCCGCATTCTCCCGCCGCGTGACGGTGCCCACGGCATCCCGCTTCAGCCGGTAGATGAAGCGGTACCGGTCGGCGGCTGCCAGCCCGTGGCGGACGTCATCCACGAAGGCATTCTTCGGCGGCGATTCGATCGCCGCTGCAGGCAGCGTTTCGAGGAAGTCGATGGCGACGCGATCCGGATTGACGAGTCGCAGGACGCGCGTTTCCGGCATTCCGTCGAGGTTGAACGTCACGCTGAAGCCGCTTGCATCGACGCTTTGGGCAATGCTGGTGATGATCCGCTCACCGCCGCTCGCCGTTGCGGCCGACAGGGCGAAGAGGGTGATCAGCCCGAGCGCGACCGAAAGGACGCGGACGAAGCGGGTCGCATAGGATCGAAGTTCGCTAGCCATTCCACCGCCGCGTCGCAGATGCCGGGTATGTCCCGCCTCGAATCGCGAGGGCCGACCATCCATCGAAACCGGACAAAGATGATCAGACTGGGGCGACCGCCGCACCACCCGCCACGCCTGTGGACGGCCGCCGTCGCCGATATCCGCCGTGACTTGCCCGAGCCTTGGCGGCGCAGGGCGGCACAGCGGTCCGATCATCAGTGGGCCCTTGTTTCTTGGTGCTCTCCAGCCTAAAAGCGGCAGTGAGGCTTAGTGTGACACGGATATGTGTCGCCGCCGAGTCGAAGGCCCTGCCGCGGCGGATCAGACCCGTTCGACGGCGATGGAAGAGGGCACGACGACCCTCCGCGGCATTCGACCACGTCAGCGGAGCCTCGTGGAAGATTTTCGATCGTCGCTGGGGCTTGCTTCAGCCGATTGTTCAGCGATGCGGACACACCCTGTGCCAACAGCAGTAGTCCGCTCGTTCCGTCGGCCGCTACAGCGGCCATCCAGTTGTTGCAGGTCGTGATTTTGTCGCCAGCCTCCAGATCCCCATCGAAGCAGCTAGCCCGGACCTCGCGGCCCGGTACCGAGCCTTTCCGGGGACGCACGCGGTTGACCCTCACGACCGACAGGGGCTCGCGCCCAATCATCGACGGTCCGGCAGGCATTGCCATCCCGCGATCCCGCGCGAGCGCCCGGGAGTTATTCCATGGCAAACAAGATGCTGATCGACGCCTCCCATCCGGAGGAGACCCGCGTCGTCGTCGTTCGCGGTAGCAGGATCGAGGAATTCGACTTCGAGTCGGAACACAAGAAGCAGCTCAAGGGAAACATCTATCTCGCCAAGGTGACGCGGGTAGAGCCGTCGCTTCAGGCCGCCTTCGTCGAATATGGCGGCAACCGCCACGGCTTCCTCGCCTTCAACGAGATCCACCCCGACTACTACCAGATCCCCAAGGCCGACCGGCAGGCGCTGATCGAGGAAGACCTCGCGCGCGCCGAGGAAGAGGAGATCGCCGAGGACGCCAAGGTCGCGCGCCAGAACCGCCGACCGGCACGCAGCCAGGCCGCCGAGCGCGACGAGGGTGACGACGAAAACGTCTCCGAGCACGTCGAAGATGCCGGCAACGCCTCCGAGACCGGCCACTCCGGCGAGGAAGGGCACGGCGACGAGACCCGCGCCGAAGCCGGTTCCGCGGATGCGGACGAGGCCGGCGACGAGGCTGAGGGCTCGGCCGGTTCCGAGGCCGACGACAGGTCCGATGACAATGGCGGCGACCGCGAGCAGCGGGGCCGTCGGCGCGGACGCGGTCGGCGCAGCCGGTCCCGCTCCGGCGGCGACGACGACCAGAGCGACGAGAACGGCGAGGACGAGGAGATCGACGAGGTCGGCTCCGAGGACGCGATGGAGGAAGTCCCCGTCCGCCAGACCCGGCCACGGCGCCAGTACAAGATCCAGGAGGTGATCAAGCGCCGCCAGATCCTGCTGGTGCAGGTCGTCAAGGAAGAGCGCGGCAACAAGGGTGCCGCCCTGACCACCTATCTGTCGCTGGCCGGGCGCTATTCCGTGCTGATGCCGAACACGGCCCGCGGCGGCGGCATCTCCCGCAAGATCACCAATGCGGTCGATCGCAAGCGCCTCAAGGACGTGGTGCGCGAACTCGAGGTGCCGCGCGGCATGGGCATCATCCTGCGCACCGCCGGGGCCAACCGGACCAAGGCGGAAGTCAAGCGCGACTACGAGTATCTGATGCGGCTGTGGGAGACCGTGCGCAATGTCACGCTCTCCTCGATCGCCCCTGCCCTCGTCTACGAGGAAGGCAGCCTGATCAAGCGCTCGATCCGCGATCTCTACAACAAGGACATCGACCAGATCCTCGTGGCCGGCGAAGGCGGTTACCGAGAGGCGAAGGACTTCATGCGGATGCTGATGCCGAGCCAGGCAAAGGCCGTGCAGCCGTATCGCGATCCGACGCCGATCTTCACGCGCCAGGGGATCGAGGGGCAGCTCGACCGGATGCTGCAGCCGCATGTGACGCTCAAGTCCGGCGGCTACATCATCATCAACCAGACCGAGGCGCTGGTCGCGATCGACGTCAATTCGGGCCGCTCCACTAAAGAACACTCGATCGAGGACACCGCCTACCAGACCAATCTCGAGGCGGCCGAGGAAGTGGCCCGCCAGTTGCGGCTCCGCGATCTCGCCGGTCTGATCGTCATCGACTTCATCGACATGGAGGAAAAGCGCAACAATCGCGCCGTCGAGAAGAAGATGAAGGACTGCCTGAAGAGCGACCGTGCGCGCATCCAGGTCGGCCGCATATCGCATTTCGGCCTGATGGAGATGAGCCGCCAGCGCATTCGCGCCAGCGTGCTGGAATCGACCATGCAGCCCTGCCCGGTCTGCGAGGGCACCGGGCACATCCGCTCGGCCTCGTCGCTGGCGCTGCACGTGCTGCGCACGATCGAGGAGCACCTGCAGAAGCATTCGAGTCACGACCTGATCGTCAAGGTCCCGACGGCGACCGCGCTCTACGTTCTCAACGAGAAGCGCAAGCGCATCGAGGAGCTCGAGCGGCTTTACGGCCTGCGCATCCTGATCGAGGCGGATGAAAGCGCCGGGCGCCAGGGCCTGCACATCGAGCACGGCGCGGAAGCGCCGAGGGCGCCGATACCGATGGAAGCATTCCAGTCCGAAGCGGTCGCGGCGATCGACGCCGCAGAGGAGGCAGCCGACGAAGAGGCGGCCCGCCTCGCGGCGGTGGAGATCGAGTCTCCCGATGAATCCGAAGCCGAGCCGGGCGAGGCCAGTGAAAGCTCGGAGAGCGGGCGACCCCGTCGCCGCAGGCGCCGCGGACGCCGGCGGGACAGCGAGGGATCCGAGGCCGGTTCTTCCGAGGCCGGCAACGGTGAGTTCTCCGAAGATGAGGAGAGCGAAGGCGGCTCCGGCGAACCGCATCATGCGGTGAGCACGGACGAGGACGAGCGCGGCCGTCGCCGTCGTCGGCGCGGTCGCCGCGGCGGACGGCGCAATCGCGACGATTCGCCGGAGAATGGCGAGACCGCCGGCGGCGAAGCGTCCGTGGCGGCGGAGGGATCGATGGCCGCGGGCCAGGAAGACCGGGCCAATGCCGACCAGTTCTTCCCCGAGACGGCGGTGCCGGCCGAGGTCGAGGCGAAGGCCGAGCCCCGCGACGACCTCGCAGTCGAAGCCGCGCCTGCGGAGGCAGCATCGGCGCCGAAGCCTGTCGAGGCTCCCGCCGAGGTCCGGGCCGAAGCTGTCGAAACTGCCGATGTCGCGGACGAGACCGTAATCGCGCCGCAGGATGCCGGCGAGGCGACGGCCGCCAATGACGACCTGCCGGCCCCCGATGCCGTGGCAGCAACGGCGTCGAAGGATCCGGTGGTGACCTCGATGGACGCCGCCGAGACCGGGAAGCAGGAAGAAAAGCCGCGCCGCACCGGCTGGTGGGCCCGCCGCAGCTTCTTCTGATCGGCTCTTGCTGACGTAACAAAAAAGGGGCGGCCGCT
>DASYHY010000027.1:0-22254 GCA_036252795.1 Aurantimonas sp. | reverse complement strand
GCGGCGACGCGCTGCGCCGCCTCCCCCGGCACCAGGGCGAGGAACTCGTCCCTGAGGGTGAGGATGCAGGAGGGCTCCAGGCCGACGACGCTCCAGCCCCGGTCGATCTCCGGCAGAAGCGCTTCGATGGTGCGCTCGGCCTCCGCCTTCGCCCGGTCGAGCATGCCGGCGGCGAGATAGGTTCGCCCGCAGCAGAGCGCTCGCCCGCCTTCGGGGGCTTCGGCCGTCTTCACGGCGTAGCCGGCCGCCTCCAGCACGCGGACCGCCGCCCGCAGCGTCTCGGGGTCGAACCACCGGCCGAACGTGTCGGCGAACAGCACGACGCCGCGCGTCGCCGAAGGCCGTCCCGCCACCGCGCCTTCCGCATCGCGGAACCAGTCGCGCCGGAAGTGCGGCAGCGAACGGCGCCGGGACAGCCCGAACAGCCGTTCCGACAGCACCGCCAACGCCGGAATCCGATCGCGGAGGTTGGCGAGTGCCGACAGCCGCGCCGCCATCGGGGCGTAGCGCGGCAGGCCGGCGATCAGCCGATCCTTCAGCGAGTATCCCTTCGCCTTGCCGCGCTGGTAGAGCACCTCGCTCTTCATCTTCGCCATGTCGACGCCCGTCGGGCATTCGCGGCGGCAGGCCTTGCAGGAGACGCAGAGCTGCAGCGTCTCGGCCATCCCGTCCGAGAGGAGCGCGTCGGGACCAAGCTGGCCCGATAGCGCCAGCCGCAGCGTGTTGGCCCGCCCGCGCGTGACGTCCCGCTCGTTGCGGGTGACGCGGTAGCTGGGGCACATCACGGCGCCAGCGGATTTCCGGCAGGCGCCGTTGTTGTTGCACATCTCGACGGCGCCCTGCAGGCCGCCCGACGCGCCGGGCCAGGCCGACCAGTCAAAGCCGGTCGGCAAATCCGCGACCGCGTAGCCCGGCGGGTAGCGCATCAGGTCGCGGTCATCCATCCGGGGCGCCGCGACGATCTTGCCGGGATTGAGCCGGTTCTCCGGGTCGAAGGCGGCCTTGACCTCCTCGAAGGCGCCGACGATGCGGCTGCCGAACATCTGCTCGTGGAACTCAGAGCGTACGATGCCGTCGCCATGCTCGCCGGAATGCGATCCCTTGTACTCGCGCACCATCGCGAACGCCTCCTCGGCGATCGCGCGCATCGCCCGCACGTCCTTGTCGAGCTTGATGTTGAGGACCGGCCGCACGTGCAGACAGCCTTCCGAGGCATGGGCGTACCAGGTGCCGCGCGTGCCGTGCTTCTCGAAGATCGCCGTCAGCCGGTCCGTGTAGTCGGCGAGATGCTCCAGCGGTACGGCGCAGTCCTCGACGAAGGAGACCGGTTTGCCTTCCTCCTTCATCGACATCATGATGTTGAGGCCGGCCGCCCGCAACTCGGCGATGGCCGCTTGCAGCTTCAGGTCCGCCACCGCGACCACGCCGCCTTCATGCGCTCCGCCGCGCCCGAACCCGTAGCCGAGGTCCCCCATCGTCTCCTCGAGCGCCGCCATCTTGGCCGCGTTCTCGTCCGGATCGTCGGCGAACTCGACCAGGAGCAGCGCCGCCGGGTCGCCCTCGACGAAGGCCTCCAGCGTCGGCACGAACATGTCGATGCGGCGGGCGAGCCCGATCATCGTCGCATCGACCAGCTCCACCGAGGTCGGCTTCAGCGCCACGAGGTGCTGCGCCGCCTCCATGGCCGCGCGGAAGGTCGGGAAATGGCAGGCGCCCAGCAGCTTCGTCGGCTTCGGCAGCGGCGACAGGGCGATCTCGATGGCAGTCGAGATGCCGAGCGTGCCTTCCGAGCCGACCAGCAGATGCGCCAGGTTGACCGGCTCGAAGGCCGGCGTCAGCGCATCGAGATTGTAGCCTCCCACCCGGCGCTGCACCGCCGGAAAGCGGCGGGCGATCTCCTCCGCCTCCCGCCGCCCGAGCGCCAGCATGGCGGCGACGAGGTCGCGCGGCGGCTCGCCTCTCGCATCCTGGTCGAGCCGCCCGAATCGACCCGGGGTGCCGTCGGCGAGGATGGCGTCGATGGCGATGACGTTGTCGCGCGTCGTGCCGTAGCGCAACGATCGCGCGCCACAGGAATTGTTGCCGACCATGCCCCCGATCGTCGCTCGCGACGCGGTCGAGACGTCGACGGGAAACCAAAGGCCGTGCGGCTTGAGGAGCCGGTTCAGGTCGTCGAGGACGATGCCCGGCTCCACCAGCGCACGGCGTCCGGCGACGTCGAGTTCGAGCAGGCGGTTCAGGTATTTGGACGTATCGATGATCAACCCCGAATTGACCGTCTGGCCGCACTGGGAGGTGCCGCCGCCGCGCATGGTCAGGGGAAGCCGCTCTTCCCGGGCCGCATCCAGCGCCGCCGCCACGTCCTCCGTCGTCCGGGCCACCACGACCCCCGCCGGCATGATCTGGTAGATCGAGGCATCGGTGGCGTAGCGACCGCGGGTGAACCGGTCGAGATGCACCTCCCCGGTAATCTCGCGCGACAGCCGGCGCGCCAGCCCCAGACGCATCATCTCCCCCATCTCGTCCGGCTCCCTCTGCAGCGATCTCTGCAGCTATAAGCTCGCTGCCCGCTTGACACGCATAATGAATTCATAATCCAATTGGATCGCAAAACGATCGCGCCGGCAAGAGCGTGGAACAGACAGGGGGACGGGCCGCGGCGAAGCGTCCCGATCCCGGGGGAGACGTCACAGTGACTTACCGAGCCGGCCGGCATTTTCTGCAGATTCCAGGGCCCACCAACGTTCCCGACCGCGTGCTGCGGGCCATGGACATGCCGACGATCGACCACCGCGGGCCGCAGTTCCAGGCGATGGCGAAGCGCGTGCTCACCGGCATACGCAGCGTCTTCAAGACGACCAACCCGGTGGTGATCTATCCGGGATCCGGGACCGGCGCATGGGAAGCCGCGCTGGTGAATACGCTGTCGCCCGGCGACCTCGTGCTGATGTACGAGACCGGCCACTTCGCCTCGCTGTGGAAGAAGCTGGCCGAACGGCTCGGCCTCCGCACGGAGTTCATCGAAGGCGACTGGCGCCACGGCGCTGATGCCGCGGCCATCGGCAAGCGGCTGAAGGCCGACTCGGGTCACGAGATCAAGGCGGTGTGCGTCGTCCACAACGAGACCTCGACCGGCTGCGTCTCGCCCATCGCGGACATCCGCAAGGCGATCGATGCGGCGGGCCACCCGGCCCTGTTCCTGGTCGACACGATCTCCTCGCTCGCCTCGATCGACTACCGCCACGACGAGTGGGGCGTCGACGTGACGGTCAGCGGTTCGCAGAAGGGGTTGATGCTCCCGCCCGGCCTCTCCTTCAACGCGGTGTCGGACAAGGCGATCGCCGCCCAGGCCGGCGCGAAGCTGCCGCGCTCCTACTGGGCCTGGGACGAGATGCTGGCGATGAACCCGAACGGGTTCTTCCCGTCGACCCCTGCCACCAACCTGCTCTATGGCCTCGATGCGGCACTGGAAATGCTGGAGGAGGAAGGGCTCGAGAACGTCTTCGCCCGGCACCAGCGCCACGCGGCGGCGACCAGGGCAGCCGTGGAGGCCTGGGGCCTGGAGGTGCTCTGCGCCGATCCGGCGGATCACTCCGGCGTCCTGACCGCTGTCCTCATGCCGGAAGGCAAGGGTGCGGACGCGCTTCGCAAGATCATCCTCGAGCGCTTCGACATGTCGCTCGGTGCCGGCCTGTCGAAGCTGGCTGACAGGATCTTCCGGATCGGGCACCTTGGTGACTTCAACGACCTGACGCTCGTCGGAACGCTGGGAGGCGTCGAGATGGGGCTGAAGCTGGCGGGGGTGAAGTGCCGGTCCGGCGGTGTCGACGCGGCGATGGAGGTACTCGCGGCGGCAGCACCGGCGGAGGCCCGCCAGGCGGCGGAATAGGCGGAGAAGACGACCGGGCGGTTGAGGAGCCGCCCGCCAACGACAAATGGGAGGAAGACCAATGACGATACGCAAATTGATGCTCGGTGTCGCCGCGGCGGCGCTGTTCGCTCCGACTGTCGGCGCCGGGGCGCAGGAGACCCTCGACCTCGGCCATGTCGGCGACCCCGGATCGCTGTACGAGGCGGTGGCCAACAGTTTCGCCGAATGCGTCGGCGCCAGCGGCCTTGCCACGGTGCAGACCTACGGGTCCTCGCAGCTCGGCAACGACGAGGAGATGCTGCAGAAGCTGAAGCTCGGCCAGATCGACTTCTCTGTCCCCTCCTCGGTGATGAGCTCGGTTTCGCCGACCTTCGGCGTCTTCGAGATGCCGTACCTGATCAAGAGCCGCGACCACATGAAGAAGGTCCGCGACGGGATGCGCGACGTCTTCGTCGACGCCGCGGGCGACCGCGGCTACCAGATCCTCGGCTTCTGGGAGAACGGCTTTCGCCACGTCACCAACAACGTCAAGCCGATCAACGTCCCGGCTGACCTGCAGGGCATCAAGCTGCGCGTGCCGAAGGGCGAGTGGCGCGTGAAGATGTTCCAGAGCTACGGTGCCAACCCGACGCCGATGGCCTTCTCGGAAGTGTTCACCGCGCTGCAGACCGGCGTCATCGACGGCCAGGAAAACCCGCTTGCCCAGATCTATTCGGGCCGGTTCCAGGAAGTGCAGAAGTTCATGTCGATGACCGGGCATGTCTACTCGCCCGCCTTCCTCACCACCTCGTCGCGGAACTGGGACGGCTGGGACGAGGAACTCCAGACGGTGATCCAAGACTGCGCCACCAAGGCGAGCGACTTCGCCTATGAGCGTTCGCAGCAGATGGACGACGAACTCATCGGCAAGATCGAGGAAGCCGGCGTTGCCGTGAACGAGGCCGACAAGGACGCCTTCATCGAGGCCTCCGCGCCGATCTACGAGGAGTTCGGCACCCAGGTCGAAGGCGGCCAGAAGCTGATCGAGGACATCCAGGCGCTCGCCGCCGGCTCCTGAGCCCGCACCGGCAATACTGTCCTTTCTGATGGAGCCGGCCGATACGCTGCGATCGGCCGGCTCGAATCCCCCAGCATAAACGACAACACGGCGTCCGAGGGACGCGGGAGGCGATATTGCGCCAGCTGGCGAGAGTCCTGGGCGAACTGCTCACCTGGGTAGTGATTGCGCTGATGGTCGGGCTGACCGTCGTCGTGGTCGCGGCCGTCGTCTACCGGAAGATGGGCGCATCGCTCTCCTGGTATGACGAGATCGCCGGCGTCCTGCTCGCCTGGATCACCTATTACGGTGCCGCGCTGGCCGCGCTGAAGCGCAGCCACATCGGCTTCGACGACGTGCTCCTCTCGCTGCCGCCGTCGGCGCGCAAGGTCGCAATCGTCGCTTCCGAGATCCTGGTGGTCCTGTTCTTCGCCATCCTCGCCTGGTCGGGAATGGAGGTCTTGAACATTCTCGAGGGTGAGAAGCTCGTGAGCCTCACCTGGATCCCCGTCGCCGTCACCCAGTCGATCATCCCCATCGGCGCCGTCCTGTTCATCGTCGCCGAGATCCTGAGCTTCCCCGACTACTGGCGCGACGTGATGGCCGGACGCTCGGTCGAACACCCGCCGTTGGCGCATGGCGCCTCTCCGGACAAGGGCCATCACCCATGATGATGTTCGTGATCTTCATCGCGCTCGTCGCGATGGTCTGCATCAACGTGCCGATCGCCATCGCGCTGGCGCTGTCGGCAGTTCTCGCGATCTTCCTCAGCGACGGCGCCGGTGCGCTCGTGACCATCGCGCTCGACATGTACAACGGGGCAAGGTCGTTCTCGCTGATCGCCATCCCGATGTTCGTGCTGGCCGGCGCCATCATGAACGCCACCGGCATCACCAGGCGGCTGATCGCGTTCGTATCCGCGGTCATCGGCTTCGTCCGGGGCGGCCTGGCGATGGTCAATGTCGGCGTCTCGCTGTTCTTCGCCGAGATCTCCGGCTCCGCGGTGGCCGACGTCGCGGCCATGGGCTCGATCATCATCCCCGAGATGAAGAAGCGCGGCTATCCGGCTCCCTTTGCTGCGGCGATCACCTCGTCCTCCGCCTCGCTCGCCATCATCATCCCGCCGTCGATCCCGATGATCCTCTACGCGGTGGCCGCCGGCACGAGCATCGAGCAGCTCTTCGTCGCCGGCATCGTGCCCGGCCTGATCGGAGCGGCCGGCCTGATGGGCGTCGCCTACTATTACGCGGTGAAGTACAATTTGCCGATGGAGGAGGCCTTCAACCTCCGCCAGCTGCGTAGAACCTTCGTCGAGGCGCTGCCGACATTCTCGCTGCCGGTGATCATTCTCGGCGGCATCTTCGGCGGCTTCGTCACCGCCACCGAGGGCGCAGGCCTCGCCGTGGTCGCGGCGATCCTGGTCGGCATGTGGTACCGCGAGGTCGACTGGCGCCAGCTCAAGCAGGCGATGCTGGAAGGCGGCATCCAGACCGCGGTCGTGATGCTGCTGGTCGCCGCCTCGATCCTGATGGGCAGCTTCCTGACGCAGGCCCGCGTTCCGCAGCAATTGGCCGCCGGCATTCTCGACATCACTTCAAATCAGTACCTTATCCTGCTGATCCTCAACATCTTCTTCCTGATCATCGGCTTCTTCCTGCACTCCGCCGCGGCCATCATCCTCGTGGTTCCAGTGATCGTCCCGCTGATCCAGCAGGCCGGTATCGACCCGGTGCATTTCGGCCTCGTGGTCACGCTGAACCTGGCCATCGGCCAGCAGACCCCACCGGTCGCCTCGGTGCTGATCACCGCCTGCTCGATCGCCAAGGCGAATATCTGGGAAGTGTCGAAGGCCAACCTGCCCTTTGTCGGCGTGCTGCTGTTCGTGCTCCTGATCTGCACCTACGTGCCAGCCATCCCGATGTTCCTCGTCGAATATTTCTACAGGTAGCCCGGTGAGCCAAGACGAACTGCTCTACGAGGTCCGCGGCACGACCGGCTGGATCACCCTCAACCGGCCGCAGGCCCGCAACGCGATGACCTTCGCCATGTACGAGGGACTGGCGGAGATCTGCCGGACGGTCCCCGCGGACGGATCGGTGAAGTGCCTCGTCGTCACCGGGGCCGGTGAGAAGGCCTTCGCCGCCGGCACCAACATGACGCAGTTTCGTGGCTTCTCCACCGATCAGGATGCGCTCGACTACGAGCACAAGATGGACGTCGTCCTGGGTGCGGTGGAGGCCTGTCGGCTGCCGATCATCGCCGCGATCTCCGGCGCATGCACCGGCGGCGGCGCGGCGATCGCTGCGGCCTGCGACATCCGCATCGCGACGGCGGACCTGCGCTTCGGCTTCCCGATCGCGCGCACCCTCGGCAACTGCCTGTCGATCGCCAACCTCTCGCGTCTGTCCGGGCTCATGGGGCCCGGCCGTACCAAGGAGATCATCTTCACCGCCCGCCTTTTGGGTGCCGAGGAAGCGGCATCCTGCGGCCTGGTCTCGGAAGTCCTCCCCGACCATGCCGCCCTGATCGCCCGCGCCGGGGAACTGGCGGCGCTGCTGGCGGGACACGCGCCGATAACCCTCGCCACGACCAAGGAAGCGCTGCGTCGCCTGCGCGTCGAGGGCGCCGGCGCCAACGATCGCGACCTTGTGGTCGAGGCCTATATGAGCGCCGACTTCAAGGAAGGCATCGAGGCGTTTCTCGGCAAGCGCAAACCGCAATGGAAGGGCCGCTGATGGCTGCCGCCAAGGGCCCGCTCGTGGGCATGAAGGTCGTCGAGCTGGCGCATATCATGGCCGGCCCGGTCTGCGGCATGATGCTGGCCGACATGGGCGCCGACGTCGTGAAGGTCGAGAAGCCGGAAGGCGACGACACGCGCCGCTTCCTGCCCCCGGACATCAAGGACGAATCCGCCGCCTACATGATGATGAACCGCAACAAGCGCGGCATCGTCCTCGACCTGAAGAGCGAGGACGGCAAGGCGGTCCTGCGGCGGATGCTGGAGAGCGCCGACGTCGTCATCGAGAACTACCGCATGGGGACGATGGAGAAGCTCGGCCTCGGCTACGAGACGCTGCGCAAGGCCAATCCCGGACTGATCTACTGCGAGATCTCCGGCTTCGGCCGCACCGGCCCCTATGCCGGCCGCGGCGGCTTCGACCTGATCGCGCAGGGGATGAGCGGGCTGATGTCGATCACCGGCGAGGGCGCCGGCCGGCCGCCGGTCAAGTCCGGCGCCCCCGTCACCGACATCACCGCTGGCATCCTGGGCGCGCTCGGCTGCGCCGCCGCCTATGCCCACAAGCTGCAGACCGGCCAGGGGCAGAAGGTCGACACCTCGCTGTTCGAGGCCGGCATCACCCACACCTACTGGCAGTCGGCGATCGCCTTCGCCACGGGCGTAGCGCCCGGACCGCTCGGCTCAGCGCATCCCCTGAACGCGCCCTACCAGGCCTTCCGCACCGCCGACGGCTGGATCAACCTCGGTGCGGCCAACCAGAAGAACTGGGAGCGCATGCTGGCGGTGATCGACGCCGAGGAACTGGCGTCCGACCCGCGCTTCGCGGATAATCACCGCCGGATGCAGAACCTGCCCGCCCTCGCCGACATCCTCAACGAGCGCATGTCGTCCCGCACGTCCGCCGAATGGCTGGAGCAGCTGGAGGACGCGGGCGTCCCGGCGGGGCCGGTGCTCGACGTCGCCGAGATGCACCGCGATCCGCAGACGCTCCATCGCGAGATGGTGGTCGAGACCACGCATCCGAAGGCCGGACCGGTCAAGGCCATCGGCCTGCCGATCAAGTTCTCGGACACGCCGGGAGGCGTGGCGCGCCCGGCGCCGCTCCTGGGACAGCACAGCCGCGAGGTTCTGGCGGAATATGGCTGGAGTGCCGCAGAGATCGATGCGTTCATCGCCTCCGGCGCGGCGCGCGAAGAGCCTTCAGGCCGCTGATGGCACGCCGCGCATGACCCGCACCGACCGGTTCGACGACCTTGCGGGACTGCCTGCGGACGAATTGCAGAGCGAAATCGCCGAACGGGTCCGAGGCGAGGCGCATCGGCTTCGGCACGAGCGGCTGATCCTCTATGCTGGCGCCAACATCCTGACGCCCGCGCTGGAAGCGGCTTTCGATCCGACGCTCAGCCTGATGCCGTTCATGGGACCGCCGCACGACAAGGAGCAGCCCGGCAGCGACTTCGCCGCGTCGCTGGAGGTCCTGACGAGCCGCCTGGCATGCGAGGTCTTCGGCGCTGGCTGGGCCGACTGCCGGCTGCCGAGCTGCACGATCGCCAATCTCGCCGTCTTCGCCTGCTTCACGACGCCCGGCGACACGATCCTGGCGCCCGCCGCCTCCGATGGCGGTCACCTCAGCCAGCGGCGCGGCGGCACGCCGTCGCTGTTCGGTCTCGACATCGTCGATCTGCCCTTCGATGCCGCCCGCCAGGCCCTCGACGCGCCAGGCGCCGCGGCGCTGGTGCGGGCCTACCGGCCTCGCCTCGTCATGCTCGGCCGAAGCGTGATGCTCGGCCCCGACGGGCTCGGGCCGGTCGTCGAGGCTGCCCGCGATACGGGGGCACTGACCGTCTACGACCTGTCCCACCTGGCGGGCCTGGTGGCCGGTGGCGCCTTCCCGAACCCGCTGCGCGAGGGCGTCGATCTCGTGACCATGTCGACCTACAAGACGCTCGCCGGTCCGACCGGCGCCATCGTCGCCGGCGCCGACAGCGACACCGGGGCGCGCTTTGCGGAGTTCGTCGACGGGGCGCTGCTGGCCAACCAGGACGCCGCCCGCCTGCCGCCTCTTGCGGGGGCGCTCGCCGAGTTCCGCAGCGGCGGCAGCTACGCCCGCCGGACGATCGACCTTGCGTCGGCCCTCAAGACCGCACTCGCGGCGGCCGGCCTGCCGGTCCTCCTCCCGGGCGCCCCGGCACGCAGCCACCAGGTGGTCGTGCCGATCGGCGACCTCGCGGCGACGAAGACGGCCATGGCAGCCCTGGAGCTCGGCCATCTGCTGGTCGGCCGCTGCCCGGTGCCGGGCGAGCCCGGCCGCCATGGCCTGCGCTTCGGCAGCCAGCTCGCCGCCCGGACCGGCATCACGCCAAACTCTCTCGCCGCCGTGGCCGACGCCGTGGCCGCCTTGCTGCGTGCGACGCACCAGGCAGGCCGGACGCCGGCGGAGGATCACGAGGCGGTGCTGACCTGCCGGCGCGCGGTAGCGGCGGCCCTCGCATCTGCCGAACCGGGCTAGACGCGCCGACGAACTAGGATTACCCACCACTCGGCCTATCGTCCGCCCGGACGAACCGCGACTTGCACAAGGAGCTGGCCCGCATGACGGATCTGAAGAAGACTCCCCTCACCGACCTCCATGCCTCCCTCGGCGCGCGGATGGTGCCGTTCGCGGGCTACGAGATGCCGGTGCAGTATCCGGCCGGCATCATGAAGGAGCATCTGCACACCCGCGCTGCCGCCGGGCTGTTCGACGTCTCGCACATGGGTCAGGTGACGATCCGGCCGCGCTCCGGCGACATCCGCGATGCCGCCCGCGCGCTGGAGACGCTGGTGCCGGTCGACGTCGTCGGCCTCGCCGAAGGGCGCCAGCGCTACGCGATGTTCACCGACGATGCGGGCGGCATCCTCGACGACCTGATGATCGCCAATCGCGGCGACCACCTCTTCCTCGTCGTGAACGCTGCCTGCAAGGAGCAGGATCTGGCGCATCTCGAGGCGGCGCTCGGTGCGAGCTGCATCGTCGAGGCACTGCCCCATCGGGCGCTGCTGGCGCTGCAGGGGCCGGCAGCGGAGTCGGCGCTGGCGACGCTCGCGCCCGAGGTGGCCGGGATGCGCTTCATGGATGTCAGAGCGGTCGACGTCGTCGGCGCCGGCTGCATCGTTTCGCGCTCCGGCTATACCGGCGAGGACGGCTACGAGATTTCCGTGCCGGCAGCCGATGCGCCGCGCCTCGCCGAAGCGCTGCTCGCCATCGACGGCGTCGAACCCGTGGGGCTCGGCGCTCGGGACTCGCTGCGCCTGGAGGCCGGCCTCTGCCTGCACGGCAACGACATCGATGCCACGACGACCCCGGTGGAAGCCGCGCTGGAATGGGCGATGCAGAAGGTGCGGCGTTGCGGCGGCGAGCGCGAGGGCGGCTTTCCCGGTGCGGATGTCGTCCTCAGGCAGTTGACGGCCGGCGCGCCGCGGCGGCGGGTCGGGCTGCGCCCGGAGACGAAGGCGCCGATCCGCGCCGGCACCCCGCTCTACGCGAGCGAAGCCGGCGGCGAGCCGGCGGGCCGGGTCACCTCCGGCAGCTTCGCGCCAAGTCTGGAGGCGCCGGTCGCCATGGGATACGTTTCGACGGAACAGGCTGGATTGGGCACCCGGCTCTTTGCGGAGGTACGCGGCAAGCGGCTTCCCGTCACCGTCACCCCCCTGCCCTTCGTCACGCCCGGCTACAAGCGCCGGTAGACATGGAAGGATCGCATTGATGCTGAAATTCACCAAGGAGCACGAGTGGCTGCGGATCGACGGCGACACCGCGACGGTGGGCATCACCCCGCACGCTTCGGTGCAGCTCGGTGACCTCGTCTTCGTCGAGTTGCCGGCCGTCGGCGCCAGTTTTGCCAAGGGCGACGACGCGGCCGTGGTCGAGTCGGTGAAGGCCGCTTCCGAGATCTACGCTCCCCTCGACGGCGAGATCGTCGAGGTCAACCAGGCGATCGTCGACGACCCCTCCATCGTCAACAGCGACCCGAGCGACGCCGGCTGGTTCTTCAAGATGAAGCTTGCCGATCCCGGCGCCGCGGCGGAACTGATGGACGAGGACGCCTACAAGGCGATGGTCGGCGAGGCCTGATCCGATGAGCTTCGAATTCACCGACTACGAGCCCTACGACTTCGCCAACCGCCGGCATATCGGCCCGTCGCCGACCGAGATGCAGGAGATGCTGAAGCTGATCGGCGCCGACAGCCTCGATTCGTTCATCGATTCGACCGTCCCCGCCTCGATCCGACAGAAGACGCCGCTCGACTGGGGCCCGGCGATGACCGAGCGCCAGGCGCTCGACGCACTGCGCGAGACGGCGGACCGGAACCGCAATCTCGTGTCGCTGATCGGACAGGGCTACCACGGCACGATCACGCCGCCGGTCATCCAGCGCAACATCATCGAGAACCCCGCCTGGTACACCGCCTATACGCCCTACCAGCCGGAAATCAGCCAGGGGCGCCTCGAGGCGCTGCTGAACTTCCAGACGATGATCGCCGATCTCACCGGCCTCGATGTGGCCAGCGCTTCGCTGCTCGACGAGGCGACGGCCGCCGCCGAAGCGATGGCCATGGCGCATCGCGTGTCGAAGGCGAAGCGCGACACGTTCTTCGTCGACGAGAACTGCCACCCGCAGACCATCGCGGTAATCAGGACCCGCGCCGAGCCGCTCGGCTGGTCGGTCGTCGTTGGCGATCCCTTCGCCGATCTCGATGCCTCTTCCGTCTTCGGCGCCATCGTCCAGTACCCGGGCACCTACGGCCACGTGCGTGACTTCGGCGAGGTCATCGCGGCGCTGCATGGTTCCGAGGCGATCGCCATCATGGCCGCCGACCCGCTGGCACTGGCGCTCCTGCGCACGCCGGGCGAGATGGGCGCGGACATCGCCATCGGCTCGGCCCAGCGCTTCGGCGTCCCAATGGGCTTCGGCGGCCCGCACGCCGCCTACATGGCAGTCAAGGACGCGCACAAGCGCTTCATGCCCGGGCGCCTCGTCGGCGTCTCGGTGGATTCGCGCGGCAACCGCGCCTACCGGCTCGCGCTGCAGACGCGCGAGCAGCATATCCGCCGCGAGAAGGCGACCTCCAACATCTGCACAGCCCAGGTGCTGCTGGCGGTGATGGCCGCGATGTACGGCGTCTTCCACGGACCGTCGGGCATCAAGGCGATCGCCCAGCGTGTCCACCAGCGCGCCGTCCTCCTTGCGAGCGGGCTGGAGAAGCTCGGCTACACGGTCGAGCCGGACGCCTTCTTCGACACGGTGACGGTCGACGTCGGCCGGCTGCAGCGCGTGATCCTCGACGCCGCCGTCGCCGGCGGGGTCAATCTTCGCAAGATCGGCGACGACCGGATCGGCATCAGCGTCGACGAGCGCACCCGCCCCGGCAATATCGAGACGGTGTGGCGGGCCTTCGGCGGCGACCGCATGACGGCCGACGCGTTCTCGCCCAGCTACCGCCTGCCTGAGAAACTGCTGCGCGCCAGCGCGTACATGACCCACCCGGTCTTCCACATGAACCGGGCGGAAAGCGAGATGACGCGCTACATGCGCCGGCTCTCCGACCGCGACCTTGCGCTCGACCGGTCGATGATCCCGCTCGGCTCCTGCACGATGAAGCTGAACGCTACGGCGGAAATGCTGCCGATCACCTGGCCGGAATTCGCCGAGCTGCACCCGTTCGTGCCGGCCGACCAGGCGCTCGGCTACAAGGCCCTGCTCGACGATCTCTGCGGCAAGCTCTGCCAGATCACCGGGTTCGACGCCGTGTCGATGCAGCCCAATTCCGGCGCGCAGGGCGAATATGCCGGGCTCCTCACCATCCGCGCCTACCACCGCGAGAACGGCGGCGCCGAGCGCGACGTCTGCCTGATCCCGACCTCCGCCCATGGCACCAACCCGGCCTCGGCGCAGATGGCCGGGATGAAGGTGGTGCCGGTCCGCACCGCTGCCAACGGCGACGTCGACATCAACGATTTCCGCGCCAAGGCAGAGCAGCATGCCGAGCGGCTCGCTGCGTGCATGATCACCTATCCCTCGACCCACGGCGTGTTCGAGACCCGCGTCGCCGAACTCTGCGACATCGTCCACGAGCATGGCGGCCAGGTCTATCTCGACGGGGCCAACATGAACGCCCTGGTCGGGCTGGCGCGGCCGGGGGATTTCGGTGCCGATGTCTGCCATCTGAACCTGCACAAGACCTTCTGCATTCCGCATGGCGGCGGCGGCCCCGGCATGGGGCCGATCGCGGTGAAGGCACATCTGGCGCCGCATCTGCCGGGCCATCCGGCGACCGGCGGCTCGGCTGGACCGGTATCGGCGGCCCCTTATGGCTCGCCGTCGATCCTGCCGATCTCATGGAGCTACTGCCTGATGATGGGCGGCGCCGGCCTCACCCAGGCGACCAAGGTCGCGATCCTCAATGCCAACTACGTTGCCCGGCGCCTGCGCGACGCCTATCCGGTGCTCTATGCGGCGAAAGGCGGCCGTGTCGCGCACGAGTGCATCCTCGACACGCGCATCCTGCAGGAGACGGCGGGTGTGACGGTCGATGACGTCGCCAAGCGTCTGATCGACTGCGGCTTCCACGCCCCGACGATGAGCTGGCCGGTGCCGGGCACGCTGATGATCGAGCCGACCGAATGCGAGACCAAGGCCGAGCTCGACCGCTTCTGCGACGCGATGCTGGCGATCCGCCAGGAGGCGCGCGCCATCGAGGAAGGCCGGTCGGACCGGCTCGACAACCCGCTGAAGAACGCCCCGCACACCGTCGAGGACCTCGTCGGCGAATGGAACCGCAGCTACAGCCGGGAACAGGCCTGCTTCCCGCCCGGCGCCTTCCGGGTCGACAAGTACTGGGCCCCGGTGAACCGCGTCGACAACGTCTATGGCGACAGGAACCTCGTCTGCTCCTGTCCGCCGATGGAGGATTACCAGGAGGCGGCGGAGTAGCCGGCGGCGGACTCCGGGCCATCGGCCGGCATGGGTGATGCGGACATCTATGGCGGGCTGATGCTCGCTTCGTTCCTGGGGGCGACGCTGCTGCCGGGATCGTCCGAGGCGCTGCTGTCCGGGCTGCTGATCAAGGGCTACGGCGAACCGGTACTGCTCGTCGCGGCGGCTTCCTTCGGCAACGTCACCGGCTCGCTGGCTAACTGGCTGTGCGGGCGTTTCCTCGCCCGCTTCATGGGGCGACGGTGGTTTCCGGTGTCGAAGGCCGGCTACGGCCGCGCCGCCGCATGGTTCGAGCGCTACGGCATCTGGACGCTGCTCTTCGCCTGGGTGCCGATCATCGGCGACCCGCTGACCGTCGTGGCAGGAGCCCTGCGCACGCCGCTCCCGGCGTTCGTCGTGCTGGTCGCCGTCGGCAAAATCCTGCGCTACGCAGGGATCGCGGCCGCGACGCTCTGGTGGACCGGCTCATGATCGATCGCGACCTGGCGGGTGGCCGCCGCGTGCCCTGTCTCGCGATGGGACGCGCGGCTATGGTGCGCCGATGATCGCCACCATCTCCGCCCATCTCGGATTCATCTACCTGGTCTTGGAATGGATCATCCGACTGGCGATGCTGGCCGTGGTGCCGCGACGGCGCAATTCTCCGTCCGCGACGAGCTGGCTGCTATTCATCTTCTTCCTGCCGCTGCCGGGCATCCTCCTCTATGCGGCGATTGGCCGACCGACCTTCGCGCGCTGGCGCGCCGAGCGCTTCCGCCGGCTCGACCCGTTCTTCACCCGGACCCGCGCGCGCTTTGGCGAACTGCAGACGCCGATCACGGACGGCCAGAACCGCAAGGCCGTGGAACTGGCGTCGAGCGTCGGCGGGTTTCCCGCGACCGGCGGCAACGCCATCGAGCTGATGGACGGCTACGACGCGACGATCGACCGGCTCGTCGCCGACATCGACGCCGCGCGCCTGCACGTACGCCTGCTGGTCTACATCTTCGCCGACGACGCCACCGGCTTGCGGGTGATCGACGCGCTGTCCCGCGCCGTCGAGCGCGGCGTCCAGTGCCACGTCCTGCTCGACCCGGTGGGATCGCATCGCTGGCGCCGCAACACCGTCTCGCGGCTCAGGGCTGCCGGCGTCGAGGTCCGGGAGGCGCTCCCCTACCGACTGCTGCACCGGCGCACCCGGGGCGACATGCGCAACCACCGCAAGCTTTTCGTGATCGACGGCGAGATCGGCTACGTCGGCTCGCAGAACATCGTGGCTAAGGACTTCCGGCCGGGCATCACCAATCAGGAGCTTGTCGTGCGGGTCGTCGGGCCGGTCGTCGGCTCGATGTCGGCGGTGTTCGTCGCGGACTGGTTCCTCGAGACCGAAACCATGCTCAGCGACACGATCGACCTGCCGGCGCCCGCCGGCCCGGCGGTCGCGCAGATCCTGCCGAGCGGGGCAAACTTTCCGCTGGAGGGCTTCGCCACTCTGCTCGTCTGGCTGATCCACACGGCGCAGCGCTCGGTCGTGGTGACGACGCCCTACCTGATCCCCGAGGAGGAACTGATAGGGGCGATGCGCACCGCGGTGCTGCGCGGGGTCAGCGTCACGGTCATCGTCTCGGCCGTCACCGACCAGCGCCTCGTGCGGCTGGCGCAGGAATCCTATTACGAGGAGCTGCTGGCGGCGGGCGTCTCCATCTACCTCTTCGAGGAGTATCTGCTCCACGCCAAGCACGTCGGCATCGACGGCCGTCTGTCGGTGATCGGGTCGAGCAATGTCGACCTGCGCTCGTTCCAGCTGAACGAGGAGGTGAGCCTGCTCATTCCGGATGCGGCGACGACGGCCATACTGGATGCCACGCAGGCTCGGGCAATCGGGAGCAGCCGGCAACTGCTCGCACAGGAGTGGCAAAATCGCCCGCGGCCGCGGCGCTTCGCCGAGAACCTCGCGCGGCTCCTCAGTCCGCTGCTCTGACGAAGCGGATCGCCGACCGGCTTCCGGCAACGGATGATTGCAGCGAGTGGCGGCACGCGGGCGCCCGATCCTCCGGGAGGCTGACGGTCCTGCCGCTGGTCCACCGCCTGCAGCGGGGATCTGCTTCCTCCGTGTTCAACCCGCCACCCGAAATGGCGCGATTGTATACGCGACGCCGCCTCTCCTGCGCTCACTTTGTCCTTCAGGCCGTGTCTGCGCTGCTTGGCACGCGGCTTGCTCATCTGTCTGGCGAGACCGAACCCCGGCAGAAGCGAAGGATCTCCCATGAAGCGTCGTCAGTTCATCACCGGTACCGCCATCGCAGCGGCCACGCTGCCGCTCGCGGCACCCGCGGTCGTGCGCGCCCAGGAAAGCTTCAACTGGCGCATGACCAACGCCTATGGGCCGGGCTCGCCCTTCTATGTCGAAGGGCCGGGCAGCCCGACGGATTTCTGCAACAAGGTCGCGGCCATGAGCGGCGGCCGCCTGACCATCCAGCACTTCGCGGCGGGCGAGCTGATCCCGGCGCTCGAGGGCTTCGACGCGGTGCAGAGCGGTACGGTCGAGATGAATGCCGCCAACGCCTATTTCTGGGCCGGCCGCATCCCCGCCGCACAGTATTTCACCACCGTCCCCTTCGGCATGAACTTCGCCGGGCAGACCGCCTGGATCTACCATGGCGGCGGCCAGGAGCTGTGGGACGAGCTCTACGAGCCCATCGGCCTCAAGGCGATGCCGATGGGCAATACCGGCGTCCAGATGACCGGCTGGTTCCGCGAGCCGCTGGAGAGCGTGGAAGACCTCAGCGGCCTGAAGATGCGCATCCCGGGCCTTGCCGGGAAGGTGTATGCGACGCTGGGTGTCGACGTCCGCCTGCTGCCGGGGGGCGAGATCTTTCCGGCGCTGGAGCGCGGCGTCATCGACGCCGCCGAATTCGTCGGCCCCTATCAGGATCGCCGCCTTGGCCTGCAGAACGCCGCCAAGTTCTACTACACCACCGGCTGGCACGAGCCGAACAACGTCACCGAGCTGCTGGTCAACAAGACCGCATGGGACTCCCTGCCCGACGATCTGAAGGCGATCGTGGAGGTAGCCGCGAAAGCCTGCACCGTGGAGAGCTACACCTGGTGCGAGGCCGTCAACGCCGAGGCGATGCGGGATCTCGTCGAGAACGAGGGCGTCACGGCGCAGGTACTGCCGGCGAGTATCGTCGAGGCCCTGCGCGAAGCGACGGATTCGACGCTGGCCGAAGCGGGTGAGAGCGATCCGGCACTGAGGAAGGTCCACGAAGCCTACATGGCCTTCAAGGTCGAGCACGACACCTGGGCGGGACGATCCGAGGAGCCGCTCTTCGGGCTGAAGTCCTGATCCCATGGCGACAAGCCTGATCAGGATCGCGGACCAGGCCGAGCGTCTGGTCCGCCTCGTCGGCCATGTCGCGGCCTGGTCGGCGCTGCTGCTCGTGCTGCTGGTCGCCGGCAACGTGCTCGGCCGCTACCTCCTCGGCATCGGCAGCGTCGCCGCGCAGGAACTCGAATGGCACGTGATGGCCTTCGGCGCGCTGTTCGGCATGGCGTACGGGATCAACCAGGGCGCCGAGGTTCGGGTCGACGTGCTCTACGAGCGCTTCGGGCCGCGCACGCGGCTGATCGTCGACCTGATCGGCACGCTCGGCCTGCTCGTCGTCAGCCTGGCGCTCGCCTGGTTCGCCATCGGCTACGTCATGCAGAGCTACGCCATGAATGAGGGCTCCCCCGACCCGGGCGGCCTGAGCCAGCGTTATCTGCTGAAAGGGCTGCTCCCCGCGGCCTTCCTTCTCCTGGCGATCCAGGCCGCCGGAATGACGCTGGTCAACATCGCCCGCCTGATCGCCCCCGCCGACCTGCGCCCGGAATAGTCCATGCCCTTCACCGAAATCCTGGCGCTCGGCATGATCGGCGCCTTCTTCGCCCTGCTCCTGCTCGGCGTGCCGGTCGCGGTCTGCCTCGGCGTCACCGGCCTCTTCTTCGGCTGGATCGGCTTCGGGCCCATGCTCTTCAACCTGCTGCCGGCGCGCATCTACGGGACAGTGACGAACTACACGCTCCTGGCGCTGCCGCTGTTCATCTTCATGGGCATCATGCTGGAGAAGAGCCGTATCGCCGAGCGGCTGCTGGAGGTGATCGGGCTGGCCATGGGCGGCCTGCGCGGCGGCATGGCGCTCGCCATCGTCATCGTCGGCGTCCTGATGGGCGCGGCCTCCGGCGTC
This sequence comes from Aurantimonas sp., assembly GCA_036252795.1. Taxonomy (GTDB): domain Bacteria; phylum Pseudomonadota; class Alphaproteobacteria; order Rhizobiales; family Rhizobiaceae; genus Aurantimonas. The sequence goes on along the minus strand of DASYHY010000027.1, from coordinate 3,422 downwards.
GTCGGTGCGACGGTGGTCACGCTCGGCCTGATCGCGCTCGGGCCGATCCTCAACCGCGGCTACGACCACGGCGTGGCGGCCGGCGTCATCTGCGCCTCGGGAACGCTCGGCCAGATCATCCCGCCGAGCCTGGTGCTCATCCTCCTGGCCGACATCATGGGCGAAAGCGTCGGCACCCTCTTTGCCGCGGCGCTGATCCCCAGCCTGATCCTCTCGGCCCTCTTCGTCCTCTACATCCTGGTGCTCGGCCTGCTGCGCCCGGACGCGATGCCGCCGATCGCGCTTGCGGAGCGCGAGGCCCTGTCGGGCCGCCAGCTCGCCGGACAGCTCGCCAGCGTCGTGCTGCCGCCGATCGCGCTGATCTTCCTGGTCCTCGGCTCGATCATCGGCGGGATTGCCGCGCCGACGGAAGCCGCCTCCATGGGCGCGCTCGGCTCGATCCTGCTGGCCCTCGGCACCGGACGCCTCGACTACAGGCTGATGCGCGACGTCGCCCGCTCGGCCTTCGTCACCAGCGCCATGGTGTTCCTGATCCTGATCTTCGCCCAGCCCTTCGGACTGGCCTTTCGCGGCCTCGGCGGCGAGCGGCTGGTGCAGGACGCCTTCGCCATGGTGCCGGGCGGCCTCGATGGCCAGATCCTGTTCCTCCTGGCGCTGATCTTCGTCCTCGGCTTTTTTCTCGAGTGGATCGAGATCTCCTACATCGCCCTGCCGCTGTTCCTGCCGATCTTCCACGCGGCCGGCGCGGACATGGCGTGGATCGCGATCCTCGTCGCAATCAACCTGCAGACCTCGTTCCTGACACCGCCTTTCGGCTGGGCGCTATTCTTCCTGAAGGGCGTCGCGCCGCCGCAACTGCGCACGATCGAGATCTACCGGGGCGTCATCCCGTTCATCGCGATCCAGCTTTTCGCGGTATTCCTCGTCTATCTGTTCCCGCAGCTGGCTCTGTGGCTGCCCGACGCGATCGGTTGGTAAGATCATGCAACACACCGCCTACGGACTGAACGCCGCCTTCACCGCGCCCCACCGCCTCGCCGCCCTGGCCGGGCGCGACGTGATGCAGGCGGGCGGCACCGCCATCGAGGCGATGGTGGCGGCCGCCGCGACGATCGCCACAGTCTATCCGCACATGAACGGCATCGGCGGCGACGCCTTCTGGCTGATCGCCAGACCAGGGCACGCCCCGATCGCGATCTCAGGCGCCGGCCGGGCGGCGGCGCTGGCGACACCGGCACTCTACGCCGCTCAGGGCCACCCGGACGCCATCCCGAGCCGTGGCGGCCTTGCCGCCCTCACCGTCCCCGGCGCCATCGACAGCTGGCGCCTCGCCCTCGAGGAGGTGCCGGCGGAGCGACGCCTGCCGCTCGCCACGCTCCTCGAAGCCGCGATCGGTTTCGCCGAGAACGGCATCGCCGTCAGCACCGGCCAGTCCCGCATCACCGCGGCGAAACTGGCCGGGCTCGAAGCCGTGCCCGGCTTTGCCGAGCACTATCTCGATGGCGGCAAGGTGCCGGCGCCCGGCGCGCGCCTCGAACAGAAGGCGCTCGGCCGGACGTTCCGGCACCTGCGGGACAACGGCCTGCGGAGCTACTACGACGGTGCCCCGGCACGCTCGGTCGCTTCCTTCGCCGAAACGTGCGGCAGTCCGCTGCGGGCGAGCGACTTCGCGAGCTACCGGGCTACTCGCGAAGTGCCGCTCCACGTGAGCACCAGCCACGGCACGCTCTACAACATGGTGGCGCCGACGCAGGGCGTTGCCTCGCTGATGATCCTCGCTCTGTTCGACCGGCTCGGCGTCGCCGAGGGCGATGGCTTCGATCACATCCACGGTCTCGTCGAGGCGACCAAGCAGGCATTCATCCTGCGCAATCGCGAACTCGGGGACCCGGACGGCATGGCCCGGCCGGCGCAGGACCTTCTCGATGCGTCGCTCCTCGACGATCTCGCCGCCCGCATCGACCGCGGGACGGCCCTGCCCTGGCCGCACGTCGCCAAGCCCGGCGACACGATCTGGATGGGCGCCTGCGACGCCGACGGCACGGTGGTCAGCTTCATCCAGAGCGTCTTCTTCGAGTTCGGCTCGGGCGTCACCGACCCCGGCACCGGCATCATGCTGCAGAACCGCGGCGCAGGCTTCTCGCTGCAACCGGGCCCCAACCAGCTCGCCCCCGGCCGCCGGCCCTTCCACACGCTGAACCCCGCCCTCGCCGTGCTGAACGACGGCCGGGTCATGGCCTACGGCAACATGGGCGGCGAGGGACAGCCGCAGACACAGGCGGCCGTGTTCACCCGCCATGTCTGCTTCGGCGAGGATCTACAGGCGGCGATCACCGCGCCCCGCTGGCTCCTCGGCAAGACCTGGGGCGATTCCACCACCAGCCTGAAACTCGAATCGCGCTTCGATCCGGCGCTGGTCGAGGCCCTGCGGGCCGCCGGCCACGAGATCGAGATGATCGAGCCCTCCAGCGATCTCGCCGGCCATGCCGGTGCCATCGTCCGCAGCGCCGATGGCGGCGTCCAGGCCGCCGGCGACCCGCGTGCCGACAGTGCCGCGCTGGCCTGGTGAGGCTGCGCGCCTCCCCGGCGTCACGTCATCGGCGCATCAGTCCGGCAGGCGGATGTTCGGCGAACGCCTCGGCCGCACCACGTCGAACGTGACCGGCGTGTCCTTCCATTCCTCGTAGGGCGCGGCTGGCGGGCGCACTGGCAGGCAGCGCCGCAGCGCCCGTACCGCCGCGTCGCGAAGCGTCCGCTCGACGGCGTTCAACGGTGAATAGTCGGTGCTGGCGTCGAGCAGGCTGCCGTCGGGACCGAGCACCAGGGCGAAGGTGATGGGCCGGACCGATGCGGCCGCGTCGGCCGAGGGCGGGGCCCAGCAGCGCATCAGCTGCGCCTCGATGTCGTTGGCCGACGGCTGGGCGACGGCGCTGGTGGCGCCGAGGCAAAGGAGGGTCGCCAGAATGAGGGGCTTCCGGCTCGGAGATGACGTCAATCGGACTTCCTCTTCGCGCTGACGCAGCGATCGCCGATCCCTACCACACCGGTATGCCGGGAAGGGAGCGACGAAAGAGTCCGACCGCCCTCATATGGGCGCCGAACGCCGTCGTCGCGCCGCAGCGCGGCAGGTTGATGTCGTCCATGCGTATCGCGGCACCTCGGAAATTCTCGAACTCAGTCATGTCCGGGCATGAAAAAGCCCGGCGCAGGTGGCCGGGCTCGGTTGCTCAATCAGATGCGGCAATATTGATCTCGCCGCAGCGCTCTACGCCATCATCGGGTCGTCCGTGCGGCCTTCGAAGTAGCCCGCCTGGATGTAGTGCAGCGTCGCGGCCATTTCGTCGTAGCCGCCGCTGCCATCGGCAAAGGCGGCCCGCAGGTCATCATAGTTGGCGAGGTAGTGGTCGACGTCGAAGTCCGCC
>DASYHY010000026.1:0-19170 GCA_036252795.1 Aurantimonas sp. | reverse complement strand
CGGCCTTCGGGCGGCTCGACATCCTGGTGAACAACGCCGTGCTGCGCGCCGGCAAGCCGCTGCTGGAAACCGAGGAAGCCGACTGGGACCGGGTCATGGATGTGAGCCTGAAGGGCGCCTATCTCTGCGCCCGCGCATCGGTTCGCCAGATGCTGACGCAGGACCCGGTCCAGGAAGCGCGTGGACGCATCATCAACATCTCCTCCCAGCACGGCCATGTCTCGGCGCCGGAAGATTTCGCCTACGGCGTCAGCAAGGCCGGAATTGCCTACATGACCCGGCAGATCGCTGCCGACTATGCCCGACACAACATCATCTGCAACGCCGTCGCCCCCGGCAAGATCCTCACCGGCAAGGGTGGACGGGCCGTCGAGCAGAAATGGATCGACTACTCCCATTCCCGCACGCCCTGGCCGCGCCTCGGCACGCCGCAGGACGTCGCGAATGCCGCGCTGTTCCTCGCCAGCGACGAGGCGACCTTCCTCACCGGACACAACCTCTTTGTCGACGGCGGCTGGATGGCGGCCTGACCCACTGGTTGCCGTATCGCTAGGATTCATTCGCCTGCCGCCCTGGCATCGGAAGCGGAAGTTCCGTCTTCTTAAGCGCCCTGGCCGGCCATCTCCTCGCCTGCGAAGACACGGCCTTCTATGTCGGCGCGACGTTCCACCCGAACGGCGGCGCAACTCGAAGACCGTCGTGACGCCGCCCGTCGCGGCCGCCGCGGTTCCGGTGCCCCAGTCTTCCTTTTGGGTGTAGCCCGGCTCGCGGTAGTGCACATGCGCGTCGATCGCGCCTGCGTCTCGTCGACGACCGTGCCGTTGTGGATGACGAGATCGGCAGTGTTGTCAGGTCTTTCAACTTCTGGCCGACGACATGGACTCCATTCGAACTCCTTCAGGGGCGATGGCGGCAGCGGAAGTTCGAAGCCGTACAAAATCCGGTCGTTACCGGATGCAGGTCATGCCGAGAAGATGAGCCCTGACACTGCGATCCGGAGGCAGGTTACTCGGCAGCCTCGACGCGAGAGGCCTCGACAATTCTCCTGATCTCACTGCGGCAGGAGCCGCAATTGGTGCCAGCACCCAGATCCTCGCCGATCATTCTGACGCTGTGACTGCCACGGGCAATGGAAGCCGCAATCTCGTTGATACCGACGTTCAGGCAGGAGCAAACGATGCGACCCGTGGCAGGCGTCGGAACCGGCGAGCGGCCGGAGAGGAGTGCCATGCGATCGCCTGGGGTCAAAGGTGAACGCGAGCCAAGCAACGACAACAGCCAGTCGCGCGGCGGCAGTTGCCCCGGCGGGGACACGAGCAGCGCCTCGGCCAAGGCACCATCGGCGTCCAGGGCCGCCGCCCGGTAGGTCTGTCCGCGTCTGTCCGTGTACTCGACCAGCTGGCTGCGAGGAAAGCGGTCGAGGAGCGGCCGCGACAGCAGGATCCCCTGCCCTCCTGTTTCCGTGCCGCAAAGCTCGTACATCCAGCCCCCCTCCACGGGGGATCGGCTCCAGTGGACGACACCGGTAGGCCGCAGGTCTCGCCGGGTCATCAGCAAGCCGGTCCAGGCGACGGCCTCGCGGATGATGCGCACCGGCACGTTCTTCAGCTCCGGCTGGCCGGAAAACGGATCGGTCAGGGGGGTCGCGAGCGAGCCCGCCCCGGCGTTGGCCGCAAATTGGCCGCTCCAGTGCATCGCCAGGAAGGCGCTGCCTGCCTTCTGATTGGCCGAGATGCTGACCTTGGCGCGAGCAAATCCGTAGCGGCTCGACACGTGGGCGAGGTCGCCGTCGACAAGGCCTTCGCGGGCAGCGTCCTGCGGCGCGACCTCCAGCATCGGCTCGGGCGTGTTGGCCATCAGCCGAGGCACTCTGCCGGTCCGCGTCATGGTGTGCCACTGATCCCGCGACCGTCCCGTGTTCAGGGCGATGGGGCGCTCGGCGCCGATCGGGAGCGCAACTGCTTCCTGGCGCACCGCGACGAAACGCGCCCGCCCGTCCGGCGTCGGGAAGCGCCCCCCTCCGAGCAGACGACCGGACGTTTCGCCCGGCTGCGGCTTCGGCCAGAGGGTCGGCACGAAATCTTCGTAGGCAACATCCCCCAGCCCGGCGAACGGTCCGATATCGAACAGCCGATTGCCACGATTCTCGAAGGCGGAAAGGGCCGCATGCTCGCGGAAGATGGCTGCCGGCCCTTCGAAAGCGAAGGCTTCGCCGAAGCCCATCCGCTTCGCCACGTCGCAGATGATGCGCCAATCGGCACGCGCACTGCCGGCCGGGGGCAGAAAGCTGCGCTGACGCGACAGGCGGCGCTCCGAATTGGTTACGGTGCCGTTCTTTTCGCCCCAGCCGGCGGCAGGCAGCAAGACGTCCGCGTGCAGCGTGGTGTCGGTGCGGGTCACGTCCGAGACGGCGACGAAATCGCACGCCTTCAGGGCGGCGCGTACGCGGCCGGCATCCGGCATCGAGACGGCGGGGTTTGTGCCCATGATCCACAACGCCTTGATGCGGCCATCGCCCGCGGCCCGGAACATGTCGACCGCTTTCAGCCCCGCCTGTCGCGCAATGCCCGGGGCATTCCAGAAGCGCGCGACGCGGTCGACGTCGTCCGGCTGCTCGAAACCCATGTGGGCGGCGAGCTGGTTGGCGAGCCCGCCGACCTCCCGGCCCCCCATGGCGTTGGGCTGACCGGTTACCGAAAACGGGCCCATGCCAGGTCGCCCGATGCGGCCGGTGGCCAGATGGCAGTTGATGATGGCGTTGACCTTGTCGGTGCCGTGGGCGGACTGGTTGACGCCCTGGCTGTAGACGGTGACGCTTCGCTCCGTCGCGGCGAAGAGCTCGTAGAAGAGACGCACATCGGCTTCCGCCAGGCCGCAGCCTGCGGCGACAACCGCCGGCGATGACGCTTCGGCGCCGGCCACAGCGACGGCCTCGGCAAAGCCGCTCGTGGCGCCGGCGACGAAATCGCGGTCGATCGTCCCGAACTGTGCGAGATGGGTCAGCAGACCGTTGAACAGCAGTACGTCGGTGCCGGAATCGATCGCCAGATGCAGGTCGCATTCTTCCGCCGTGGCGGTTCGGCGGGGGTCGATCACCACGATGCGGGTGCCGCGTTTCTGGCGGGCCGCCAACAGCCGCTGATAGAGGACCGGATGGCACCAGGCGGCATTGGATCCGGTCAGCACGACGAGGTCGGCCTCTTCCAGATCTTCGTAGACGCCGGGGACGATGTCCTCGCCGAAGGCGCGCCGGTGTCCCGCCACGGACGAGGCCATGCAGAGCCGCGAATTGGTATCGATATTGCCCGAGCCGATGAAGCCCTTCATCAGCTTGTTGGCGACATAGTAGTCCTCGGTCAGCAACTGGCCGGACACGTAGAACGCCACCGAATCCGGGCCGTGGCGTTCGATCGTCTCGCGAAGGCGGCTGGCGACCATGTCGAGCGCCGCGTCCCACGATGCTGCGCGGCCGCCGATCTCGGGTGCCAGTAGCCGGCCCTCGTGCCCCGTCGTCTCGCCCAGCGCCGCGCCCTTGGAGCACAGCCTGCCGAAGTTCGCCGGGTGCTCGGGATCGCCGCGGACGGTCACCTCGCCGTCCGCAGCGACGCGCGCCAGCACGCCGCAACCCACCCCGCAATAGGGGCAGGTCGTCCTCGCCTCGTCCGCGGGCGTTACCTGGATATCCGTCATTCCGCCGCCATCAGGGCATGCTCGAGGCCGAGCGAGATGCGCCGTCCGTCCAGCCTGACGGGGATGGTGCGAACCGTACCCTCGTCCGCGCCCTGCGCCCCGCCGGTCTCGAGCGAGAACACCCAGTTGTGCAAGGGACAGGTCACGGCGGCGCCGTGGACGATCCCCGCGCTGAGCGGGCCGCCACGGTGCGGGCAGTGATCGTCGATCGCGTAGACCTTGTCATCGGCGGTCCGGAACACGCCAATGCGTCCCTGAGGGGTGGCGACGCAGCGCGCGCCCCGGACCGGGACGTCGTCGATCGTGCCGATGTCGTGCCAGATCATCATTCACTCCGCCGCCTGCTGTAGGGAAAGTGCCGCCATCGGCTGGAACTCGTGCTTGTCCTTGCCCGACACGCGTTCCGACCACGGATCGACCTGGGCGAATTTCTGGCTGAACACGAAGCGATCGTGATAGGCGGCGCGCCGCTCCCGATCATCGAGGACCTGCCGCCGGATCTCGTCGGTGCCGACGCGGCGGGCCCATTTGTAGATGCGCTCGAGATAGCGGCCCTGCTCGCGATACATCTGCGTGAGCGCGACGATAACCTCCAGCGCCTCGTCCTCGGTCTTCACCAGACCGAGAACTTCGGTCCCCTTGATGTCGAGGCCGGCGGCCCCGGCGAAGTGGATCTCGAAGCCGGAATCGACGCAGATCACGCCGATATCCTTGCAGGTGGCCTCGGCGCAGTTCCGAGGACAGCCCGACACGCCCATCTTCAGCTTGGCCGGGGTCCAGGAGCCCCACATGAACTTCTCGATCCGGATGCCGAGGCCGGTGGAATCCTGCGTCCCGAAGCGGCACCAGTCGGTGCCGACGCAGGTCTTCACCGTACGCAGGCCCTTGGCGTAGGCCTGGCCGGAGACGAAGCCGGCCTCGCCGAGATCAGCCCACACGGCCGGCAGGTCCTCCTTGCGGATGCCGAGCATGTCGATGCGCTGGCCGCCGGTGACCTTGACGGCCGGGATGGCGAACTTGTCGACCACGTCGGCGATGGCCCGCAGTTCCTTGGACGAAGTCATCCCGCCCCACATGCGGGGCACGACCGAATAGGTGCCGTCCCTCTGGATGTTGGCGTGCACGCGCTCGTTGACGAAGCGCGACTGGTAGTCGTCGGCATACTGGTCCGGCCAGTCGGCAACGAGATAGTAGTTGAGGGCCGGGCGGCACTTGGCGCAGCCGCAGGAGGTCTTCCACTCCAGCTCCTGCATGACCGCGGGAATGGTCTTGAGATGCTTTGCCTTGATCAGGCGCCGGACGTCGTCGTGGCCGAGTTCGGTGCAGCCGCAGATCGGCTGGATCGCGCCCGGGTTGTAGCTGTCGCCCAGCGTCAGCGTCATCAGCTTCTCGACCAGCCCGGTACAGGTGCCGCATGAAGCCGACGCCTTGGTATGGGCCCGGACGCCGTCGAGCGAGTTCAGCCCCTTCGACGCGATGGCCGAGACGATGGTGCCCTTGCAGACGCCGTTGCAGCCGCAGATTTCCGCATCATCCGCCAGTGCCGCAACGGCCGCCAAAGGGTCCGCGGAGGCGCCCCCCTGGAAAGCCTGCCCGAAGATCAGCGTGTCGCGCAGCGCGGATATGTCGGTCTGCTGCTTCTGCATGTCCGCGAACCAGGCGCCATCCGACGTCTCGCCGAACAGCACCGTGCCGATGATGCGGTCTTGCTTGAGCACCACGCGCTTGTAGATGCCGGCGGATGCGTCGCGCAGGACGATCTCCTCGCGGTCGTCGCCATCCGCAAAGTCGCCGACGGAGTAGAGGTCGATGCCGGTCACCTTCAGCTTGGTCGGCGTGTCGACATGCGCGAAGCGCTCGTCCGCCCCGCCGAGCAGGGTCGACGCGGCGATCTTGGCCATCCGATAGAGCGGCGCGACGAGACCGTAGATGTGGCCGCCCACCTCCGCACATTCGCCGAGGGCGAGGATGTCCGGGTCGGATGTGCGCATTCGGTCGTCGACGACGATGCCCCGGTTAATGCTCAGTTCGGCATCCGCCGCCAGAGCGGCGCTCGGCCGGATACCGACGGCCATCACCACGAGGGTGGCGGGAATCACCGTCCCGTCGTCGAGCTCCACGCCCTCGACCTTGCCGTTTCCGACGATCTGACGGGTGTTAGCCTTGGTCACGACCTTGATGCCGCGATCCTCCACCGCCTTCTGCAGCAGGTATCCGGCAGCCGGGTCGAGCTGGCGCTCCATCAGGGTCGGCATGACGTGCAGCACCGTCACGTCCATGCCGCGGTCCTTCAGGCCGGCGGCCGCTTCGAGTCCCAGCAGCCCGCCGCCGATCACCACCGCCTTCTGGCGCGACTGCGCCGCCAGCAGCATGGCGTTGACGTCGTCCAGATCGCGATAGGTCAGGACCCCCGGCAGGTCCTTTCCCGGCACCGGGATGATGAAGGGCACCGATCCGGTCGCGATGACGAGCTTGTCGTAGGGTTCGCTCACGCCGTGGTCCGACGTCACCGTCCGGGCGTCGCGATCGATCGCGACGATGCGGTGGCCCTTGTAGAGCGTGATGCCGTTCTCGACGTACCAGCCGTCGCCATGGATCACGATCTCTTTGAAGCTCTTCTCGCCCGACAGCACCGGCGACAGCATGATGCGGTCGTAGTTCACGCGCGGCTCGGCATTGAATATGGTGATGTCGTAGCGGTCCGGTGCGGCCTCCAGCAGGTGCTCGAGCATCCTGCCGGGCGCCATGCCGTTACCGATGATGACGAGTTTCTGGGTCATTCCCGTTCTCTCCCGATCCATCATTCTGCAGCCGGAGCAAAGGAGGTCGTGGGCGCGTCGGCCTGCCTCTCCATCCGGCGGACGGCGAGATGCATCCAGGCAAGGCAAACGACCACGAGGACGAAGAGCAGCATGAAGCAACTCGACCAGATGCCGGTCAGGTCGTTCAGCACGCCGAAGGCGATCGGCAGAAAGAAGCCACCGAGACCGCCGATCGTGCCGACTAGGCCTCCGACCGCGCCGACATTCTGCGGGTAGTAGACGGGGATGTGCTTGTAGACGGCCGCCTTGCCGAAGCTCATGAACAGGCCGAGCACGAAGGCCACGGCGACGAAGGCCGCCGGGTCGATCGCCACGCGGAAGACGATCGGTCCGTTCATCCCCTGCACGGCGTAGTCCGTCGCCGGGATCGCGAGGATGGCGCAGCAGACAGCCGAAACCGTGAGGGTCCAGTAGAGCACCGTTCGGGCACCCATCCGGTCCGACAGGACGCCGCCATAGGCGCGGAAGATCGAGGCCGGGATCGAGTAGGCGGCGCCGATCATGCCTGCGGTGGCGAGGTCGAAGCCGTAGACGCCGATGAGGTAGCGCGGCAGCCAGAGGGCGAGCGCCACGAACGCGCCGAAGGCAAAGAAGTAGTAGAGGGCAAAGCGCCAGACCCGCAGGTCGCGCAGCGGCGCGAATTCGGCGAGGAAGCTGCGCGACTGGCCTGCGCCGGTCAGGCGCCGCTGGCGGATCACCGGATCGTCCTCGGTGGCGAACCAGAAGATCACGGCCATGGCCGCGAGCGCCACGGCCCAGACGACCGCCACGCTCTGCCAGCCCCAGGCGATCAGCACGAAGGGCGCGAGGAACTTCGTCACCGCAGCACCGACATTGCCGACGCCGAAGATCCCGAGCGCCGTCCCCTGACGGCTGGCGGGATAGAAGCGCGAGACATAGGCGACGCCGACCGCGAACGAGCCGCCGGCGAGGCCGACTCCGAGAGCCGCCACCAGCATCTGGGCGTAGGTTGTGGCGAAGGCGAGCAGGAACGTCGCCAGCGCCGCGGCGAGCATGGTCACCGTATAGACGAGCCGGCCGCCGAGACGGTCCGTCCAGATGCCGAGCAGCATGCGAACGAGCGAGCCGGTGAGGATGGGCATCCCCACCAGCAGGCCGAACTGCGTCTCGTTGAGGCCGAGGTCTTCCTTGATGCGGATGCCGATGATCGAGAAGATCGTCCATACGGCGAAGCAGACGGTGAAGGCGACGGTGGACAGGGACAGGGCGCGTGTCGCCGACCCTTCCGGAAGCGGCGCAGAATTAGCGGTTGCAGTCATTTCTGGCTCCATCGTTGGCCCTTGGAGGGCTGTGCCTGAGCTGGAAAAACAAAAAGCCGCCGAGCAGGCCTCACGCGCCCGACCTGCGGGCTGCGCTTGACTTGATCGGCGGCTTTGCCTGGAGCGCCCGTCATTGGACGCGAAATCGGGGCCCTGCGTTGGGCTCACCAGAGGTAAAGCAGGAATCGTGCCAGATGCTCGAAAATCTTGTTATGCCTGCATAAACAGCCACTTGGTCGAAAGCTGCCTGCCGACGGCCCATCCTTGCCTGTGCGAAACATGTTCACCCGGCTCCCGCTGCCGCACAGGATTTGTGCACCGCGTCAGCCCCTCGAACGGGCGCGTTGCGACAGGACGACTGTCAGGACGCCAGATAGTCGGCGATACGGTCGGGATCGAAGACCTTCCCGTCGAAGAAGCCGTCCGGCCCCAGGACGAGGCTGGCGCCGGCCGACCCGACAGGCGTTGCTTTCGTCAGGGAGCCCTCGACCTTGGCATTCGCGCCGGGCAGCGCAACGCCGAGAGAGCGCAGCGCGCTCCGGTAGAGATCCGGGCGGTAGCTTTCGCGGGCGATCGCCTCGTTCTCCGGGCTCGCCGCGACCTGGCCCCAGCGCACCATCTGGCTGTAGAACCAGAGCGCATGGCTCTTCCAGGGGAAGGTGGCTGCCCGCGCGTGAGGCATGAAGAAGTCCGCCACCGCGACGATCGTATCGTCGCCGGTTTGCAGCCGTCCCGAAAGAGCCGGGAGCAGCCACTCGACCGGGCAGCCGATATAGGCCGGCTTTGCCAGCAGACCGGCCAGTTCTTCGTGATTGGTGGCATCGCCGCACCACTGGGCCGACCGGTAGAGCGCGCGCAGCAGCCCCCCAAGAGCTTCCGGATTGGCTTCTGCCCATTCGGCCGAGACGCCGAGGACCTTTTCCGGGCTCGAGCGCCAGATCAACGACTTGGTGGTGACGATCCGCCCGAGGCCGCGGATGGCGCCGGCGGTGTTCCATGGCTCCCCGACGCAGTATCCGTCGATGCGGCCTGCGGCGAGCGCATCGGGCATCAGCGGCGGCGGCACGATGACGATCTCGATGTCCTGGTCCGGATCGATGCCGCAGGCCGCGAGCCAGTAGCGCAGCTCGTAATTGTGCCCCGAATGCGGGTGGACCACGGCGAAGCGCGGCCTCTCGCCACCGGGGCGCGCGGTGATCGCCGCGCGGAGCGCCCTGCCGGCCTCAGCCGGATCCAGGCCATCGGTGGGGCCATGATGCTTCATCGCAGCCCACAGGCGTCGCGAGACGGTGACGGCATTGCCGCCGAGGCCGAGGGCCATCGGTGCGATGGTGCGCGCCGCCAGCGGGGCAAGGCCGAGATTGAAGGCGATCGGCATCGGCGCGAGCATATGCGCGGCATCGAAATGACCGACGGCCAGATGGTCCCGGATGCTCGCCCACGAATTCTCGCGCACCAGGAACAGCTCGATGCCTTCGGCCTGCGTGAAGCCCTTCTCATGCGCCGCCACCAGGAGCGAACTGTCGAGAAGCGGCAGGAAGCCCACAGTGACGCGGTGGCCAGCATTCATGTCTCGTCTCCCGGCCGGAGCAGGTCGGCCGTCGTGATCAGGCTCTGCGCGATCTCGGCGATCTTGCGGTTCTGGTTCATCGCCGTCCTGCGCAGCAGCGCATAGGCGTCCTGCTCCGACAGGCCCCGCGACGTCATCAGGATACCCTTGGCGCGGTCAACCAGCCGGCGGCTCTCAAGCTCGGTTCGTGCTTCCTCAAGCTCCCGGGTCATGCGGGAGAAGGCATTGAACCGGCTGATCGCCATCTCGATCACCGGCTTGACCCGCTCCTTGCGCAAGCCGTCCACCACATAGGCGGAAATGCCCGCCTCCACTGCCGCCTCGATTGAGGCGCTGTCGGAGCGGTCGACGAACATGGCTATCGGCCGCTGCACGGCACGGGAGAGCTGGAACATACTTTCCAGCATGTCGCGGTTGGGGTTTTCGAGGTCGATGACGATGACGTCCGGCTCGATTTCGGCGATGCGCCGCGCGATACCCGCCACATCGTGGACGATCGTGACCTCGCCATGCCCGGCGTCGCGCAGCCCCTCCTCGATCACGGCTGAGCGGATGCGGTTCTCGTCGATGATCAGGATCCGGAGAGGTGTGCGGCTCATTCTCTCACTTTGCCTGACAGCCGCGATGGTGCAATGCAAAATGCGCGATGACGCGGCGGCGGTGCGGGGGGGACCGCCCGCAAGCCATGGCGGGATGACAACTCAGATCATCTGCCGGACGTATCGGGCATCGATCGAACAAGCGACCGACACCTTATCGCGCCCGCCGCCAGCAACTGGGCGCTGTTGCGCCTGTTCTGATCCAGCTCTGTCTCCCCAAGATCGAGGTAGCAGTCGAGCAGGAGCTCGGACAGGGGCGCCAGTTGCTCGCACACCTGCGGTGGAACTCCCTGATGCAGAAGGCGCGATCTCTTGAATGGCGCCCGCGCGGTCGTCGATGCTCGTTCACGCGCTTCTGCCGCCAGATGTTTAAGGCTTGCCGCGTCGGCTCCGGACGCGGTCGAAGACGCTTCCTCCAGCAGATCTGCCAGAAGTCTTTCGAGTTCAGGAAGATCGACGACAGGCGCAGGCGGTGCGGCACGCTGGTCGTGAAAAGCTCGTCGTCTTTCCCGCCGAAGCGTGGTCAGATGACCCATCTCCTCCCGTGCCATCTGCTCGGCAGCCTCCCGGACCTGAGGCTCGACCGCGTGCGCCGCCACGTAGGTCCAGAAAAGGAAAGCCCGCTCCTCGTTCCTGACGGCCATCGAGAATGCCCGATAGGCAGTGAGCAGGGCGGGCGCGACGGAACCGGCCCCCTCGTCATCGAAGGTATCGGCTGGATTCCATCGGAGGTGGGAAACGTCCGGTTCCTTCTCCGCGATCTGCTCGGACCACCGCACGACATTGCCGAGATGCGCGTTCTCTTCGGCCACCAGTCGCTGGAACACGGCTTCCATGTCCGGCCTGCCTTGCTGGCACATGAGGTCTGCCAGCCTGGAATAGCCGTCGATCGCCTCCTGCTCCATCGCGTGCGCAACTGCCAGAAGCTCGTCCATCGACGTTACAGCCGCAAAGGGTTCTGACTTCAGCAGAGACATGTCCGTCGGGCTCCAGTGCAATGATCCGTGACCCTACCGCCGGATATCGCGCCGCAGTTTGCGATAGCGCAAAGAGGCCACCTCCCGAACTGCTACCGATCGCGCACCAGGGCAGAGATGGGCGAGGCGTCGCCCATGGAGCCAGAGTTCGGAGTATGCAGCCATCAACGGTCTCGTCAGGCGCCTCCATGAACTCCTGTTCGCGTTCATCGGCGCCGCTTTCGCAGCCACTCTCCTGCTGGCCGTTCCCGATACGGCTACAGCGGCAGGAAGACTGCCCGAACTCCTTCAGCAGACCCAGCCCGCCGAGATAATCGAAGGGGCCGATCGCTTTGGCGACATACAGGGCGACCCGCCGATCGCCCCCGTCTATCGCGGCGACGAGCTTGCCGGGTATGTCTACCTCAATACCGATTTTACCAGTTCGGTCGGCTACTCCGGAAAACCGATCCACATCCTGGTCGGCGTCGACGCAACCGGTACCGTCCAGGGCTTCAAGCTGGTCGAGCATTCCGAGCCGATCGTCCTGATCGGCATTCCGGAAGAGAAAGTCGTCGATGCCCTCAACTCGCTGATCGGCAAGGATCTGGGGCGCGTGGCGGCAGGAGCCGAACGGCACCCGCAAGTCGACATCGTCAGCGGCGCCACGGTAACGGTGCTGGTCATGGGCGACAGCATCGTGCGGTCGGCGATCAAGCTGATCCGCAGCGGCCGCCTGGGCGAACGCGTTGTCGACGCCCGAACGCCGCAGCAGCCGCCGCTGGCGCGGGAACTCGATCTGTCGAAGCAGGATGTCCGCGACTGGCAGAGCCTCGTCGGCGACGGTTCAGTCCGCAGCTTGCGCCTCACGGTTGGAGAGGTGACCGAGGCATTCCGGCAGGCAGGTCGGAGCGAAGCTGCAGACCGTCCGGAAAGCCAGTCGCCCGAGGACCTGTTCATCGAACTGTACATCGCGCCGGTGAGCGTGCCGACGATCGGCGTGAGCCTTTTGGGGGAGCGCGGCTACGAACGCCTTCAGCAGAAGCTTGAGGACGGCGAACAGGCGATCGTCGTGGCGGGCGACGGGGCCTATTCCTTCAAGGGCTCGGGCTATGTCCGTGGCGGCATCTTCGACCGGATCGAGCTGCTGCAGAACGGCGATGGCATGCGCTTCCGGGACCGGAACCATACCCGCCTCGGCGACCTGGCGGCCGATGGCGCGCCGCGGCTTCGGGAAATCGCGCTGTTCGTCGTCCCGGCCAACTTCGATTTCGACGTCACCGAACCTTGGGAGCTTCAGCTTCTCGTCCAGCGCAGCTTCGGCGCGCGCGACAAGGCGTCTCTTCCCTTCAACGTCGGATACTCGCTGCCCGAGCAGTATGTCAGCCAGGAGGCCGCGGCCCAGGAACCAGCCGTTGCCGAGATGATCCCGGCGGTGCCGGCCGAACCTGCAGCAGCCGGCGTTGGCCAGCCCGACACCGAAGAAGACGAGCTTTGGAAGCGCATCTGGGAGATGAACACCATCGCCGTGGGCATCACCGTGGCGGCGCTACTCGTGCTGACGGGCATCTTCTTCTTCCAGGACTGGCTCGTGCGGCGCCCGCGGCTTTATACCTGGGTGCGCCGCGGCTATCTCCTGTTCACCCTCGTCTGGCTGGGCTGGTACGCCAACGCGCAGCTTTCCGTCGTCAACATCCTGACATTCACGAACTCCCTGATCACCAATTTCAACTGGGAGTTCTTTCTTTCGGCGCCGCTCATCTTCATCCTGTGGGCGTCCGTGGCGGCGGGCCTGCTCTTCTGGGGACGCGGTCCCTTCTGCGGCTGGCTGTGCCCGTTCGGCGCGCTGCAGGAGCTGACCAACAACCTCGCCCAGGCCTTGAAGGTGCCGCAGATCAAGGTGCCGTTCGGGCTCAACGAGCGGCTGTGGCCGATCAAGTACATCATCTTCCTCGGGCTGTTCGGCCTGTCCTTCTACTCGCTGGCTCTGGCCGAGGTTCTTTCCGAGGTCGAGCCGTTCAAGACGGCCATCATCCTCAAGTTCGCCCGCGACTGGCCGTTCGTCGTCTTCGCGCTGACGCTGCTTGCGGCTGGCCTCTTCATCGAGCGCTTCTACTGCCGCTACCTTTGCCCGCTGGGCGCAGCCCTCGCCATCCCCGGACGCATCCGCATGTTCGAGTGGCTGAAGCGCTGGCCCGAATGCGGCTCTCCCTGCCAGCGCTGCGCCAAGGAATGCCCCGTCCAGGCCATCCACCCCGAGGGGCAGATCAACGTCAATGAATGCATCTACTGCATGCATTGCCAGGAACTCTACCACGACGATCACCGCTGCCCGCACATGATCCAGGTGCGTCTCAAGCGCGAGAAGTTCCAGGCGCTGTCTTCCCCCGCCAACCGCGGCAGCGGACCTGCCAAACCCGCAATCTCCCACAAGGGAGTTCCTGTCGAGCGACCCGAGACCGTGTCGAGGCCGACGACGTAACCCGTACCCAAGGAGGGTCGCATGTCACAAGAAGAGACCGGAAGAGGTCTGAACCGCCGTCAGTTGCTGGGCACCACCGCCTTTGTCGCCGCAGCCGGTGCCACCGGAATGACCGCGGGCCTCACGCTCGGCGGCGGCTTAGTCACGCCTGCCGCGGCTCAGGGCAGTGCCTCCGGCAGAACATACGAGGTCAAGCCGGGCGAACTGGACGAATACTACGTGTTCTTCTCCAGCGGCCAGACCGGCGAGATCCGGGGGTGGGCGCCCCCTCGATGCGCGGGATGATGCGCATCCCCGTGTTCAACAGATGCAGCGCCACCGGATGGGGCCAGACCAACGAGAGCCTCAAGGTGCTGACCGAGGGGCTGCTGCCGGAGACCGTCGAGTTTCTCAAGGACAAGGGCGGCGTCTACCACAACGGCGATCTGCACCATCCGCACCCGTCCTTCACCGACGGTACCTATGACGGCCGCTACCTCTACGCCAACGACAAGGCCAACACCCGCGTCTGCCGGATCCGGCTCGACGTGATGAAGTGCGACAAGATCATCCAGCTGCCCAACCAGCACACCGTCCATGGTCTGCGCGTGCAGAAATACCCGAAGACCGGGTACGTCTTCTGCAATGGCGAGGATCGGGTGCCGCTGCGCAACGACGGCACGACGATGAACGACACGAGCACGTACCGCGCCATCTTCACGGCGGTGGACGGCGAGACGATGAAGGTCGCCTGGCAGATCATGGTCGACGGCAACCTGGACAACGTCGACGCCGACTACCAGGGAAAATACTGCTTTGCCACCTGCTACAACTCCGAAGAGGGACTGACCCTCGCCGACATGATGGCAGCCGAGCAGGACTGGATCGTCATCTTCAACATCGCCCGCATCGAAGAGGCGGTGGCGCGGGGCGACTACGAGGAGATCAACGGCGTCCCGGTGCTGGACGGGCGCAAGGGATCGCCGCTCACCCGGTATGTACCTGTCCCCAACAGCCCGCACGGCATCAATACCGCGCCCGACGGCATCCATGTCGTGGCCAACGGCAAGCTCTCACCGACCGTCACGGTGTTCGACGTGCGGAAGTTCGACGACCTGTTCGACGACAAGATCCAGCCGCGCGACACGGTGGTTGCCGAGCCCGAACTCGGCCTCGGACCGTTGCACACCGCCTATGACGGCAGTGGCAATGCCTACACGACGCTGTTCATCGACAGCCAGATCTGCAAGTGGAACATCGACGATGCCAAGCGCGCCTTCGCGGGAGAGCAGGTCGACCCGATCCGCCAGAAGCTGGACGTCCACTACCAGCCCGGCCACAACCACACCTCCATGGGCCAGACCAAGGAAGCGGACGGCAAGTGGCTGATATCGCTCAACAAGTTCTCCAAGGACCGCTATCTGAACGTGGGGCCCCTCAAGCCGGAGAACGATCAGCTGATCGACATCTCGGGGGACGAGATGGTCCTGGTCCACGACAATCCGACCTTTGCCGAACCGCACGACGCCACGCTCGTGCACCGTTCGAAGATCGATCCGGTGCATGTTTGGAGCCGCGACGATCCGTTCTTCGCCGACGCCGTGCAACAGGCGGCGGCGGACGGCGTCGATCTCATGTCCGACTCCACGGTCATCCGCGACGGCAACAAGGTCCGGGTCTATATGATCTCGGTGGCGCCGGCGTTCGGCCTCGACGACTTCACGGTGAAGCAGGGCGACGAGGTGACGGTCTATGTCACCAACGTCGACGAGGTCGAGGACCTGACCCACGGGTTCAGCGTCGTCAACTACGGGATCAACATGGAAGTGCCGCCGCAGGCGACCGCCTCGGTGACGTTCAACGCCAGCAAGCCGGGCGTCTACTGGTACTACTGCTCATGGTTCTGCCACGCGATGCATATGGAGATGAAGGGCCGTATGCTTGTCGAGCCGCAAGCTGTCTAAGCTGATGGCGCGATCGATCGCAACATTGTTGGGAATGGCGGCCGCAATCGTCGCCATTCCGGGCTCGCCGGCATGGGCGGAACTCGTACTGCAGGCGCCCGCGCCCGCTGGTCTGCAGTCCGCGATCGACGCGGCCTCGCCCGGCGACGTCATCCGATTGCAGCCGGGCACCCATCACGGGCCCATCACCATTAACAAGACGTTGACGCTGGAGGGCGAGCCGGGAGCCGTCGTCGCAGGAAACGGAACCGGCAGCGTCGTCACCGTCGAGGCTCCGGGAACGATCGTCCGTGGTCTCGAGATCACCGGATCCGGCAAAAGCCTCTCCGAGATGGATTCCGGCGTGTTCGTTGCGCAGTCCGCACAGGGGACGCACATCGAGAACAACGCGATCCTCGGCAACCTCGTCGGCATCTATCTCCATGGTGCCGAGAATTCTCTTGCGAAGGGCAACCGGATCGTCGGGCTGCGTGAAGGCCGCACCAGCGAAGCCGGAGACGGCATCTCTCTCTGGAACGCTCCCGGGGCGCAGGTAATCGACAACGACATCAGCTTCGGCCGCGACGGCATTTTTACCAAGATAAGCAAGAACAACATCTTTCGAGGCAACACCCTTCGCGACCTGCGCTTCGCCGTACACTACATGTACACCAACGACAGCGAAGTCAGCGGCAACGTTTCGATCGGCAATGCTGTCGGCTTTGCCATCATGTACTCAAAGAACCTGCACGTCACCGGCAACGTCTCCGACGGCGATCGGGACCACGGCTTGATGCTGAACTATGCGAACGGCTCGCTGATCGAGGGCAATACGGTCCTCGGGCGGCTTCAGCCGGCGCAGAGGTGGATTGACGCCGGCCGCGCGAGCGGCGCTCATGCCGCGCCGGGCAGCGAGCCGAGTGATCCGGTATCGGGAGAAGACGCCGCGCGCCTCGGGCCGGAAAAATGCGTCTTCATCTACAACGCGAACAAGAACCGGTTTCACGGGAACCTGTTCGAAGGATGCGCGGTCGGTGTTCACTTCACGGCGGGATCGGAAGGCAACGCCCTCTCCGGCAATGCCTTCGTCCGGAACAGGACCCAGGTGAAGTACGTGGGAACCCGCCATCTCGACTGGTCGGAAGACGGCAGGGGCAATTACTGGAGCGACAATCCCGCGTTCGACCTCGACGGCGACGGGATCGCCGACAAAGCTTACCGGCCGAACGACCTGGTGGATCAGGTTCTGTGGACCTCGCCCCAGGCAAAGGTCCTGATGAACAGTCCCGCCGTGCAGGTGATCCGGTGGGCGCAGACACAGTTTCCCGCGCTGCTTCCCGGCGGCGTCATCGACAGCCGTCCGTTGATGGCGTCACCCGTCCGGAGTAGCGGCCATGAGTGAGACCATCCGCATCTCCTCGGTAAGCAAGGCCTACGGCAAGGTGCAGGCCGTAAACGACGTCTCCTGCAGCTTCCAGGCGGGCGAGACGATAGCGCTGGTCGGGCATAATGGTGCCGGCAAGAGCACGTTGATCAAGCTGATGCTTGGCCTGATCCGTCCGGGCTCGGGGACAGTCAGGGTGCTGGGTGAGGATCCCGCGGCAGGCCAGTTCGCCGCCCGGCGGATGCTCGGCTATCTGCCGGAGAACGTCGCCTTCAACATGGCGCTGACCGGCCACGAAACCCTCTGCTTCTACGCCCGCCTGAAGCGCGTGCGGGCGGACACGGTGGGTGCGCTGTTCGAACGTGTGGGCCTCGCGGGTGCGGCGGACCGGCGCGTCGGGACGTATTCGAAAGGCATGCGTCAGCGGTTGGGTCTCGCGCAGGCGCTGCTTGGCCGCCCCCGCGTGCTGCTCCTCGACGAGCCGACCACCGGACTGGATCCGGCACTGCGGCGAAGCTTCTACGAGATCATCGCCGATCTGCGAGCGGATGGCTCGACCGTCCTTCTGTCGTCTCACGCCCTGACCGAACTGGAGGGAAAGGCCGACCGCGTGGTCATCGTCGATCGCGGGGTCAAGATCGCCGACGGCGGGATCGACGAGCTCCGACGGATTTCCCGGTTGCCGACGCGCATCCGGGTCAAGCTCCGGGATGGTGAAGCAGGCAGAGCGGACGAGTGGGCAGGCCGCACCGGCTCCTGGAAGCGGATCAACGGCCATATGCTGGAGATCGACGCGGACCCTTCGCAGAAGATCCCGCTGCTGCGCAGCGCCGTCTCCGGCGACGCTCCTGTGGACGACCTCGAGGTTGTGCCGCCGACGCTCGACGAACTCTACGCCCATTTCCTTTCCGGGAGGGATTCGCGATGAAGAACATCCTGCTCGTTGCCCGCAAGGAAATCCAGGAAGGTCTGCGCAACCGCTGGGTTCTGGCGACGACCCTCCTCCTGGCGGCCCTCGCCCTCACGCTGACATTCCTCGGCAGCGCCCCCACAGGGAACGTGGGAGCAGGCACGCTCGACGTGATGGTGGTCAGCCTGTCGAGTCTGACGATCTTCCTGGTCCCGCTCATCGCGCTTCTCATCTCGCACGACGCGATCGTCGGCGAGATGGAACGCGGCACCATGCTCCTGCTCCTCAGCTACCCGATCGCCCGCTGGCAGGTGATCATCGGAAAATTCGTAGGGCACCTCGCGATCCTGTCATTCGCAACCCTTCTCGGCTACGGCGCGGCCGCGGCGGCGCTTGCCGTGACGGGAACGGCGATCGATGCAGCGAGCTGGGCCGCCTTCCTCTCGATGGTTCTGTCATCGATCATGCTGGGGGCGGTATTCATCTCCATCGGCTACCTCATCAGCGCGCTCGTCGCGGAGCGCGGCACCGCCGGTGGCATCGCGATCGGAGTCTGGCTCTTCTGCGTCCTCATCTACGACATGGCGCTCCTCGGCCTGCTGGTCGTCGACGAAGGCCACGTGATCGGCAGCGGACTTCTGAGCGTGTTGCTGCTGGCCAATCCGACGGACGCATACCGTCTTCTCAATCTCGGGTCCGAAAGCGTTGCCGCCCTCTCCGGCATGGGCGGCATCGCGGAAAATGCGGCTCTCGGAACCAGCACCCTGCTCGTCGCCCTGCTGGTCTGGACGCTCGCGCCGCTGCTGGCCGCCACGATGGTCTTTTCCAGGAGAGAACTGTGAGACTGCTTCTTCCCGCAGCGATCGCTGCTCTTCTCGCGGTCACCGGATGCAGCGACGATCAAGCGACACCGATGCTCGAACCTGTGGCCATGACAGAGACGGCCATCGGCCACTTCTGCGGCATGAACGTCCTCGAGCACCCTGGGCCGAAGGGACAGATCAGGCTGGGGCCCAATCCCGAGCCGGTCTGGTTCTCGTCGGCGCGCGACCTGGTCGCCTTCACCCTGCTCCCGGAGGAATCGAGGAACATCTCCGCGATGTATGTTTCGGACATGTCGAAGGCCGAAAGCTGGGACGCGCCGGGAGCCGAGAACTGGGTCGACGCCCGGCAGGCATTCTACGTGATCGGAAGCTCGGTTCGCGGCGGCATGGGAGCACCGGAGACGGTGCCGTTCTCGACAGAGGCCGCAGCTGCCGCGTTCGCCGAAAGCAATGGCGGCGCGGTTGTCGGCTTCGCTGATATCCCGCCGGATTACGTGCTGGGAACCAGCGACGTGAGCGCCCGGGAAGGCGTTCCGCTCCAGCTTCCGTCAGCGATCAATTAGGAGCCGTCTGATGACCCGCCCCCTGAACCGCCGCCGATTCCTGTCGATCACCGCATCAGCCGCAGGACTGGCCCTGCTGCCCCGCGGCGCGGCAGCCCGTGAAGGGGTGGAGACGGTCACCTGGCGCGGGCGTACGCTGGGCGCCTCGGCATCCCTGACCCTTCACCA
>DASYHY010000025.1:0-3881 GCA_036252795.1 Aurantimonas sp. | reverse complement strand
CATCGGCTTGTATAGCTCGTGCTCGAGCGAGCGCAGGTACCGGTCGAGGCGGTCGACCAGCGCTGCGACGTCCGCAGCATAGGTCGGGACGTCCGAAGCGATCGCGTTGCTGCTCCAACGCCGTATGTGGTCGGAGTAGCGTAGCCGAAGCTCGCGATCCTCTTCCATGAGCCGCTCGTAAGTCGGCATCTGATCGGCGAAATAGCCTCGAGCCTCCTTGTTCCAGCCCTGCTGTGTAGGCAGATGCTCCCGTACCGTATTGGCCAGGTTCATTCGTAGCCGGCCGAGGTCGGTAAGCGGAGGTCCAGCCCTGACGCAGTCACGAAGTGCGTAGGCAGCGGCGCGGATCGCCTCGTGGGAGCGCCTGCTATCACCGGGCCTCATCATCTCGTTCTACTCGCCATCATCTTACTAGCCGTCATTGCTGGCGCGCCGCGCGCCGATCATGGCCGTCGCACGCTCCGTCGCCGCGCGCGTGTCATTGGCCAGCTTCTTGACCTCCGACGCCACCACCGTGAAGCCCCGGCCTGCCTCGCCCGCCCGCGCCGCCTCGATCGTTGCGTTGAGCGCGAGCAGGTTGGTCTGAGCGGCGATGCCGCCGATCGCGGTTACGATCGTGTCCAGTTCGGCCACCGTGTCCTGCAACGCCTGTCGGCGCAGGTCGAGCGATCGCTGCAGCGCCTCGCTTTCAGCAAGGCGGTGCTCGGCTTCCCGCTCCAGCAGCACCTGGCGCGTGATGTCGGCGGCGATCTTGACGACCTTTCTCGGTCGGCCGTCGGCATCGAGGATCGGGTTGTACGAGGCCTGGATCCAGATCTCGCGGCCGTCACGCCCGAGCCGGCGATACCGTCCCGCATCGAACTCACCCCGCGACAGACGCTCCCAGAGCTTCGTGTAATCGGTCGAGCGTGCCTGGGCAGCGTCGCACAACATGCGGTCGTGCTGGCCCACAAGCGCCTTGCTGTCATAGCCCAGCATGGTCTGCGCATTCCGGTTGGCGGACAGGATCAGCCCGTTCAGATCGAACTCAATCACGGCTTGGCTGCGATCGACGGCGGCATCGCGGCCGGCGAACTCCGCATCGCGCTCACGCGCCTCGGTAATGTCGGTCGCGAACTTGACGATCTTCAGCGGCCGTCCGTCCGGATCGAGGATCGGATTGTAGGTCGCCTGCAGCCACACGTCGCGGCCGTCCTTGCCGATCCGGCGGTATAGACCTGCGTCGAAGGCACCGCCGGCGAGCTTGCGCCAAAACGCGGCATAGTCGGGCGAGCGCGCATAGTCAGGGTCGCATAGGAGGCGATGGTGACGGCCGATGACCTCGGCCCGGCTATAGCCCAGCGCGTCGAGGAAGTTCTGGTTGGCCTCCAGGATCGTCCCGTCCAGCCCAAGCTCGACGACGGCCTGACTGCGGTCGATCGCCTTTGAGCGCGCCTCGAACTCGGCGCTGCGCAGTTTCGCATCCGTCACGTCGGTGGCGAAGCCGACGATCTTCACGACCCGGCCGTCCGAATCGAGAACCGGGTTGTAGGTTGCCTGGAACCACAGGTCTCGGCCCTCACGGTCGCGCCGCCTGAAGACGCCCGTCATATGCTCGCCGCGGGCAAGCGTCTCCCAGGCTGCTGCATAAGCGGCACTCGAGGCAAGGTCGGGCGGACACAGGATCCGGTGATGCTCGCCCGCGACATCCTCCGGTGCATAGCCGAGTGCCTTGAGATAGCCGTTACTGGTTGCGAGGATGATGCCATCAGGGGCAAGCTCGATCGTCAAAGCCGAGCGCCGCATCGCCAGCGTGAGCGCTTCGAACTCGGCGTTGCGCTGCCGGCTCTCCGTCATGTCGGACGCGAACTTCACGATTCGCACCGGGCGCCCATCCGGGTCGAGCACCGGATTGTAGGTGGCGCGAAGCCATAGCTCGCGGCCATCCTTGCCGACGCGGCGGTAGGTCCCGACATCGAACTCGCCCCGGCCGAGCTTCGCCCAGAAGGCGGCATAGTCGGCTGTGCCGGCGTAAGCGGGGTCGCAGAACATCCGGTGATGCCGCCCGACCACCTCGTCGCGCGCATAGCCCGTCAGCCGAAGGAAAACGTCGTTGACTTCGAGGATGGTGCCGTCGGTCGCGAACTCGATTACCGCCTGGCTGCGGTCGAGCGCCGCGAGCCTCGCCGCTGAATCGGCAGCCGCCAGCTTGCTCACCGTCACGTCGGTTGCGACCTCCAGAACCCGGATCGGTCGCCCCTTCTCATCGAGCACCGGGGTGTAGGTCGATTGCAGCCAGACGACACGGCCGTCCTTCGCGACGCGCCGGTACTCACCCGTCTGGTGCTCGCCGGCAGCGAGCTTCGCCCAGAACGCCGGATCGCTCGATTTCGATACGGTGACACCCATATCGTGCGAGCGGTCGGGGAGCCCTGCAATTTCGTCCAGCCGGTAGCCAATCGTGTCGAGGAAGCGCTCGTTCGCCCAGCGGACGGTGCCGTCGAGGTCGAACTCGGCTACGAGGCTGGAGCGGACCAGCGCCGCCCAACCCGCATCCGTCGTCCCGCGCGCCCGCAAGGCGAGCACGGCGCGCGCCTTGGCGGCGCCGACCGTCACGACCAGGACCGCCAGCGCCGCAACCGAAATTAGCGGCGACATGAGGTCGGGCGACAGCACGATTCCGCCCGTGCTGGCCGCGGATCCAGGGATCACAGCGCTGATCGCGGCCATACCGGTGAAATGCAGCAGCAGGATCGCCAGCGTCAGCAAGGCAGCAGCGGCAGTCCCCGTCCCGATGCCGCGGCGAGCGATGGCGAGGTACAGCGCCGGGGCGACCGGCAGCACCGCGAGGAAGACCGAGGCGACGATCAGGACGGACGAGAAGCGGAAGGTGCCCGGAAACAGGACGGCGCTCATACCCAGATAGTGCATGGCCGAGATGCCCGAGCCGACCATCGCCGCGCCGGCGACATAGCCGACCCGGTCCTGCCTGAGAACGCACGTCCGCAGCCCGGCCCAGGTCATAACGATGGCGACGGCCAGAGACGCCAGCGTGCGCCCCGGCAGGTAGCCGACCACGATGCCGGGATCGTAGCCGAGCATCGCAATGAAGTGGGTCGCCCAGATACCCGTGCCCGACGCAAAGGCCGCGCCGAGCAGCCAGCGGAACCGCTCGCGCGCCGGTGCGGCACCGAGATGGCGCAGCAGGAACACGACGCTACCGGTTGCCGCCATGCAGACCAGGGCCGCGAGCGCTACCAGCCACTTGTTATGCTGATGGGTCAGACAGAAGAAGACGTCGAACATCTGTTGCGCCCTTTCTCGCCGCGCTGCCGAGGTAGGACGCCTTAGGTTAACGGGACACTAAACGAGGAATGAGCATCAGGTTCAGCCACTTTGGCTGCAAAGTGTTCGTCGTAAGCGTTGCTCGCGTCGACAAGGAGAAACGTAATGTGCGCTGGCGGCGATGAGCAGTGGATGCGAAGAACGATCGAGGTCGCGACGTCGAAAGGCTCCGATCCGTCGACATCGCAGCTCGGATGCGTGATCGTGCTCGACGGCAAGGTGATCGCGGCCTGAACTGCGCCGGGTTTGTCGGAGGCCCCAACTCCTGAAAGGAAGGGGCTATGACGAGCAAGACGACGAACAAGTTCTCACCTGAGGTACGCGCCCGGGCGGTGCGGATGGTGCTGGACCACGAGAAGGATCATCCGTCGCGCTGGGCGGCTGTGGTGTCGATCGCGGCGAAGATCGGGTGCGCAGGCCAGACGCTGCACGAGTGGGTGAAGAAGGCCGAGGTCGACAGCGGCACGCGCGCCGGGGTGCCGAGCGACGTCGCCGACCGGATGAAGGCGCTGGAGCGGGAGAACCGCGAACTGCGCCAGGCCAACGAGATCCTGCGC
>DASYHY010000024.1:0-12835 GCA_036252795.1 Aurantimonas sp. | reverse complement strand
GGCGCCGCGACCATGAAGATGATCAGGAGGACGAGCACCACGTCGATGAACGGGGTGACGTTGATCTCCGAGACCTCGCCGACGCCGTCGTCCTCCTGCTCGAGCTTGAAGGCCATGCGATCACTCCGCGGCTTCGGCGAGAGGCCCGGCCCGGCGGGCGCCGGAGCGGCCCTGGTCGAGCTCGCGCGACAGATGCTGCAGGACGACGGCGGAACCGTCCGACAGGATGGCGCGATAGCCGGCGATCGAGCGGGCGAAGACATTGTAGATGATCACCGCCGGGATCGCGGCGACGAGCCCGATGGCCGTCGCCAGCAGCGCCTCGGCGATGCCCGGCGCGACCACCGCGAGATTGGTGGTGTTCGCCTCGCTGATGCCGATGAACGAGTTCATGATGCCCCAGACCGTACCGAAGAGGCCGACGAAGGGGGCCGTCGAGCCGATCGTGGCCAGGATGCCGGTGCCCCGGTTGATGCTGCGGGCGCCGCGCGACTCGATGCGCGACAGCGCTACCGAGACGCGCTCCTTCACGCCGTCGTCGGCAAGCCCCGCGGAGAGCAGCCGCTCCGCTTCCGCCGACTTGGCGAGGGCGGCGACCGGCCCGCGCCAGCGGCGGGCGGCGCGTTCGTCGCCGATCGCGCCCGCCAGATCCGGCGCGCGCTCCAGCCGGCGGACGTGGGCACGGGCGCGGCGCTTGGCGAAGGCGATCTCCAGGCCCTTGGCGACGAAGATGGTCCAGGTCACCAGCGAGGCGAAGGCGAGGCCGATCATCACCGCCTTCACCACCCAGTCGGCGGCCAGGAACATCCCGAGCGGCGAGAGGTCGTGCGGCAGCGTCTCGTTGCGGACCGGCGGCGCGGGCGGGGCGCCGACGACGCGCGAGCTCGTCACGCCGGAGGGGGCATCGGAAGACGCGTCGGCAGGAGGCGTTTCCCCGGTGCCCGCATCGGTCTGCGCGGCATCCGGAACGGCAGGCTCGGCGGCATCGGTTGCCGCCGGTACCGCCGGCACGTCCTCACCGGTCGCGGGAGCATCCGGCGCCGCGGTGTCCGTCGCAACCGGCACGTCGGTCGCGGCAGGCGGGGCTTCCTGGGCAGGCGCGGCAACCGCGGGAAGCACCAGAAGCGCGGCGATCAGGGCGGCACGCTGCCGGGCGATGACGGTTCGGATCGTGGTCATGAGGCCGATCATGATTGCCTGTTCCTGGTGGCTGCCGGGCTGCTCTGGCAGGGGCGCCCCGCGCCCGCGGCGAAACCCTTATGTTAATATGATAATCATAGTCAACTTAAGAGCCGGTCCCACTCAAGGTTCCCGGAGGCCCGTTCAGCGCCGGACAAAGGCCAGCGGCTCGCCCCCGTCGGGAGACGCCACCACGCCCATCGGGATCCTGTAGATCCGCTCCAGCACGGCCGGCGTCATGATCGCGGCCGGCGCGCCCCGCGCCACCAGCTGCCCGCGCCGCAGCGCCACGATGTCCTCGCAAAAACGGGCCGCCATGTTGATCTCGTGGAGGACGACGACGACCGTCACGCCCCGGGTCTGGCTCAACCGCCGGATCAGGCCCAGGACCTCGACCTGATGCGCGATGTCCAGCGCCGAGATCGGCTCGTCGAGGAGCAGGCATCCGGCGTCCTGGGCGATCAGCATGGCAAGCCAGACCCGCTGGCGCTCGCCGCCGGACAGCGTCTCGACATGCCGGTCGGCAAACCCTTCCGTCTCGGTCAGCGCCAGCGCCTCGTCCACCTGGGCATGGTCGCGGGGTCCGAAGCGCCCCAGCGCGCCGTGCCATGGATAGCGGCCGAGCGCGACGAGTTCGCGCACCCGCATGCCGGGGGCGAGCGGGGTCTGCTGCGGCAGGTAGGCGACCTCGCGGGCGAAGCTGCGCTCGCGCCATTCGGCGAGGCGCCTGCGCTTGAAGCGGACGCTGCCGCTGGTGGCTTCCTGCTGGCGCGCGAGGATCTTGACCAGCGTCGACTTGCCGGAGCCGTTGTGCCCGACGAGGCCAATCACCGCGCCGCCCGGCAGGTCGAGCGTGAGCGGCTGGAGCAGCGGCTTGCCGTCGACGGCAAAGCCCAGCCCCTCGAGCACGAAGGCTGCTTCACGCGCATCCGCGTCGGGCGTGCCCGCCGGCGGGCTGAGCTCGGACATCATCGGATCGGCCTCCGTGGCTGGTTTCGTTGCAACGGACGTCACCCCGTCCTCCGGCCGGCGAGGAGCAGCATCAGCACCGGCGCGCCGACCAGGGCGGCGACGAGGCCGGTCGGCAGGTACCAGGGGAACACCGCGACCCGGGCCATCCAGTCGGCCAGCGCCATGATCGCCGCGCCGGCGAGGGCGGAGGCGGCGATGGCGGCGCCGGCCTGCCGGATCCCGGCGGCGCGGGCGATGTGCGGCGCCATCAGCCCGACGAAGGTCAGCGGCCCGATGACCGGCGTCGCCGCTGCGGTCAGCAGCGCCGCCAGCAGCAGCAGGAGCAGCCGGGCGCGGACCAGCGGCACGCCGATCGCGCGGGCGGGGGCGCCGCCGAGCGGCAGGATCGCCAGCCAGCGCACCGTGAGGAGGCTCAGGGCGCCGAGTACCGCGGCGACGAGGCCGAGTTGTACCGCGCTGGCACCGGTCATGCCGTGGATCGACCCGCCCATCCAGCTGAGGAGCACGAAGGCGCGCGGGTCGCCGCTGGCCGACACGACGCCGACGAAGGCGTCGAGCATGGCGTTCAGCGCGATGCCGGCGAGCAGCACGGTCTCCGGCACGAAGCCCGAGCGCCGCGCCGCCAGCACGATGGCGCCGAGGACGAGAACGCCGCCCGCCGTGGTGACGATGGTTTCGCCGAGCCGGCCGAGGTCGCCGACGAGGAACAACGACACAGCGAAGGCGAAGACCGCGCCGGCGCTGACACCGAGCACTTCCGGGCTCGCCATCTCGTTGCCGGTGAGGCGCTGCAGGATCAATCCGGCGATGCCGAGCATGGCGCCGGCAATGCAGGAGGCGGCGAGGCCGGGCGCGCGGAACGGCAGGATCGTCTGCCAGAGGTCGCGCGGGAGGAACTGCCAGCCGCCCGCCGCATCGCGCCCGACGAAGAGGGCGGCGAGGAGGATCGCGACGGCCGCCAGCGCCAGCAGCGCCGCCATCAGGCGCGGCGAGCCCGTCGCGGCGCTCCGGGCGGGAGCGGCGAGGGCGGGCCGCGTGAAGGCGCGCAGCCGGGGAAGCAGCATCAGGAGGAGCGGCGAGCCGAGGATCGCGGTGACCGCCCCGGTGGGAACGAACTCGGCATGGGCCCCCGCCAGGAGCTGCAGCGCGACGTCCGTCAGCAGCAGCAGGAAGGCGCCGATCAGGGTCGACCAGGCGAGCCGCGGGCCGAAGCGGCTCGCCCCGGCGAGGCGCGCCAGGACCGGCGCGACGAGGCCGACGAAGCCGATGACGCCGACGGCGCTGGTGACGAAGGCGGCGAGCAGCACCGCCAGGGCGACCGCGCCGATCCTGAGGCGCCCGAGCGGGATGCCGAGCGAGCGCACCGCCTCGTCGCCGAGATCGAGGAGCGACAGCGGCCGGACGACGAGGGCGATCGGAACCGCGACCAGGGCGACGCGCCAGGCGAGGTCGATCGAGGGCTGCCAGCTCTGCTGGCTGAGCGAGCCTGCGCCCCAGATGAACAGGCTGACGAGATAGCGCTCGTTGACGAGGACGAAGATCGCCGCGAGCGCCCCGCAATAGAGGCTGACCACCAGCCCGGCGAGGACCAGCGAGACCGCCGAGAAGTCGCGGCGGCGGACCAGCGCGAAGACGAGGAGGGTCGAGAGCGCGCTTCCCAGGAGCGCCACCACGTCGCGGCCGAAACCAAATAGCGCCGGCGTGAACAGAGTCGCCAGCGCCAGCGCCAGCCGCGCCCCGGCATCGACGCCGAGCGTGGTCGGAGAGGCGAGCGGATTGCGCAGCACCTGCTGAAGGATGGCGCCGGACGCCGCCAGCGCGCCGCCGCACAGAAGCGCCATCGCCAGCCGCGGCAGCTGCGCATAGAGGAGCGTCATCCGCTCGACGTCGTAGCCGGCAACGGGCGGTGCCGCGAGGAACGCCGCGACGGGGCCGGCGACCAGCACGGCGGCGAGCCCGAGCGCGGCCGTTGCGAGGGCGAGCGCAAGCAGCATCGGGCCATGCGATGGGCGCGCCAGGATCATGCGGCGAGCTCTTCCAGATGGTCGACGAGCAGCCGCGCGAAACGCATCGCCGACGGCAGGGCGCCGAACATCAGGACCGGGGGCAGCGTCGAGACCTGCCCCGCCGCCACGAAGGGCAGTCGGGTCCATAGCGGGCTGGCCGCCAGCGCCATCCGCACGTCGGCGGCCAAAGGCTCGATGGCGACCAGCCGAACGTCTGCGCTGGTGGCGAGATCCTCCAGGCCGATCGTGGCGAAACCCCAGTAGTTGGTCTCGCCCTGCCAGCCGTTGGCGAGCCCGATCCGGTCGAGCACGCTCTGATACAGCCCGGTGCCGCCATAGACCCGGGCATGGCGGCTGTCGATGAAGCTGACGAAGAGCAGCGGCGGCACGGTCAGCCGGGCGGTGCGCTGCCGGCAGCGATCGAAGAAGCGATCGGCCTGCGCGAGCAACGCCTCGGCTGCGGCCTCGCGAGAGAGCATTCCGCCTAGGGTGAGGGCCGCCTCCCGCGCGCGCTCCAGCGGGATCGCGCCTTCTTCGAATAGCGTGATCCGGCGGATTTCGGCAATCCGCGCCAGAGCCGGTTCCTGGCGCTGGACGTAGTCCGTGCTGAGGATGAGGTCCGGCTCGAGCAGCGACAGCAGTTCCAGATTGACCGCCAGCGGCGAGCCGAGATCCGCCACGGCAGGCGGCAGCGGCGGCTCCACGACCCATCGATGCCAGTCGCCGGCGCCGGCGACGGCGATCGGGGTGGTCCCCAGCGCGAGGAGCGTTTCGGCGAGGCCGTAGTCGAGCGAGGCGATGCGCGTCGGCGGCGCCGCGGCGGCCGCCACCGTCGCCGGCAAGGCACCGAGCAGCCCCAGCCCGCGCAAGAGGCTCCGCCGGTCGATCACCGGCATCGTGCAGCGGCCCCGACCGGATCGCCGCTCTCCGTCCGGTGCGTGCGAGAGAACGCTGTTGCCGTCACTTTTCTTCCTGCATGTCCGGATTCCGCGGCGCGGTCGACGCCAGGCGATAGAAGTTGATTGCTTAAATCATGTTTTTCCCTAGCGCCGATCGAGCGTCCAGAACAAGGGGGCTCGGCACAGGGGAGAGCGCGGGCGTGGTCGCGCCGGGTGTTCGGCGGGTCGTGCCGAAGGTTCAGCCGGGCTGGCCGCCGTCCGGGCAAGCGTTCCGGCCACGCCCTTCAAAAAGACTTGGAATTCTTCTAAAAAGACTCCATCTTTCGTTTCCTGGCGCGGAGAAGGACCAGACATCATGCGGCTGACACGCCAGACGAACTACGCCATCCGGATCCTGATGTACTGCGGCACCAATCGCGGTCGCCTGAGCCGGATCAAGGACATCGCCGCCGCCAACCAGGCGTCGGAACTGTTCATGTTCAAGATCCTGCAGCCGCTGGTCGAGGCCGGGCTGATCGAGACGGTGCGTGGCCGCAACGGCGGCATCCGGCTGGGCAAGCCCGCCGCTTCCATCAGCCTGCGTCGCGTGGTCGAGCTGACGGAAGACAATTTCACCCTGGCGGAATGTTTCGAAACCGGCGCCGTCGATTGCCCGCTGATCGACAATTGCCGGCTGAACACCGCGCTCCGCCGGGCGCTGGACGCCTTTCTCTCGGTGCTCGACGAGTACACGATCGGCGATTTGATCGGCGACAACGGCCATATGCGCCGCCGCCTCGGCCTGGCCGATTTCGACGAACCGATGGCCGCCGCGAGCTGATCGCCGGCGCAGTCAAGGCCGACCGATCTCGGCATGGTTTCAAGCCGGACCTAAGGCGGGATCGCGCTTTCCTGACCCGCTAGCCTCAAGTTGCTGCTCGATCAGCGTTCCGCTCTCGTCGAGGATCATGGTGAGCCGGCGTCCCCGGTGGCGAATGGTAAGCCGGCTGCGGCCGGCATCCGTCCCGACACCGCGCTCCACCGTGCCATGCACATTGCCGCGCCGCATCTCGACCAGGAAATGCGCCGTCGGCATGTCGAGGGCGCCGGCGATCCGCTCCGCGTCGATCTCGACGTCCTGCCGCGGCACGTCCGTCTCGCCGGTCACCGTCTTTCGCATTGGATCGCCGCCTCGACTTTTCCGGGATCTTCGCCCGAGACCGCAGCGATCGCCGCCGCCTCCGGCGGTGATACCAGCGGAAACAGCGCCAGGACGTCGATTTCGCGCTTCGGCAGGTCGGCGAAGCTGTAGCGATCGAGTACAGCGAGGAATGCTTCGACCGCCTCGTTGAGGACGCTGGTCATGCCGCAGGCCGGGGCGAGGCCGCATTGGCCGCAGTCGGCGAGGTCGAAGCGTCCCTCGGTGGAGCGCAGGACATCGCCGACCTTGATCTCGCTGGCGGGGAGCGCCAGCCGGATGCCGCCGGACCGCCCGCGCAAGGTCGATACGTAGCCGGCACGGCCAAGCTCCTGCACGACCTTCATCAGATGGTTGTTCGAGATGCCATAGGCGCGCGAGATCTCGGCAATCGAGCACAGCTTCTCCGGCCGCGACGACAGATAGATCAGGACGCGCAGGGCGTAGTCGGAATAGCGGGTCAGACGCATTCTTGCTCCTTTCCAAAAGAAGTATCTGATTTGCATGTTTACCGCAAGCTGGTAGGAAGGACCGGAACGAGAATTCGGGGAGCACGGCGTGCAAGCGGCGATCAGCGAAGCCGACCTGCGGGGTCTGGTGGAAGATTTCTATGGGCGCGTGCGCCGGGACGGCGTACTGGGGCCGATCTTCGAGGCTGCCGTTCACGACTGGCCGGCCCATCTCGACCGGCTGACGGCGTTCTGGTCGTCGGTCATGCTGGGCTCGGGGGGCTACAAGGGCAACCCGTTCGCCGCTCACCAGCGTCAGGGGGACCGGCTCAGCCCGGAGCTCTTCGATCGCTGGCTCGGGATCTGGCGCGAGACGGTCCACGCCCGCTTTCCCGCGGAGATCGCGGCGATCTTCGAGATGAAAGCCGACCGGATTGCCGAGAGCCTGAAGGCCGGCCTGTTCTTCCGACCCGCTATCGCACGCGGATACGCCGCCGCGTCCTAGGCGCCTGCGTCGCCATCACCGCAGGTCGGCCTGGTAGTGGAATCCGTCGGTGAGGCAGCGCGAAAGACGCCACTCGACCGGCGAGCCGTCCAGCGCGAAGGCGATCCGCTCGATCGCCAGGATCGGGTGACCTTCCGGGCAGCCGAGCTGTGCCGCCGTCGCCGCATCGGCCTCCACCGCCTTCAGGCGTTCCACGGCGCGGCCGATGGTGATCGAAAAGTGCTCGGAATAGAGCGCGTAGACATTGTTCGGCAGGTCGCGGAAATCCGCCAGCGTCGGGAAGCGGGCCAGCGGCAGGACGATGTCTTCCGCGATCACCGGCCGGCCGCCCAGCCGGCGGATCCGCCCGATGCGCCAGATTTCTGCCGACGGCTCGAGCTGCAGCCTTTCCGCGGCCGGCCCGACCGCCTCCCGCCGGCGCTCGATCACGCTGCTCTCGGGAAACAGGCGGGTGCCGTCGTCGGCGGCAAGCCGGAAGAACTGGAAGAGGATCCGCCCCTCCTCGGGCAGCGCCACGAAGGTGCCGCGCCCCTGGCGCCGGACCAGCAGATGCTCCGCCGCCATCGCGTCGAGCGCCTTGCGAACCGTGCCCTGGCTGACGCCGAGTTCCGCAGCGATCTGGAACTCGCTGGGCAGCATCATTCCTGGCGTCCAGGCACCGTCGATCAGGCGCTGGACCAGCGCCTCGCGGACCTGCCGGTAAAGCGGCCGGAAGGCGGGCGCCCTGTCTGCCTCGCTCATGAACGGCTCCTGACGTTGGGCCGCGCCTTTTCCGGCGGGCCCGCTTGACAGCAGGATGTAAACATAATTTATGTCTTATACAAGAGTGGACGGGAGGCTGCAGTGCGCGGCGCCGACGGCCACCACGAGCCGAACACCCCTACATCCGGAGGAACACACATGAGTATCCCGCAGCTCCTGGTTCACGACCACAAGGACAATGTCGGGGTCGTCGTCGTCGAGGATCTCAAGGCCGGCACCGAAATGCTCTGCGTCGTCACCCACGACAATTCCTCCTTCAACATGACCTGCAACGACGACGTTCCGATCGGCCACAAGGTGGCGCTGAAGGATGTCGCCGCCGGCGACGTCGCCATGAAGTACGGCGAGGACATCGGCCGCTTCAAGGCGGACGTGAAGAAGGGCAGCCACGTCCACGTCCACAATCTGAAGACGAACCGCTGGTGAGCCGGCGGGCCTAGCGCCTGCCGCCCGTCGAGCCGCGACGCGCCAGTCCGACCGATCCGGAATAGAAAGCCAAAGCCATGCCGATCAATACCAACCGCAAGTTCCAGGGCTATCGCCGCGAGAACGGCCGCGTGGGCGTCCGCAACCACGTCGTCATCCTGCCCGTCGACGACATCTCCAACGCCTGCTGCGAGGCCGTCGCCAACAACATCAAGGGCACGCTCGCCCTGCCGCACGCTTACGGCCGCCTTCAGTTCGGGCCCGATCTCGACCTGCATTTCCGCACGATGATCGGCACCGGCGCCAACCCCAACGTCGCGGCCTGCATCGTCGTCGGCATCGAGCCCGGCTGGACGCAGAAGATCGCCGACGGCATCGCCGCGACCGGCAAGCCCGTTGCCGCGTTCTCGATCGAGCAGAACGGCGACCTGAAGACGATCATGGACGTCTCGCGCAAGGCCAAGGAGTTCGTGCACTGGGCGACCGAGCTGCAGCGCGTCGAATGCGACGTGT
The DNA here is from genome assembly GCA_036252795.1 of Aurantimonas sp. GTDB lineage: Bacteria > Pseudomonadota > Alphaproteobacteria > Rhizobiales > Rhizobiaceae > Aurantimonas. The sequence continues at coordinate 3,947 of DASYHY010000024.1, read as the reverse complement.
CGGAGCTCTGGGTCTCGACGAAGTGCGGCGAGAGCGACACGACGACCGGCCTCGGCTCCTGCCCGACCGTCGGCAACATGTACGACAAGCTGATCCCGGAGGGCATCTACGGCGTCTTCGGCGAGACCTCGGAGATCACCGGCGCCGAGCATATCTGCAAGGAGCGCGCCGCCGATGCCGAGACCGGCGAGCGCTGGTACAAGATGTGGAAGGCCTACCAGGACGACGTGATCTTCGCCCACGCCACCGACGACCTGTCCGAGAGCCAGCCCACCAAGGGCAATATCGAGGGCGGTCTGTCGACCATCGAGGAGAAGGCGCTCGGCAATCTGGAGAAGATCGGCCGTGAATGCCGCTACATCGACATTCTCGAGCCGGCCGAGGCGCCGGCCAAGGGCAACGGTCTCTACTTCATGGACACGTCCTCGGCCGCGGCGGAGTGCGTGACGCTGATGGCCGCCGCGGGCTACGTGATCCACACCTTCCCGACCGGCCAGGGCAACGTGATCGGCAACCCGATCATCCCGGTGATCAAGATCACCGCCAACCCGCGCACCGTGCGCACGATGTCGGAGCATGTCGACGTCGACGTCTCCGGCATCCTGCGCCGCGACATGACTATCGACCAGGCCGGCGACTCGCTGATCGAGAACATCATGCGCACGGCCAACGGCCGGGTCACCGCCGCGGAGGCGCTCGGCCACCGCGAGTTCGTGATGACCAAGCTCTACCGCAGCGCCTGAGACGTCCCGACACCCAGGCCTTGCCGGCCGTCCCGCGAGGGGCGGCCGGCAAGGTCTTTCTTTTACGAGCCAATGCGAGGGGACCGATGGCCGACATCGTCATTGCCGAATTCATGGACGAGGCCGCCGTGGACCAGGTCCGCGCGCGCCACGACACGCTCTACGATCCCGAACTCGTCGACCGGCCGCAGGACCTTGCGACGGCGGTCGCTTCGGCCCGGGCGCTCATCGTGCGCAACCGCACCAGGGTCACCGAGGCGCTGATCGCCGGCGCACCGCAGCTCTCCTGCGTCGGCCGCCTGGGCGTCGGCCTCGACAATATCGATCTCGACGCCTGCAAGGCGCGGGGCGTCACCGTCTATCCCGCGTCCGGCGCCAACGACGTGGCGGTCGCCGAATATGTTGTCACCACTGCCCTGGCGCTGCTGCGCGGGGCCTACGCGGCGACGGCGGACGTCGCGGCCGGAAGCTGGCCGCGCCAGCGCCTGATCGGCCGCGAGGCGATGGACAAGCGTCTCGGCCTCGTCGGCTACGGCTCGATCGCCCGCCAGACGGCGGCGCGCGCCCGGGTCTTCGGCTTCACGATCGCCGCCTTCGATCCCTTCCTGCCGGAGAGCGATACGGCCTGGCAGGATGCGGAGCGGCTCGAGCTCGATGCGCTGCTGGCGTCCTGCGACGTGATCAGCCTGCACGTCCCTCTGACCGACACGACGCGGCACATGATCGATGCGGCGGCGATCGGGCGGATGAAACCCGACGCGATCCTCATCAACACCGCCCGCGGCGGTGTCGTCGACGAGCCGGCCCTCGCCGACGCGCTGCGGAACGGCACGCTCGGCGGCGCGGCGCTCGACGTGTTCGAGACCGAGCCGCTGACGGAGGCGGCGGGCAAGGTCTTCGAGGGCCTGGGCAATCTGATCCTGACGCCGCACATTGCCGGCGTGACGGCGGAATCGAACGTCAGGGTGAGCGCCGTCACCGCCGACAACGTGCTCAAGCATCTGGAGGCGCTGCCATGACCGCCGTCCTGTCCGTCGCCGAAGCCGAGGGCCTGGCCGCCGCCGCCCTGCAGCGCAGCGGCACCGGCTCCGAGCAGGCAGCCTCGGTCGCGCGCGGCCTCGTCGCCGCCGAAGCGGCGGGGCAGAGCGGCCACGGCCTGCGCCGGCTCGCCGCCTATTGCGGACAGGTGCGCAGCGGCAAGGTCGCCGGCCGCGCCGTACCGGTGGCCGAGCGGGTTCGGCCGGCCATGCTGCGCATCGACGCCGCCGACGGCTTTGCCTTCCCGGCGCTCGACCTCGCCTTCACCGAATTGCCGGGCATCGTCGCCGAAACCGGGGTCGCCGTCGGCGCCATCCGCCGCTCGCACCATGCCGGCGTGCTCGGGCTGACTGTCGAGCGCTTCGCCGAGGCCGGGCTGGTGGCGCTGATGATGGCGAACTCGCCCGGCGCCATGGCAGCCTGGGGCGGCACGCGCCCGCTCTTCGGCACCAACCCGATCGCCTTCGCGGCGCCGCTCCCCGGCGGCGAGCCGATCGTCGTGGATTTGTCGCTGTCGAAGATCGCCCGCGGCAAGGTCATGGCCGCCAAGCAGAAGGGAACGTCGATTCCGGAAGGCTGGGCGCTCGATTCCGAGGGTCGCCCGACGACCGATGCGGACGCCGCGCTCGCCGGAACGATGGTCCCGATGGGCGACGCCAAGGGGGCCGCGCTGGCACTGGTGGTGGAGATGCTGTCGGCCGGGCTGACCGGTGCGAACTACGCTTCCGAGGCGACCTCGCTGTTCGACGACAAGGGCCCGCCGCCGGGGCTCGGCCAGTTCATGCTGGTGCTCGACCCCGCCGCGATGGGCGGGGAGCAGGTCGTCGCGCGGCTGGGCACGCTGATCGATGCCATCGCCGACGAGCCCGGCACCCGCATCCCCGGGCGGCGCGGTCGCAACGCCCGGCGCGTCGCGCTGCAAGAAGGGCTCGCCATCGACGACGATCTGTTGGCCGCGATCAGGGCGATCTGACCCGTCGCTTCAAGCGAAACGCCGCCGGCCATCGCGAGATGTCGGCGGCGTGACCCGTTCCGGGCCGCCTTCGGCGAAACCTGCCGCATGCGGGATTCCGATCAGTCGAGCAGTTCGCGCTGCAGCAGGCTGTAGAGCGCCGATTTCGCCTCGAAACCGACGCCCGGGACGTTCGGCAGCCCGACCCGGCTGTCCCTGATCTCGGTGGCATTGGCGAAGCCGCCGAACGGCTGGAACACGTCCGGGTAGGACTCGTTGCCGCCCAGATGCAGGCCGGCCGCGATGTTGAGCGACATCTGGTGGCCGCCATGGGGCACGACCCGGCGGCTCGACCAGCCGTTTTCCTTCATCATCTCCAACGTGCGCATGTACTCGACCAGACCGTAGGACAGGGCGCAGTCGAACTGCAGGATGTCGCGGTCGGGGCGCATGCCGCCATAGCGGATCAGATTGCGCGCGTCCTGCATGGAGAAGAGGTTCTCGCCGGTCGCCATGCGGCCGGAATAATGCTGCGCGAGCTCGGCCTGCAGCGCGTAGTCGAGCGGGTCGCCGGCCTCCTCGTACCAATAGAGGCCATATGGCTCGAGCGCTTTCGCATAGGCGATGGCGGTGTCGAGGTCGAAGCGGCCATTCGCGTCGACGCAGAGATTGGCCGGGCTCCCGACCACCTCGATCGCCGCGTCGATGCGCTTCAAATCGTCGGCCAGCGGGGCGAGGCCGATCTTCATCTTGCAGACCGTGTAGCCGCGGTCGACATAGGACTTCATCTCGTCCTTCAGGCCCTCGATCTCCTTGCCGGGATGGTAGTAGCCGCCGGCGGCGTAGACCCAGACGTCCTCGTCGGCCTCGCCGCCCCGGTACCGGTCGGCGAGCAGCCGGTAGAGCGGCTTGCCCTCGATCTTCGCCACCGCGTCCCACACCGCCATGTCGATCGTGCCGACGGCGACCGAGCGCTCGCCGTGCCCGCCCGGCTTCTCGTTCGTCATCATGGTCTTCCAGATGGCGAACGGGTCGAGATTGTCGTGCGCCGCGTCGATCAGCGTCGCGGGATCGGCCTCGGTGAGGCGCGGGATGAAGCGCTCGCGCATGAGCGAGCCCTGGCCGTAGCGCCCGTTCGAGTTGAAGCCGAAGCCGACGACCGGCTTGCCGTCGCGGATCTGGTCGGTGACCACGGCGACGACCGAGCAGGTCAT
>DASYHY010000023.1:0-40580 GCA_036252795.1 Aurantimonas sp. | reverse complement strand
CCCGCGACGAGCCGGCGCCGCAGCCGCCATCACCGGCAACGCGCGCTGCCGACGGCCATGCCACAGCACCCACGCGGCCCCCGGAAATGCCGAACCCCTCCCGGCTACCATCCCGAGGCTGGCAACGCTCCCCGCCGCCGCTATCTCTCCTGACGGGACAGAGGAACAGCCGGTCACGGGGCCGGCCAATCAGGAGCATTGGACATGGTACTCAGATCGGCAGTCATCGCCCTCATGGCGTCGAGCCTGATCGTCTCGGCGGGCTGCAGCCGTACGCAGCGCACGGTGGCCGGCGCCGGTATCGGCGGCGTCTCCGGCGCGCTGATCGGCGATGCAGTGGCCGGCACGGGCGGTGCCGTCGTCGGCGGTGTCGGTGGTGCGGTGGCAGGCGGCTATATCGGCCGGAACTACTGATACGCGGGGTTCCGCGGCGCATCTCGATCGGAACGTGAAAAGGGGCGACGTCTGCCGAAGCCGCCCCTTTGTCGTATCGGCCTCGCGCGCCGGTCGGTCAGCCCGCGGTGAGTGGCGAGATGGCGATCTCGACGCGCCGGTTCTGGGCGCGGCCGGATTCGGTGTCATTGGATGCGACCGGCTGGCTTTCGCCGAACCCTTGCGTGTTCAGGCGACGGGGATCGATCCCCTGGCCTGCGAGATACTGGCTCACCGACGAGGAGCGCTGCTGCGACAGCTGCAGATTGTAGGCGTCCGATCCCTGGCTGTCGGTATGGCCGTAGACGTCGACGATCGAGCGGTCGAACTCCTTGAGCACGAGCGCCACCGAGCCCAGCGTCGGATAGAAGCCTGGAAGGATCGATGACTGGTCGGTCGGGAAGGTGATGTTGGACGGCATGTTGAGGATGATCCGGTCGCCGACGCGCGTCACCGAGACGCCGGTTCCCTGCAGTTGCGCGCGCAGCTTGGCTTCCTGGTTGTCCATGTAGGCGCCGACGGCGCCGCCGCCGATCGTGCCGATGCCGGCGCCAATCAAGGCCGCGCGCCCGGAATCCACGCCGGTGGCCCGGCCGACGAGATAGCCGCCGAGCGCGCCGACGCCGGCACCGATGCCAGCGCCGCCGACGGTGTTCGAGAGCTGCGATTCGCCGGTATAGGGATTGCTCGTGCAGCCGGCGAAGGCGGTGGTGAGGGCGAGTACGAGGGCGAGCTTCTTCATGAGGTTCGGGTCCAGCCTTGCTGATCGGGACCGTTGTTTCGGGTCCGTTCGTTGTCTCTTCCGGGTCCCGGCTAGAGCGCCCGGATGGCCGGATTGGGGCCGAAGAACATCAGACAAGACTTTCGCAGGGCTGTTGCCGGCGAACCTCACGCGCGGCGGCCGCCAGCCATTGCGGCACGCCCGCGCGCCGGAGGTTCGTTTGGCACCGTCCGGTGACCACCACCGCTCGAGCCATGGCGCGTCGGAAGGGCCGCAGAGCGCGTTCGTCCGTCGACTTCGTCGTCGCGCAAAGGTGCGCTTGCACGCTGCGTCGAGCGGGCGAGAGCGGCGAGCAACATCGCGTCCGAGCGCTCCAGCGCCGCCTCGTTGCGCAGGATGTGATAGCCGTCGCGGCTCGCTGACAGGCCGATCATGGCGGTACGCGAGGCCCGGCCCCGCATGCGGATGCCCGTCCGTTCGTCGCGCACGCCGTTGCTCTCGTCGATGCGAAAGTGGCACTGGTGCAGATTGAAATTGACGAAGCGCCGCTCGGCGTCGTTGCCGTCCCACTGGTGGTAGGTGTCGGCGAAGATCTCGACGTCGACGGGGGAACCGCCGCGCCGCATGTCGGCGGCGATCGCCTCCGTGCGCGGGATGTTGGTGTTCCTGTCGAGCGCGCCGAGCATCATCAGCACCGGCGCGCCGGTGGTCGTGGCGTCGTCGAGGCGGGGCACGCTGCAGCCATAATAGCTGACATGGGCGGCAAAGCGGGGCCCGCCCGGCAGGAATGTCTCGGCCAGCTGCCGATAGGCGGTCAGCGCCGTGATCATGCCGCCATAGGAATACCCCGCGATCGAGATCGCATCCGCCCGGATTTCATCTCGCCTCGCCAGAAAATCCAGGCCGGCGAACGCATCCGCCAGGAGCATCGATTCCGTCACGCGAAGCGCACGGATCGTATCGCTGAACCGCTGCTTGCCGCGGGAGACGAAGCCGTCGAAGACCAGGACCGCGAAGCCGCGGGCGGCCAGCATTCGTGCATAGCGATGCTCGCGATGATCCTTCGCGCCACCGAGACCATGCGACAGGACGATCGCCGGCACCGGCCGGTGCGTCGCGTCCGGCAAATAGAGCCTGGCATCCAGGCTTATCGCGGGGGTCCTGCGGGAGCCTTCCCGGACGTCGCGCAGAAGGAAGGGGCTGATGGACGGAACGTCCACCGGGACAATTTGATAGCCGGTCATCCTCGAAGATCTAGCAAGGTGGTGCAGAAATCCAGAAGGCCGCGTCGGCCGACCGAAACTTCTCCGGCCGTGCCGGCGGATGCGGAGAGCACCCGCCGGGAATTCAGGCGGTGATGATGCCCGGAGGCGTAGGCAAGCCGGTCAGGCGGCGTTGCGCTTCTCGAGCAGACCGCGATTGACCAGCAGCTCGGCGATCTGGATCGTGTTCAGCGCCGCCCCCTTGCGCAGATTGTCGGCGACGATCCAGATGTTGAGGCCGTTATCCAGCGTCTGGTCCTCGCGGATGCGCGAAATGTAGGTCGCATCCTCGCCGGCGGATTCATAGGGCGTGATGTAGCCGCCGTCCTCGCGCTTGTCGACGACGAGGCAGCCCGGGGCCTCGCGCAGGATGTCGCGCGCCTCCTCGGCGGTGATCGGCTTCTCGAACTCGATGTTGACCGCCTCGGCATGGCCGATGAACACCGGCACGCGCACGGCTGTGCAGGTCACCTTGATCTTCGGGTCGAGCATCTTCTTGGTCTCGGCCATCACCTTCCACTCCTCCTTGGTGGAGCCGTCCTCCATGAAGACGTCGATATGGGGGATGACGTTGAAGGCGATGCGCTTGGTGAACTTCTTCTTCTCGATCTCGTCGGCGACGAACACCGCCCGCGACTGCGTGAAGAGCTCGTCCATGCCTTCCTTGCCGGCGCCCGAGACCGACTGGTAGGTCGACACGACGATGCGCTTGATCGTGGCGAAGTCGTGCAGCGGCTTGAGGGCCACGACGAGCTGCGCGGTCGAGCAATTGGGGTTGGCGATGATGTTCTTGCGGGAGAAGCCGGAAATCGCGTCGGCATTCACCTCCGGCACGATCAGCGGCACGTCCTGGTCGTAGCGCCAGGCGGAGGAATTATCGATCACGACGCAGCCCTTGGCGGCGATGCGCGGCGACCATTCCTTGGACACGTCGCCACCCGCCGACATCAGGCAGATGTCGGTGGTCGAAAAATCGTGCTGGTCGAGAGGCTTGGTCTTCAGCGTCCTGTCGCCGTAGGAGACTTCCGTGCCGAGGCTGCGACGCGATGCCAGCGCCACGACCTCGTCGGCCGGAAAGCCGCGCTCGGCGAGAATGTTGAGCATCTCGCGACCGACATTGCCGGTGGCGCCGACGACGGCAAGTCTGTAACCCATGGAAGCATCCTTCGCTCTCCCCACCCGATCTTCGCACGCTCGTGTTCCGCCCCGGGGGAGACCAGCGGGGCAGGCGGCGTCAGATCAACGGCGTTTTCATGGAGCGCGCGGACATGGCCGCGATATGCGCACGATCGGCCGGATTGTCAATCACGCGAGCTTTATGCGACGTCCGGGCCAAGCGCGATAGGTGGTCCTGAGGCACCGGAAATCTCGGTGCCGCATCGGCCAGTTCGGGAGCAATAACGATGGTTCGCTTCACCCTCCCCGCAGCCCTTCTCGCGGCGACGCTCGCCGCGGTACCGGCCATCGCCCATCACGGCTGGGCATGGACCGAGGACGAGGAAACACGGCTTTCCGGCACGATCCAGGCGATCTCGCTCGGCAATCCGCACGCCTTCATCGAGATCGCGGCGGAAGACGGGGAATGGCAGGTCGATCTGGCACCGCCCTCTGCGACCGCCCGCTCGGGCCTGGTGGAAGGCGTCGCTTCGGTGGGCGATACCGCCTCCTTCACCGGTCACCGCTCGCGCGATCCGGAGGAGCGCGTGTTCAAGGCCGAGACGGTCACGGTGGGCGGCGAGACCTACGACGTCTATCCGCGCCGCGAGAAGACCCTGGCGCCGGAGACGTGACGCTTCTGCGCCGATGATCGAGGCGATCCTTGCGGAGCTCGGGGAAACGCGGGCCGCCGCGGCGCTTCGCACGTCGCTCTATGTCTATCCGCTGGTCAATGCGGCGCATATCTTGGGCCTGGCCACGCTGTTCGGCGCGATCCTTGCGCTGGATCTGCGGCTGCTCGGCCTGGGCGGGACGGTGCCGGTCCAGCCGCTGGCCCGCTTCCTGCCGCGTGTCGCCGCAGCGGGACTGGCGGCGGGGGTGCTGACGGGATCGCTGCTGTTCCTGGTGCAGCCCGTCGACTACGCCCGAAACCCGTATCTCCTGGCGAAGCTGGGCTTCGTCGCGACGGGGGCAGCGCACGCGATCGTCGTCCATCGCAGCCGCGGCTGGCGGACGGTGCAAGGCCCGCTGGGCATCGTGACGCCCGGACTGCGCCTGTCGGCCCTTTTGTCGCTGACGATCTGGACGGCGGCGGTCGTCGCCGGGCGCTTCATCGGCTTTGCCTAGCGGACACAAAAAAAGCGGCGCCGAGGCACCGCTTTTCGTCGTCCGCCCGATCGCGCGGGCGGCTGGACAGTCAGTCCAGCCGGATCAATCCGGCCGGCGCTGCGGTGCTCGATTGCCGCCGAATCCGCGGCTGGCGCGCTTGGCAAGCCAGCCGAGAAAAAGCGCCTTGAGAATTCCTCTGATCATCGTCGTGCCTCCGGTTTCCTGTACTCGCAATGCACGAAACTCCAAAGGGTTGCGCCGGAGCCGTCCGACGCAGGGCGGCGCCTTCCGGCGCTTATGCCGCCAGACGCTCGCGGAAGCGCTCGACCACGGCGTCGCCCATCTCGCCGGTTCCTACGCGCCGGCTCCCTTCGGCCATGATGTCGGCGGTGCGCATGCCGCTTTCCAGAACGTCGGCAATGGCTGCCTCCAGCGAGTCGGCCTCGGCGATCATCTCGAAGGAATAGCGCAGCGCCATGGCGAAGGACGCGATCATCGCCAGCGGATTGGCGATGCCCTGGCCGGCGATGTCCGGGGCCGAGCCGTGGACCGGCTCGTAGAGCGCCCGGCGCTTGCCGGTCTTGTCGTCGATGGCGCCGAGGGAGGCCGAGGGCAGCATGCCGAGCGAGCCGGTCAGCATGGCGGCGATGTCCGACAGCATGTCGCCGAAGAGATTGTCGGTGACGATCACGTCGAACTGCTTGGGCGCGCGCACCAGCTGCATCCCGCCGGAATCGGCGAGCATGTGCTCGAGCGTCAGGTCGGCATACTCCTCGCGATGGATCCGCGTGACGACCTCGTTCCAGTAGAGGCCCGACTTCATGACGTTGCGCTTTTCCATCGACGTGACCTTGCCCCGCCGGGTGCGGGCCAGATCGAAGGCGGCGCGCGCGATGCGCTCGATCTCGTAGGTGTCGTAGATCTGGGTGTCGATCGCCCGCTTCTGGCCGTTGCCCAGATCGACGATCTCCTTGGGCTCGCCGAAATAGACGCCGCCGGTCAGCTCCCGCACGATCAAGAGGTCCAGACCCTCGATGATGTCGCGCTTGAGGCTCGAGGCATCGGCCAGCGCGGGGTAGCAGATCGCCGGCCGCAGATTGGCGAAGAGCTGCATGTCCTTGCGCAGCCGCAGGAGGCCCGCCTCGGGGCGCTTCTCGTAGGCAACGCCGTCCCATTTCGGGCCACCGACCGCGCCGAACAGAACCGCGTCGGCAGCCAGCGCGAGATCCATGGTCGCGTCGGATACCGGCGCGCCCCCGTCGTCATAGGCGGCGCCGCCGACAAGGGCACTTTCGGTGACGAAGCCGCCGCCCGCCTCGTTGATCACCGCGACCAGCTTCTCGACCTCCGCCATCGCCTCCGGGCCGATGCCGTCGCCGGGAAGGAGCAGGAGCTTGCGGGTGGTCATGGCGCGGATCCTCTGTACTGCCGTCGGTTCGGCCGGCTTTACACCAAAGCCCTGGCGCAGGCACCCCGCGAAGGCGGAAAAGCGCCGCCCATCCTGCCGCCGCGAGGCACGGCCGCACGGCCTGAAGAAAGTCTTGCAATGGTCACAATCCGGCAAGTTCGCGTTAACCGCAGCGAGCCGATAAGCGGCAATCAACGCATGGCTCTTCGCCGGTCCGGCCGCAGCTCCCGCACGGGGCCGCAATGCCGGTGCCGGCGCACGGGAGACGGTCCTTGCCCTTCTTCATCCCATCCCACGTCGCCGAGAACATCACGCTCAGCCTCCTGATCCTGGCCGGCGTGACCGCTGCACGCTGGGGCGTCGAGTGGGTGGCGACGCGGCGCTGCGACGCGCTGGCGGCACGGCGCCGCCGCTTCACCGTCCGGGCGGTCTGCAACGCGGCCGTCGCCATCGCGCTGCTCGGCATCTGGCTGAGCGAGATCCAGAACATCGTGTTCTCGCTCGCCGCGGTGATGGTGGCGCTGGTGGTGGCGACGAAGGAACTGCTGATGTGCGTCGCCGGCTCGGTGCTGCGCTTCGGCGGGCATCTCTTCAAGGTCGGCGACCGGATCGAGCTGACCGGAATCCACGGCGAGGTGATCGACCACGGGCTGTTCTCGACGACCATCATGGAGCTGCCGCCGCATCATCTCGGCCATGCCGGGACGGGGCGGGTGGTCATGCTGCCGAACTCGATCCTGCTCACCGGGCCGGTGCGCGTCGAGCCGCAGCCGCGCCAATACGCGCCGCACCGCTTCACCCTGACCCTCGAGACCCAGGCCCCGCCGCGCCAGATGGTAGCGCTGATCCGGGCGGCGGCGCGCGACGCGCTGGCGGACGATCTGGACCGGGCGACGCGGTTCCACAGGCTGACCGCGGGCAAAGCGGGCGCCGATATCGCAGGCCCCGGCCACGAGGTGGCGGTGGCGACCAGCGACATCGGCAAACTGCAGTTCCACGTGATGATCTACTGCCTGGTCAAGGACGCAAGGGCGCTGGAACAGGCGATCCTTCTCGACGTGCTGGAGAAGATCCCGCTCTGCGAGCGGGCGTCGCGGCCGGCGGAAGCCAGCGCATGGGCCGAGATCACCCGGCAGCTGCGGGAGGGCACGGGCGCGCGCCGCGAGGCGGCCGCCTGAGGTGCCCGCCCGCCTCTCCTACATGTGCCGCGCCAGCTGATGCCGCAGGTTCCACCGCGCCCGGCGCGAACGCAGCTGCTGCGTCTCCACCGTCCGCGGCACGATCCGGACGATGCCCTCGTGCGGTTCCAAGGCGAAATGGCGCTCGGCGCCGACCGGATGGTGACTCGACCCGTACAGCGCCACCACCACCAGCTGCAGTTCCGTCACGGTCTCGGGCGCCGGCGCCTCCGGCCGGTCCTGCGCCAGTTCGGCGAGGAGATCGTCGAAATGGCCGATGTCGAGATACTGCCCGGTGACGAGGCTGCCCTGGCCCATGGTCGAGCGCGGATCCGCCCCCAGATCCTCCGGCAGGTCGCGCAGGTCGGTCAGCGCCACCTCGTAGCGACCGGCCGGCGAGACCATCGTCGCGATCAGGCTGGTCACGTAGATGGGCTCGACGCTCATATTGGTGATCAGGCATCGCGAGCGGGGCCCCGAGCCGGCCCCGCGGGTGATCAGGATGGACGAGCGGCGCTGGCGGCGATAGCCGTTGAGCAGCAGCTGCAGGTAGATGATCCACACGCCCAGCATCGCGGTATTGACCGCCAGGCTCAGCAGAGCCTCGTTCGCGCTCAGCCAGGCTATCATGGTGCGGTGCTCGAAGAGCGCGCTTCCGTCATGCAGCGTCTCACCCTGCGATGGACGGACGCGACGTCAGGCCCAGGGCCGACGTTCGGCGAGCGCTTCCTCGTAGGTCCCGATCGCATCCGCCTTCTCCATGGTGAGGCCGATGTCGTCGAGCCCGTTGAGCAGGCAGTGCTTGCGGAAAGGGTCGATCTCGAAGCCGATCGAGCCGCCATCCGGGCCGCTGATCGTCTGCGCGACGAGGTCGACCGTGAGCCGTGCATTGGCGCCGCGCTCGGCATCGTCCATCAGCAGCGCGAGCTGTTCGGGCGTGACCCGGATCGGCAGGATGCCGTTCTTGAAGCAGTTGTTGTAGAAGATGTCCGCAAACGAGGTCGAGATCACGCAGCGAATGCCGAAATCGAGCAGGGCCCACGGCGCATGCTCGCGTGAGGAGCCGCAGCCGAAATTGTCGCCGGCAACGAGAATGCTGGCGTTGCGATAGGCCGGCTTGTTGAGGACGAAGTCCGGGTTCTCGGAACCGTCGTCGGCGTAGCGCATCTCGGCGAAGAGGCCGGTGCCGAGGCCGGTGCGCTTGATCGTCTTCAGATAGTCCTTCGGGATGATCATGTCGGTGTCGACATTGACCATCGGCAACGGAGCGGCGTTCCCCGTCAGCGTGTCGAATTTCTGCATTCCCGAAATCCTCCCGGATGTGGCGTCTGGTGCTGGAGGGTGGATAGCATTTCACATGCGGCGGGCAAACCGGCAGGTTTCCCGGCACGATTGCCTGTTTCACGTGAATCGGCGAAGAGGACGTCATGACCCTCGCTCATCGCCCCCGCCGATCGCTGCTGTTCGTCCCCGCCGCCAATGCCCGGGCGCTCGAGAAGTCCGCGGGTCTCGCGGCGGACGGGCTGATCTACGATCTGGAGGATTCCGCGGCGCCGGAAGAAAAGGATGCGGCGCGCGAACGCCTGCGCGAGCATCTGGAGGCTTGCCCGTTTCCCGGCGAGCGGATCGTGCGGATCAACCCGCTGGACAGCCGCTTCGGGACGGAGGATTTCCTGATGGCGCGCGGCGCCGGCGTCGACGCGATCCTGTTGCCGAAGGTGGAGACCGTCGCCGGCCTGAAACAGGTCGCGGACGCGCTCGCCGAGACCGACGCGCCGCCATCGATCCGGCTTTGGGCGATGATCGAGACGCCGCGCGGCCTGCTCGACGTCGCCTCGCTTGCCGCCGCCGCTTCGGGTAGCCGTCTCGACGCCCTGGTGGTCGGGCCGAACGACATCGCGCTGTCGACCGGGATCGAGCCGGGGCCTGGCCGCACCGAACTGCTGCCCTGGCTGATGCAGATCGTGCTGGCGGCGAAGACCCATGGCCTGGCGACGCTCGACGGCGTCTTCGCCGATTTCCGCGACATGGCAGGCTTCGAGGCCGAGTGCGCCGCCGGCCGGCGCATGGGGTTCGACGGCAAGACGCTCATCCACCCGGCGCAGATCGAAGCCGCCAACGCCGCCTTCGGCCCGTCCCGCGAGGCGGTCGCCTGGGCGGAGCTGATCGCAGCGGCCTTCGCCGATCCGGCAAATGTCGGCAAGGGCGTCATCCAGATCGACGGCCGCATGGTCGAGCGGCTGCACTGGGAACAGGCGCGGCGGCTCCTCGACATGCAGGCGGCGATCGCGGTGGCCGACGGTCGACGCGCAAAAGGGGCACAGGACGCATGAAGCTCTATCGACTGCTCAGCGGCGAGGACGATTCCGCCTTCTGCCACAAGGTTTCGCTGGCCCTGTCGAAGGGTTGGGAGCTGCACGGCTCGCCGAGCTACGCCTTCGACGCGGCGAGCGGCCGGATGCGCTGCGGCCAGGCGGTGACGAAGACCGTCGAAGGGAAGGACTACGACCCGTCGATGAAGCTCGGCGAGCAGTAGAGGGCGCAGGCCTCAGTCGGCGCTTTCCTCCAGCCGCTCCATGTCGTCGTCCGAAAGGCCGAAATGGTGGCCGATCTCGTGGATCAGCACGTGCCGGACGAGGTAGTCGAGCGTCTCCTCGTGCTCGGCCCAGTAGTCGAGCAGCGGCCGGCGATAGAGCAGGATGCGGTTCGGCATCTCTCCCGTGACCGGCGTTCCGAGCTCGCCGACGCCGCGGCCCTCGAACAGGCCGAGAATGTCGAACGGGCTTTCCAGATCCATCTCTCTGATCACGTCGTCGTCGGGAAAGTCGGCGACGAGGAAGCGTATGTCGCCGCACAACGCGCGGAACGCCTCGGGCAGTTCGGCATAGGCCACGATCGCCAGCGCCTCGATGGCGTCGAGCCCCGGCGCCATCCGCCCGTGCCAGTCCGTCGCGTCTGCCGTCATGCGTCCTATCCTCCGGAGCCGGTGTCGCCGTCCATCTAGGCGAGCGGCGCGGCCGTTGAAAGATGCGCTTCATCCGGGTAGCAGGCAGGCCGCCTCGCGTGATACCGGCGTGGGGCAGGGCGGCGCCTACTGGAAGTTCCGCCCCTTCGGCAGGACCTGCCTCGCCTCGCGATCGTTGGCGGGATCGGGCGGGGGTCCTGCGGCGGTGATCATCCGCAGATGGCGATGCATCAGCTTCTTCTGCGTGCGGCCTTCGTCGACGGGGCGGCGCACCTCGTCGGCCCGCGCCAGCGCGGCACCGAGCGAAGCGGCGAGATGCGCGGCCTCCGGCGCCGCATTGGCCTCCGCCCCGCTCCGCACCGGCGGGCGGCGCAGCGGGCTGCGGACGTGATCGGCGGGCGCCAGACCGGCATTGGCGGGAAAATCGCCGCGCGCCACGCCCATCAGCAGCGGCGTCATGTCGACGATGGTTTCCGCGACCACGTGGATGACGCCGTGATCGGCCTGCATCCGGCCGTTCACGCGCACGAAGCGGGCGCCCAGAACGATTGGCCGGAACCGCTCGAAGGTCTTCGGCCAGACGATGATGTTGGCAACGCCGGTCTCGTCCTCGATGGTCATGAAGATGACGCCCTTGGCCGACCCCGGCCGCTGGCGCACGAGGACGAGGCCGGCGACGCTGACGCGGCTGCCGGAGCGCAGCCGCTCCAGCGTCTCGTCCGGCATGACCCTGAGCGCCTCGAGCTGCCCTCGCACGAAGGAGACCGGGTGCGCCTTCAGCGAGAGCGACAGGAAGCGGTAGTCGTTGATCACCTCCTCGCCGACCGGCATCGGCGGCAGATGGGCGTCGGGCTCGGCCTGCAGATCCGTCGCCGACGCACGCTCGAACAGCGGCAGCCGTTCGGCGGCGCCGTTCGGATCGAGCGCCCGGCAGGCCCAGAGCGCATCGCGGCGGGAAAGGCCGAGGGAGCCGAAGGCGTCGGCATCGGCCAGCCGCTCGATCGTCGCGCGCTTCAGCCCGGAGCGCAGCCAGAGGTCGCGGACGGAATCGTAGCCGGCGCCGCGGGCCGCCACGAGCGCCGCCATCTCGGTCTCGCCGAGGCCCTTTACCTGACGAAAGCCGAGGCGCACCGCATGGCGCGTCTTGATCACGTCGCGCATCGAATGGTGGCGCGGCTTCATGCGGGCGGGATCGAACGGCGCGGGCTCCAGCGTCTGGTCGTAGGACGAACGGTTGACGTCGACGGGCCGCATCTCGACGCCATGCTCGCCGGCATCGCGGACGATCTGCGCCGGAGCGTAGAAGCCCATCGGCTGGGCATTGAGGAGGGCCGCGGCGAAGACGTCCGGATAATGGCATTTCAGCCAGCAGGAGGCATAGACCAGCAGCGCGAAGGAGGCGGCGTGGCTTTCGGGAAAGCCGTATTCCCCGAAGCCTTCGATCTGCTTGAAGCAGCGCTCGGCGAATTCGCGCTCGTAGCCGCGCTCGACCATGCCTTCCACCATCTTCTTCTGGAAGGTGTGGATGGTGCCGACCCGGCGGAACGTCGCCATGGCGCGGCGCAGCCGGTCGGCCTCGTTGGGCGTGAAGCCGGCGGCGACGATGGCGATCCTCATCGCCTGCTCCTGGAACAGCGGCACGCCGAGCGTGCGGCCGAGCACCTCCTCGAGCTCCGGTTTGGGGTAGCTCACCTTTTCCAGCTTCATCTTGCGGCGCAGATACGGATGGACCATGTCGCCCTGGATCGGGCCGGGCCGCACGATCGCCACCTCGATGACGAGATCGTAGAAGCAGTCGGGCCGCAGCTTCGGCAGCATGGTCATCTGCGCCCGGCTCTCGATCTGGAAGACGCCCAGCGTGTCGGCGCGGCAGATCATTTCATAAGTCGGCTTATCATCCTGCGCTTCCGACAGGTCGGCCAGTGTCAATGTCCGCCCGTAATGCGCCTCCAGAAGGCCGAAGGCGCGGCGCAGGCAGGACAGCATGCCCAGCGCCAGGATGTCGATCTTGAGGATCCCCAGCTCGTCGAGATCGTCCTTGTCCCATTCGACGATGGTGCGCCCTTCCATGGCGCTGCGGAGGATCGGCACGACCTCGTCGATGCGCCCCCGGGTGATGACGAAGCCGCCGACATGCTGGCTGAGATGGCGCGGGAAGCCGGCGATCTCGGCGGCGTATTTCAGGACGTTGGCGGTGGTGGGGTCGCTGGCGGAAAGACCGGCGGCGGCGGCCTCCCGGTCGCCGAGATCGCCGGCGTGATAGCCCCAGACGGAACCGGAAAGCGCCGCCACCGCATCCTGCGACAGGCCGAATGCCTTGCCGACCTCGCGCGCGGCGGAGCGGGCGCGATAGGTGATGACGGTGGCCGCGAGCGCGGCGTTGTCGCGGCCGTAATGCTCGTAGATGTACTGGATCACCTCCTCGCGGCGCTCGTGCTCGAAATCGATGTCGATGTCCGGCGGCTCGCGCCGGTCCGACGAGATGAAGCGCTCGAACAGGAGCCCGGCGCGCTCGGGCGAGACCTCGGTGATGCCGATGGCGAAGCAGACCACCGAGTTGGCGGCCGAGCCCCGCCCCTGACAGAGGATGCCGCGCTCGCGGGCGTGCTTCACGATGTGGTGGACGGTGAGGAAATACGGTTCGTATTTCAGCTCGGCGATGATCTTCAGTTCGTACTCGATGCGGGTGGTGACGCTTTCCGGCACGCCCTGCGGATAGCGCCATTTCGCCCCTTCGTGCGCCAGGAAGCGCAACTCCTCCTCCGGGCTGCGGGTGAGCCCCAGCGCCTCGTCGGGATATTCGTAGGAAAGGCTCTTCAGGTCGAAGCCCAGTCCGGCGAAGAAATGGCCGGCATTCTCCACCGCGGCCGGGTGGTGCCGGAACAGCCGTTCCATCTCGCGCGGCGCCTTGAGATGGCGCTCGGCGTTGCGGGTCAGGAGCGTGCCCGCCTCGGGGATCGGGACATGGGCGGCGATGGCCGTCATCACGTCCTTCAGCCGGCGGCGTCCCGGGGCGTGGTAGAAGGCGTCGTTGGTGGCCATGAGCGGCGTCCGGCAGCGCACCGCCAGCCGCGCGGCGCGCGCCAGGCGGCGCGGATCGAGCCCGTCATGGGCGGGCGCCGCGGCAAGCCAGACGCGCTGCGGGAAGGCTTCGGCGAGCGCCTCGAGACAGGCGGCGAGCGACGCCTCGACAGGCGCCGCCTCGGCGCCGCCGCCGAGCCCCGCCGGGGCCAGCAGCGCAAGGTTCATGTCACCGCCCCATTCCAGGAGGTCGGGCAGGCCGAGCAGGCAGTCGCCCTTCTCGGCGCGCAGATTGCCGCGGCTGAGCAGCCGGCAGAGCCGGCCCCAGCCGGCGCGGTCGCGCGGATAGGCGAAGATGTCCGGCGTGCCGTCGCAAAATACTAGCCGGGCGCCGGGCGCGTAGGGCAGGGCCGCCTCCTTCGCCGCCTGATAGGCCCGCACCACGCCGGCGACGCTGTTGCGGTCGGCGAGACCGAGGCCAGCCAGGCCGAGCCGGTGGGCGGTGACGACCAGTTCCTCCGGCTGCGAGGCGCCGGCGAGGAAGGAGAAGCAGCTGGCGACGCCGATCTCGGGAAACGGCCGCGGCGGGCGATAGGGATCGATCCTCATGCGAAGAGCCCGTGCATGAACCAGGCGGGCCGTCCGTCCGGCACCTGCAGCTCCGGATCGATCGCCGGGTCCGCCCGCCCCTCGCGGAACAGCCAGAAGCGCCGCCCGGCCTCGTCCTCCACGCGGTAGTAATCGCGCGTTGCCGCCTCCGCCTCCCGCCACCATTCGGCGGCGATGCGCTCCGGCCCCTCGGCGCGGCGCACCACGTGCAGCGCCCGGCGCCAGCGAAATTTCAGCGGCGCGCCGTCCGGCACCTCGAAGCTCGCCTCGACCGGTTCCGGCGCCGCCAGCATGCGCAGCGGCCGCGGTGCGCCAGGAGCCTTAGCGCCGGCGGCGTCCGGCCAGGGCGCGGGCGTCTCCGCCGTCGACGGCCGCCAGCTGCAGGCGCGTTCGGGAAGATGGCTGGCCCCCGGCCTCAGCCGCAGGACATGCGCCTCGCCGAGCCGCGCGCCCAGCCGGTCGACGAGCCCGGCGAAGGCCTCCTCGCCGCCGCTCTCCCCGGCTAGGTCGGTCTGGATGTCGGCCATCGCCTCGGTGCCGTGCACCGCCAGCTTCACGAGGTCGTAGCCGAAGCCGGCGTCAAAATCCTCGCCTAGACCCTTCATGCGCTCGCGGAACAGGCGCAGGATCTTGGATGGCTCGCGCACCGGCCGGGCGGCACCGACCATCAGGCGGTTGACCGCCCCGTCGACCCGGAACAGCGAGAGCTCCAGCCGCCGGGCGCCCTCGCCGCGCCGCTCCAGATCGCCCTTCAGCCGTCCGGCAAGGCCGAACAGGATGCGCTCGACATCCTCGACCAGACTGATCGGCTCGAACAGCACCCGCTCGGCGAGCAGCGCCGGGACCGGTCGGCGCGGGCCGATCGGGCGCTCGGCAAGGCCGACCGCCGTGTCGAGCCGGTCCAGCAGGCCGGCGCCGAAGCGCCGGGCCAGGCCAGCGCGCGGCAGCGACAGGAGCGCCTCCAGCGTCTTCAGGCCGAGCCGCTGCAGCATCGCTTCGAGCTCCGGCGCAAGCCGCAGTGCCGCGATCGGCAGGGCCAGCACGGCGGCACGTTCGCCCCCGGCCGGCACACGAGGGCGATCGCCGTGCCCGACCAGCGCCAAAGCGGTGCCGGCATGGCTGGCGATCGCCGCCGTCGCCCGGAACCCCTGATGGAACAGCCGGGCGAGAAGATCGTCCATCAGCGCCTTCTCGCCGCCAAAGAGATGCGCGCAGCCGGAAATGTCGAGGACGAGGCCGGCCGGCGGGTCGAGCGCGACCAGCGGCGTATAGCGGTCGCACCAGTCGGCCACCGCCTCGAGCAGCCGGTTGTCGGCCTCGGGTTCGGCCGGTAGCGTCTCCAGCCCCGGAAAGCGCGCCTTCGCCTCGGCGAGCCCGGTTCCGCGCATCAGGCCGAGCGCCTCCACGCGGTCGCAGACGGCGGCGACCCGATAGGCGTTGCCGACCGGTTCGTAGAGCGCCAGCGGCGCCAAGGCCGCATCAGCCTGCGCGGCGGAGCGCCAGAACCGCCCCATCCGGGCGCGCCGGATCCGGTCGGTCGAGAGCTTCGGCAGCGAGACGGCGAGAAAGCGCGGCCGCCGGCTCCCCGGCATCGAAACGTCGCTCATCGGATTTCCACTCCAGGAGAACATCGTGGGGACGGCCGGCACGGGATTTTTCCACCGCGACGGCAAAGACCGGATCGCCGATCAGCCGCCTCTCGCTCGCCAGATCGGCGACCGGCGAGGCCGGTTCCGGCCTTATGCGCAGCCGCAGCGGGGCGGCGGTGGCCTCCGCCCGGGCGCTCTGGCGCAAGAGCAGGAGCGGCCGGCCGGAAGCCCGCGCCCGCAGATGCAGCCGCCGCGTGCCCTCGAGCCCCAGCCGGGCCGGGTTGCCGCGAATCTCGAGGATCGCCATCGCCAAGGAGGGAGAAGCGGCGGCCTCCTCGGCGGCCCAGGCGGCTTCCTCCAGCCGCCTGGTGCGCACCAGGCAGAGCGAGGAAGGATCGAGGCCGAAGCCGGCGAGGCCCGGCCCGTGGGGCAGGCCCGCCTCGGCGAAGGCGAGGGCATCGCCGATCCACAGGAGCGGCCGGCCGGGCCGGGCGCCGAAGCGGATGGCGAGCGCCAGGGCAAAGCCCGACAGCGTGCCGCCATCGCGCGTCTCGTCGAGATGGATCTCGCTGAGGCCGGTGGCGGGAAAGCCGCCGCCGAGCGCGGCGTCCGCCGCCGGGCAGCCGAGCGAGGCGAGTTCCAGCGTGCTGCGCTTCGCCAGCGGCTCGCCGGCCGGGCTCTCCAGCCGGCAGACCGGCTCGCCCTCGATCGCGGCGATTCGCGCTTTGAGGCCGGCAAGGTCGTGATTCCTAGAAACGAGACGTCCCGATCCCGGCGGCCGTGCCGGGGCTTCGGCGCCGGCGCGGCGCGGCGACAGCGGGAGAGGGTCGGTCGAGGCCATAGAATTCTCCTTCGGCCGCAAGGGCTTTGCGACCGTTCCGCCTCACCAAGAGGTTTGTTCCTGATATGTTCCTATGGATTCCAGAGGGCCCCAGGAGAGTCAAGCGGAGTCTGCGGCGATGGCTTGCGGTCCGCGGAAGAGGACAGGATTCCTTGGGCGTAATGCCCCAGCCTCCGGCCCCTTCGATCAGAGCACTGCCGCGGTCACATCCTGATCCGGCGGAGGGCCGCGTCCGGTTCGCGCCGGCCGCGCCATTGCTTGGGATAGCCGAAGGAGACTTCCTCGAAGGCGACGCCGTCGATGACGTGCGAGGACGGCATGTGCAGATGGCCGGAGACCACCGCGCGGGCGTTGAAGCGGGTGTGCCAGTCCTCGGTGCGGGTCGTGCCGCACCAGATCGAGAAGCGCGGAATGCGCGGCAGGCGGGCAAGGTCGCTTCGCAGCGGCCAGTGGTTGACGAGGATGTTGGGGATCTGGGCGTCGAGCCCGGCAAGGCGCGCTTCGGTGGCGGCGACGCGGGCGGCGCACCAGTCGGCGCGGCTGGCATGGGGAGCGGCGAGGAGCAGGCTCTCGTCGGCGCAGCGCAGCCCCGCCTCGCGCGCCCAGGCGACGGCGGATTCCCGCTTCACGTAGCTCGGCCGGAAGGAATAGTCGTAGAGCAGGAACATCGGCACGATGCGCACCGCCGTATCGTCCACGTCGATCACCGGATACTCGTCCTCCGGCGTGAGGACGCCGCGCTCGCGGCAGCGTTCGACGAAGCGGGCGTAGCGCGCTTCGCCCTTCAGCGGCGTGCCCTCGGAAGCGACGGCCCAGAGCTCGTGATTGCCCGGCACCCAGACCAGCTGGCGGAATTTGTCCTGCAGCGCGTCGATCGCGAGATCCAGATGCCGCTCGGTCTCGCCGACGTCGCCGGCGAGAATCAGCCAGTCGCCCGGACGCGCCGCGATGGCGTGGATCGCCTCGCGATTGGCGGGGTGGCCGAGATGCAGGTCGGCGACGGCGTAGAGCTTCACGCCGGGCGTCCGCCGGCCGCCGCGTCGAGGCTAACGCAGGCGGGGGTCACGGCCGCCTCGAAGCCGGTGAGCGGCACGATGCGGCGGAAATCGATCCGGGCGCCGGCAGGTGGCGGCGAGACCGCGAGGGCCAGCCGGTGCGTGTGCGAGACCCCGGCGCGCAGGAAGCGCCAGCGTGCCGGATCGTCCGGGCAGGAATCGGCGAAGGCAATCGTCGGCTCAGCGCCGGAGAGATCATAGGAAAACCCGTCGAGCGGCAGGGCCAGCCCCATGCCGCGTGCCTTGATATAGGCTTCCTTCAGGGTCCAGACGGCAAAGAAGCGCTCGGCCAGCAGCGCGCCGCCGGCGCGCACGAACGCCGCCTCGAAGGGAGAGAAATACCGGCCGGCGAGATCGTGCGTGGCGCTCGGCCGGTCGGCGGTCTCGACGTCGATGCCGAGGTCGCAGTCGCGCGATACGGCGAGCGCGGCAAGCCCGCGCGTGTGGGAGAGGTTGAAGACCAGACCCGGCGCCGCCCCGATGATGGCCGGGCGGCCATATCGGTTCGCCTCGAAGCGCCAGTTCGCGGGGGCCGTGTCGGCGTAGCGCGACAGGACGGTGCGCACCAGCGCCCGCCCGACCAGGAACTCCCGGCGCGCGCCCTCGACCTTGTAGCGCTGGTGGCGCAGGCGCTCGCCGGCATCGAGCAGGCGCTCATAGGCGGCCTCCAGCGGTGCCGGCACGTCGGCGAGGAAGGCGAGCCAGACATCGACGTGGCCGGGAGGCGGCCCAGGCGTTCGCTGCATCGCCGGGCTCAGCGGCCAAGCCGCTGCGCGGGCGTCGAGGCAAGGATGCAAGCGGGAATCAGCATGCGGGACATCGGCGGTCGGCAGGGCGGTCGGCAGGGCAGGATCGGCTCATCGCGCTGATATGGTGCCGGGCGCGCCGGATGACGAGGCGAGAAGCGGAACGGGCGCCTTGCTGCGGCGTTTCGGGGCTTCACAGGCAAGCGAAAGGGGCCGAGCCAATGAGCGAACTGCATTACCGGATCGTCGAGCACGATGGCGGCTGGGCCTACAAGGTCGGCGACGTCTTCTCGGAAACCTTCCCCGATCACGACACCGCGCTCGCCGCCGCCAAGGACGCGGCCGAACGCCAGCGTCTGGCCGGCGAGACCCGCGGCATCAGCTACGAGACCGCCGACGGCAAGTGGCACGAGGAAGTCGCCGAGGGCGGCGACCGGCCGGAGACCGAGGTGGACGACATCGCGCCGAGGGGGTGAAACGGCGCCTGTGCTAAGGCGCAGAAGGCGCCCGGCACACAATGCGGATCGCCCGGTGCCCGGCATCAAGCAGCTGAATTGTGGAAGAAAATTTGGAGCGGGCGAAGGGATTCGAACCCTCGACCCCAACCTTGGCAAGGTTGTGCTCTACCCCTGAGCTACACCCGCCCGCTCCGCGCCGCACCGTGGTGCCGCGACGGGCGCTATATGGCTGAAAGCCCCGGCGATTGCAACAGCCAAATGACGCCTTCGCGCCGATTGCCGCGAGCTCTTCGCAGTGGTGCCCCGTTTCGCTAGAGGCTGTGGCACGACGCCGAGAACGAGCGAGGCCATGATCGAGACGCCGGAGCAGATGATCGCCTACCTGGAAGGGCTGGACATCGCCAGCCGCACCACACGGCATGAGCCGCTGTTCACCGTGGAGGAGAGCCAGAGCCTGCGCGGGACGATTCCCGGCGGCCATACCAAGAACCTGTTCCTCAAGGACAAGAAGGGCCGGCTGTTCCTGGTGGTGGCGGAGGAGAGCCGCGCGGTCGACCTCAAGAGCCTCCACCGGCGGATCGGCGCCCAAGGACGCCTGTCCTTCGCCGGGGCCGACCAGATGCAGGCGCTGCTGGGCGTCACCCCCGGCTCGGTGACCGCCCTCGGCCTCGTCAACGACACGGCGGGCGCGGTACAGCTCGTGCTTGATGAAGGGCTGCTTGCGCATGATATGGTGAACTGCCATCCGCTGAGCAACGCGGCGACGACGACCATCGCCACCAGCGATCTGATGGCGTTTTTCCGGGCCACCGCACACGAGCCGCTCGTCACCGGGCTGGAATGCGGGGTCGATGACGGCGAGGAACGGCAGGCATGAGCGACAATCCCTACGGCAATTCCTTCGGCGGCTACGGCGCGCAGACCAGCGGTCCGGCCACGTCGGCCCCGCGGGCCGCAGCACCGTCTCCCGCGCTCGAAGGCTTCGGCGCCGCGCCCGGCGCCGCCCCGGCGGGCGACCTGGTGAAGGACACGACCACGGCGAAATTCTCCGCCGACGTCATCCAGGAGTCGCGCAACCAACCGGTGCTGGTGGATTTCTGGGCCCCTTGGTGCGGCCCGTGCAAGCAGCTGACCCCGATCCTCGAACGGGCCGTGAATGCGGCCGGCGGGCGGGTCAAGCTGGTCAAGATGAACATCGACGAGCATCCGGCGATCGCCGGCCAGCTCGGCGTCCAGTCGATCCCCGCCGTCTTCGCCTTCGTCGGAGGACAGCCGGTGGACGGCTTCATGGGCGCGCTGCCGGAAAGCGAGGTGAAGGCGTTCATCGACCGCCTGACCAAGGGAGCGGGGGGCGACCCGCTGGCCGACGCGCTGGCGCAGGCGAACGAGCTGCTGGCGGCCGGCGACGCCGCGAGCGCGGCGCAACTCTTCGGGGTGATCCTGCAGCACGAGGCGGGCCATCCGGGCGCCACGGCGGGCCTGGCGGAATGCTACCTAGCAATGGGCGAGCATGCGCAGGCGCGCGCACTGGTCGACCAGGTTCCGGCGGAGGCGCCTGACGATCCGGCGCTGGCGGCAGTGCGCACCAAGCTGAAGCTCGCCGAGGAGATCGCCGAACTCGGCGATCCGGTCCAGCTGCAGGCGCGCATCGAGGGCGATGCCGACGACCACCAGGCGCGGTTCGACCTTGCCCTCATCGCGCAGGCCCGGGGCGACCGGCCGACCGCAGCCGGCCATCTGCTCGAGATCATCCGGCGCGACCGGAGCTTCATGGAGGATGGCGCCCGGCGCAAGCTGCTGGAGTTCTTCGAAGCCTGGGGGCATGCGGACCCGGCCACCAAGGAAGCGCGGCGCAAGCTTTCGACCCTGCTCTTCTCCTGAGCTGCCGGAGACCTCTCCCGCCGCCTCGCACGCCGGGGCGGGAGAGGGGGCAGTGCCCTGTCGCCGCATCCCCTTGAGATCGCCCGCCAAGGCTCCAAATGCCGGTTCGGTAACGGAGAACGTTCTTGGTCCAGGCCGGCAACTACAACTACACCGACGAATCAGACCTGCCCAATGTCGTGCCGGTCTTCCCGCTCGGGGGCGCCCTTCTCCTGCCCGGCGGGCAGCTGCCGCTGAACATATTCGAGCCGCGCTATCTCCAGATGCTGGACGACGCCATGGCGGGGCGACGGATCATCGCGATGATCCAGCCGAGCCTCGACGGCGCCCGGCGCGAGGATGGCGAGCCGGCGCTTTGCCAGGTCGGCTGCCTCGGCCGCGTCACCTCGCTGAGCGAGACCGGCGACGGGCGCTGCATCGTCAATCTGCACGGCATCGCGCGCTTCCGGGTCGTGGAGGAACTGGCGACACGGACGCCCTATCGGATGTGCCGGATCGCGGCCTTCGTGGGGGATCTCAATCTCGGCGAGGGCGCCGAGGAGGTCAATCGCGACGCCCTGCTCAAGGCGTTCCGGCAGTATCTCGACGCCAACCAGCTGGAGGCCGACTGGGAGAGCGTCACCCGCGCCTCGAACGAGACGCTGGTCAACGCGCTGTGCATGATGTCGCCCTATGGCGCGGCGGAAAAGCAGGCGCTGCTCGAGGCGCCGGACCTCAAGACCCGCGCCGACACGCTGATCGCCATCACCGAGATCGCGCTGGCGCGGGACGGCGAGGAGGGGGACGGCACGCCCCGGACCTTGCAGTGAGCGATGGGCCCGGCCATGACGAGGATGATGCCCGCCAGCGCGGAGAAGGCGGGGAACAGGATCGGCAGGCGATGAGCGACGATACGACTGAGGCCGGCGAACCGCTGCGGCCCGACCCGAAGCTTCTGGAACTGCTGGTCTGCCCGCTGACGAAGACGCCGCTGGTCTACGACCGGGAGGCGAACGAGCTGGTCTCGAAAGCGGCCAAGCTGGCGTTTCCGATCCGCCACGGCATCCCGATCATGCTGGTGTCCGAGGCCCGCGAGCTCGACTGAGCGCCGGAGCGCCGCCGCCGCTCCGCGAAGAGCCGGGCGCTGCGCCCGACCCTCCTCTCCGTTGTCTCAGTGCTACTGGGCGGTACTCGGTTCTTCGGTCGCGGGAGCAGCGGCCTGTGCCTTGGCGAGCACGTCGTTCTGGGCCAGCACCAGGCTGCGGATGCAGCTGTTCTCGTCGTTGGCGCCGCGCGCTGTCTCGGCCTCGGCGACGTGGCCGCTGGCGGTCGTGATGTCGAGGCCCGCCTGCTCCGCCTGGTCGAGGAGGGACTGGATCTGCGGCAGGGCCTCGGCGCAGGTCGGCGTCGGCTGCGGCGCGCCCATCTCGGGCGGCGCGCTCTGTGCGGCGGCTGCGACGGTACCGAGGGCCAGCAGGCCGGCGGCAAAAAGCGTGGTCTTCATCGTCATTCTCCGAATCGGATCCGGGGGTCGCCACACCGGCGGCCTTGCGGAATGGACGGAGGTTCGCCCCGGATCGCGGCTCGAATGCGATGGAGACGTGCTCATTCCGGGGCCATTTCGGCGCCGCCTCTCCCGCTGCCATGCCCGCTCGCCGCCTTGCCGGTGATGGCCGAAGTTGCCCCAAGGACCGGCATTCCGGCTAGCCGAGGAGTCCCGCCGTCAGCGCCAGGCATGCCGACAGCGATGCCACCAGCAAGAGCCGCTCGGGCAAAGAGAGGCGGAGTCGAGCCCCGCGCCTGTGCCTGAGCCGGGCCCGCGGTGCGCCGGCGACCACGCTTGGGTCGTCCGAGAGTTCGGCGGTCAAATGCCGGCACCGTCGCCGACCGTGGTCGGGTCCGGCTGCTCGTCCTCCGGCGGTATCCGATCGGTGCCGAAAGCGACGGCGAGGAACGGCCGCAGCGCGAAGTCGAGCGCGGCCAACCCGATCGCCGGCAGCAGGCCGATCCCGAAGAGGAAGGCGAGGAACCCGACCAGGAGCGCCGCAGCGGCCCGGTAGAGGAGCACGCCCCGGCGGTGCGCGGGACCCGCGTCGCCCGCCCCGCCGAGCCACAGCGCCCGCAGCTTCGCCCAGCCGCGTCGAGGCTTTGCGGCCTCTGGCGAACCGGTTTCCGGGGAGCCGAGATCGGTGACCACGCCGAGCGCTACCGTCTCGTTGGTCAGCGGGTCGATGAGGATGAAGGAGCCGAGTTCGCGATTGGCCTCGTAGGTCGTGGCCACCGGCGGCCGGTCGAAGGCGAGCGTGACCTGGCCGATCTCGTTCATCACCAGTGCGCTGGCGGGACGCGCCTCGAAGGAGTGGATGTCGATCGACGCGTCGAGGCCGCGCACGGTGGCCGGCGTCGTCGCGGCCCCCAGCCTGGCGACGAAGCGTCCGCCCGCCACGAGCGGCCGGTTCGCCATCCACAATATGTCCGCCTTGAGCCGGCCGGCGACGGCGACCGTGTCGGTGCCCGCGACGATCACGTCGCCGCGCGACACGTCGATCTCGTCGGCAAGCGTCAGCGTCACCGCCTCGCCGGTCCCGGCCTCCTCGACGATCCCGTCCGGTCCATACACCGCCTTGACGCGGCTTGCCCGGCCGCCCGGCATGACCATCACGGCATCGCCGGGCCTGACGGTTCCGCCGACGATCGTGCCGGCAAAGCCGCGGAAGTCCAGATGCGGCCGGTTGACCCACTGCACCGGAAGGCGAAATGCGCTGTCGGCGGGCGCGAAGGTCGGCGGCTCGACCGTTTCCAGATGCGCGAGCAGCGTCGGGCCGCGATACCAGGGCATGGCAGGCGAGGGCGCGGCGACGTTGTCGCCGTTCTTCGCCGAAACGGGAACGAAGGCGATGTCGGTGAAGCCGAAGGAAGGCAGGATCGCCTCGTAGGCGCGCCTGATCTCCTCGAAGCGCGCCTCGGAGAAGTCGACGAGGTCCATCTTGTTGACGGCGACGACGACGCTCTTGATGCCCACCAGCGAGGTGATGAAGGAGTGCCGCCGCGTCTGCGGCAGGATGCCCTTGCGCGCGTCGACGAGGATCACCGCCAGCTCCGCCTGGCTGGCGCCGGTGGCCATGTTGCGGGTGTACTGCTCGTGGCCCGGCGTGTCGGCGATGATGAAGGCGCGGTTGCCGGTCGAGAAGTAGCGATAGGCGACGTCGATCGTGATGCCCTGCTCGCGCTCGGCGGACAGGCCGTCGACGAGCAGCGCGAAATCGAGGTCGGCGCCGGTGGTGCCGAATTTCTTCGAATCGCGCTTCAGCGTCTCCAGCTGGTCGTCGAAGACGGCGTTGGTCTCGTAGAGCAGGCGCCCGATCAGCGTCGACTTGCCGTCGTCGACCGAGCCGCAGGTGATGAAGCGCAGCAGCGAGGCGGCCGGCGCCACCGGCGCCGCGACGAGATCGTCCGACAGGTCGCGGTCCGGCGCGGGACCGGCGAAACGCTCGTCCTCGGCAATGGCGGCGGCGTTGGCCACGGGCGCGAGCGAGGCGTCGACCGTCTCCAGCACCTCGATGTCGCGCGGCTTCGGCAGGGCGCTGGTCATCAGAAATAGCCTTCCTGCTTCTTCTCTTCCATCGAGGCGCCGGAATCCTGGTCGATGACCCGGCCCTGGCGCTCGGAAGTGCGCGAGCCGCGCATCTCGGCGATGATCTCGGGCAGGTTGGCCGCCTCCGACGGCACCGCCCCGGTCAGCGGGTAGCAGCCGAGCGTACGGAACCGCACCATCATCGTCTCGGCGCTCTCGCCGGGCCGGAGCGCCATGCGCTCGTCGTCGCGCATGATCAGCGCGCCGTCACGCCGCACGACGGGGCGCGGCGCGGCGAAATACAGCGGCACGACGGGAATGTCCTCGATCGCAATGTAGTCCCACACGTCCTGCTCGGTCCAGTTGGACAGCGGAAAGACGCGAAAGCTCTCGCCCTTCTTCTTGCGGGTGTTGAAGAGGCGCCAGGGCTCCGGCCGCTGGTTCTTGGCGTCCCAGCGATGCTCGGGGCTGCGCAGCGAGAACACTCGCTCCTTGGCGCGGCTCTTCTCCTCGTCGCGGCGGGCGCCGCCGAAGGCAGCGTCGAAGCCGTGCTGGTCGAGCGCCTGCTTCAGGGCCTGCGTCTTCATCACGTCGGTATGCACGCGGCTGCCGGAATCGAAGGGATTGATGCCGGCCTTCACGCCCTCCTCGTTGATGTGGACGATGAGGTCGAGGCCGAGGTCCTTCGCCCGCTGGTCGCGGAAGGCGATCATCTCGCGGAACTTCCAGGTCGTGTCGACGTGCAGGAGCGGGAAGGGCGGCTTGCCGGGGGCGAAGGCCTTCATCGCCAGATGCAGCATCACCGCGGAATCCTTGCCGATCGAATACAGCATCACCGGGTTGTCGGCGGTCGCCGCGACCTCGCGCAGGATGAAGATCGATTCGGCCTCGAGCCGCTGCAGATGTGTCATGTGCTTCATTGCGGCAGTCTTTCAAAGGCGGCATCGCCCTCGGCGGGGCGGTGGTCGTCGGCGTGCACCGGCACGCCGGCACCGTCGACATGCAGGCCGCATTCGCGCTTGGTCTCTTCCTCCCACCACCAGCGCCCGGCGCGCTCCGGCTCGCCCGGCCGCAGCGCCCGCGTGCAGGGGGCGCAGCCGA
The DNA here is from genome assembly GCA_036252795.1 of Aurantimonas sp. Classification (GTDB taxonomy): domain Bacteria; phylum Pseudomonadota; class Alphaproteobacteria; order Rhizobiales; family Rhizobiaceae; genus Aurantimonas. The sequence goes on along the minus strand of DASYHY010000023.1, from coordinate 15,495 downwards.
TCGACAGGAAGTTCCGCGCGTGCAGAGGATTGACCGGCACGGCGTTGGCCTCGGTGAAGCGGACGATCGCCTCGCGCGACCAGTCGAAGATCGGGTTGGCCTTGATCAGGCCGCGGGCGCCGTCGAAGCCGGCGAAGTCCATGTCGGCGCGGTTGGCCGACTGGTCGCGGCGCAGACCGGTGATCCAGCCCGCCGCGCCCGAGAGCGCCCTGCCGAGCGGCTCGACCTTGCGCACGCCGCAGCAGTTCTTGCGGAACTCCGGCGCGTAGTAGAAGCCGTCGATGCCCTGGTCGTTGACCAGTTCCTCCAGCGCCTCGCCGTTCGGGTACATGGCGCGGATACGGCGGCCGTATTTCTCCTCGGTCTCGCGCCAGAGCGCGTAGGCCTCGGGAAAGAGCCGGCCGGTATCGAGCGTCTTCACGGCGATCGGCAGGTCGCTCGAGAAGATCAGATGGGTGATCATCTGGTCCTCGATGCCGAGGCTGGTGGTGAACACGACGGGACCCGGCACGCGCGACGCCATCGCCTCGAGCCGCTCCAGCGGGGTCAGCGCAGCGAAGCTGCCGTTGAACGCGGCAGCCAGCGCCTTCAATCCGTCGGACATCGCATCAGCCTTTCCGGGCTGCGAGGCGCTGCTGGAGGATGCTGGCCTCCGCCGTGTCGTAGCCGCTCTGGTAACGGGCGCTGATCACGTCCTTCGCCGCCATCCACTGCTGCACCGGCTGGCGGTTGGCCATGGTCTGCGGCAGTTCGATCTCGTCGAAGCCGCAGGCCAGCGTCTCGGCGAACTGGTCGGCGATCAGCGGCCCCGAGGCACGCAGGGTCCCGGCGAATCCGGCGCGTCGCAGCCGCTTGGCCAGCGATAGGCCGCGCCCGTCCGAAAAGGCAGGAAACTCGACGGCGATCAGGTCGGCCGCCGCGAAGAACGGCGCGACCTCGTCTACCGGCGCACTGTTCGGCACCGAAAGGCCGATGCGGCGCCCGGCACCGGCGGCCAGGACGGCGCCCGCCAACGCGAGCGGTACGAGGACGGGAGCCTCGGTCGATGCGGCGGCCTCGACGGTGTCGATCCGCACATACTCGTCGGGCTTCTCGCCCGCTGCGGCGATCAGGGTCATTCCGCCGGCTCCCGGACTGCCTGCCGCGTCGCGATGTAGTTCGCGAAGCCGGCCTTGAAGGGCTCGATCCCGGCGCGGCGGACCGTGTCGAGGAACTCCTCGCCGGCCTGGCGCTCGCCGAGATAGATGTCGACGATGGTCTCCACCGCGCCCGGCACGTCCTCGGCGTCGATGCCGGGGCCGAGCCGCTCGCCCAGTGCCGCCCGCTCGGTGGCGTCGCCGCCGACGGTGATCTGGTAGTTCTCCTTGCCGGCCTTCTCGAGCCCGAGAATCCCGATGGCTCCGACATGGTGATGCCCGCAGGCATTGATGCAGCCGGAAATCTTGATCGGCAGCGGCCCGATCTCCTTCTGCCGCGCCTCGTCGGCGAAGCTGGTGGCGATCGCCTGGGCGATCGGGATCGACTTGGCGGTGGCGAGCGCGCAGTAGTCGAGGCCGGGGCAGGCGATGATGTCGGTGACGAGGCCGGCGTTGGCCGTCGCCAAGCCCGCCGCGGCGAGCGCCGCGAAGATCTCCGGCACGTCGTCCTTGCGCACATGCGGCAGGACGAGGTTCTGCGCGTGGGTGACGCGCAGCTCGCCGAAGGAGAAGCGCTCGGCGATGTCGGCGAAGACCCGCATCTGGTCGGCGCTCATATCCCCGGGAACGCCGCCGACGGGCTTCAGCGAGACGGTGAGCGCGATGTAGCCCGGCCGCTTGTGCGCGAAGCCGTTCTGTTCGACGAAGCGGTCGAGGGCGGGGTCGGCCTGCCGCGCGGCGTCGAGGACGGAGGAAACCTCCGGCAGCGCGTCATAGGACGGCGGCGCGAAATAGGTCGCGATCCGCTCCAGCTCTTCCGCCGGCGCATTGATGGTCGGGCCGTCGAGCCTGGCGTATTCCTCCTCGACGCGGCGGCGGAACTCCTCCTCGCCGGTCTCGTGCACGAGGATCTTCACCCGCGCCTTGTACTTGTTGTCGCGCCGACCTTCCGAATTGTAGACGCGCATCACCGCCTCGAGATAGGCGAGCAGCTCGTGCTTCGGCAGGAAGTCGCGGACGATCTTGCCGATCATCGGCGTGCGCCCGAGCCCGCCGCCGACGACGATCTCGTAGCCGGTCTCGCCGGTCTGAGGGTGCCGCTTCACCTTCAGCCCGATGTCGTGGACCATGATCGCGGCGCGGTCGTGCTCGGCGCCGGTCACGGCGATCTTGAACTTGCGCGGCAGCCAGACGAATTCCGGATGCAGGCTCGACCACTGGCGGATCAGCTCGGCCGTCGGGCGCGGATCCTCGACCTCGTCCGCCGCGACCCCGGCGAACTGGTCGGCGGTGACGTTGCGGATGCAGTTGCCCGAGGTCTGGATGCAGTGCATCTCGACATCGGCGAGAAGGTCGAGGATGGCCGGCACGTCGCGCAGCTTCGGCCAGTTGAACTGCAGGTTCTGGCGCGTGGTGAAGTGGCCGTAGCCCTTGTCGTAGGTCTCGGCGATCACAGCCAGCTGGCGCAGCTGCCGCGAACTCAGCGTGCCGTAGGGCACGGCGATGCGCAGCATGTAGGCGTGCAGCTGGAGATAGAGACCGTTCTTCAGCCGCAGCGGCTTGAACTCGTCGTCGGACAGCGACCCGTCGAGCCGGCGTTCCACCTGGCTGCGGAACTCGGCGACACGCTCGCGCACGAAACGCTCGTCGAACTCGTCGTAGCGGTACATGGACACTCCTGTCGTCTCGAGCCGGACCCCTCGGGTCCCGCCATCGCTCGTTGTGGTCGCAGCCCGCCGGTGCCGGGGAAGCTGCCGGCAGCCCTGTCAGGCGGGCGTGGTAAACTCGGCCTGCTTGCCCATGTCCGGGTGGACGGACGGGCCCTTCTGCCGCATCGCGTCGCGGAAATGCCGGGCGCGCGGCAGGCCGGTGCTGGTCAGGTCGACCGGCACCAGATACGGGTCGACCACGATGTTGCCGGCCGCCGCGGCGCGGCCTTCGGCTTCCATCGTCGCGGCGCTCTCGGCGTCGAAGGCGATGCGCGCGGCGGACGGGTCGAGCGTCCAGCCGGTCTCGGCCAGGAATACCACGTCGCCGTCGAGGAGATGGTTGGCCATCACGATCGCCGGCAGGGTGTCGCCCCTGACCTTCGATCCGGCCCGGTGTTCAGCCGCCATCGCCATTTCCCTCACATATCGGACTGTCGTGCCGCCAGGATGGCGACATGTCGAACCTCCTAGATACGCTTATCGGCGCGGCATGACGGCGGCTGCGATTGCCTTGTGCTGCCGCGAGGCGAAAGATTTTGCTGCCGATGCCGGGCGCAGCGATAGAATCCGTTCGGGGCCGGCCGGATCGCTCAGATCGGCTCGCCCTGCAGCAGGCGCGGCGAGGGTCCCTTCGTCAGCCCGGCGGCCTGGCCGATGAAGAACTCCTTCAGCGGCGGGGCGCGGTCGACCAGCGACAGGCCGAAGGAGCGGGCCGCACGCAGCAGCCTGCTGTCGTTGGAGAAAAGCCGATTCAAAACGTCGGTGGTGACGCCCATCTGCAGCGTGTCGAAGCGCCGCCAGCGCTGATAGGTCTCCAGGACGTCGAGCGCGCCGATGTCGAGCCCGAGGCGATCGGCCTCGACCACCGTCTGGGCGAGGGCCGCGGCGTCCTTGAAGCCTAGATTGAGGCCCTGGCCGGCGATCGGGTGGATGCCGTGGGCGGCGTCGCCGGCGAGCGCGATGCGCGGCCGGACGAAGTCGCGGGCGAGCGTCAGCCCGAGCGGGAAGGCGCGCCGTCCGCCCTCTACGGTCAGTGCGCCGAGCTTGTGGCCGAAACGGCGCTCCAGCTCGAGCTCGAACAACAGATCGTCGGCGGCGACGAGGCGCTCGGCCTCGCGCGTCGGCTCGGTCCAGACCAGCGAGGAGCGATTGCCCTTGAGCGGCAGGATGGCGAACGGGCCGGAGGGCAGGAAATGCTCCTCGGCGCGTCCCTCGTGCGGGCGCTCGTGCGCCACGGTGGCGACGATGCCGGACTGGCCGTAGTCCCAGTGGACCGTCCGGATGCCGGCCATGTCGCGAATCTTCGAGCGGACCCCGTCGCAGGCGACGAGCAGGCGCGCGGCGATCGTGGCGCCGTCGGCGAGACGGACGCCGACCGAAGCCATGCCGGGCTCTATGCCCGCCACGGCGACCGACTGGCGGATCGAGACGCCGAGGGCTGCCGCGCGCTCGCGCAGCGCCTCGTTCAGCGCGACGTTGGGCAGCATGTGGGCGAACGGCTCGCCCGGCCGCGCCTCGCCGCCGAAGGTGAGGAACACCGGCCGCACCGGATCGGAGGTGCGCGAATCGGTGACGATCATCTCGGTGATCGGCTGCGCCTCGTCGCGCACCCCGTCCCAGATCTGCAGGCGCTCCAGCATGCGGATCGCCGCCGCGGCGACCGCGGAGGCGCGCCCGTCCTTGCGCCAGACCCCCTCCGGTGCGGCGTCGACGAGGACGATCGACAGATGCGGCGCGGCGTCGGCAATCGCGACGGCGGTCGTCAGGCCGACATAGCCGGCCCCGGCTATGACGATGTCGGCGCGCTCGCCTGCCGGTTCGTCGATCGTGTCGCTCATGCCATTCTCCTCCTCGCGGAACCATGCCGCCGGCGCGGACGGGTTGACGATCCCGCGCCCCTGGTGCAACGCCGCGGTCAGGCGGGCGCCACGGCCCCGCAATCGCGGAGTAGACTAGTATGACGACGGCCGTTGGAAAGCTCCTGACGACGCTGGACCTCGAACGGCTCGAGGAAAACCTCTTTCGCGGCATCAGTCCGGACCAGACATGGCAGCGCGTCTTCGGCGGCCAGGTGATCGCGCAGGCGCTGGTCGCGGCGCAGCGCACCGTACCAGCGGAGCGCCACTGCCACTCGCTGCATTCCTACTTCATGCGGCCGGGCGACCCGGCGGCCCCGATCATCTACGACGTCGACCGCATCCGCGACGGCGGCTCCTTCACCACCCGCCGGGTGGTGGCGATCCAGCACGGCCATGCGATCTTCTCGCTCTCGGCCTCGTTCCAGAAGGACGAGCCCGGCTTCGACCACCAGGCGCCGATGCCGAACGTGCCGCGTCCGGACGACCTGCCGCACGGCCAGGCGGTCACCGAGACGATCCTCAAGCATGCGCCGGAGCCGGTGCGCCGCTACTGGCAGCGGCCGCGGCCGATCGAGTTCCGGCCGGTGTCGTTCGATCACTATGTCTCCACCGAGAAGCTCGAGCCCTTCCAGCAGGTCTGGGTCCGCGCCTCCGGCGATATCGGGGAGGACCGCGACCTCAACACCGCCGTCCTTGCCTATCTGTCGGACATGACGCTGCTCGACACGGCGCTTTTCGCGCACGGCCTGTCGGTGTTCAACGACAAGGTCCAGGCGGCGAGCCTCGACCATGCGATGTGGTTCCACCGCCCGGCACGGGCGTCGGAGTGGCTGCTGTACTCGCAGGACAGTCCGTCCTCGTCCGGCGCGCGCGGCCTGACCCGCGGTTCGCTCTTCGCGCTCGACGGGACACTGGTCGCCTCGGTCGCGCAGGAAGGCCTGATCCGACCACGACGCGTGCAGCCTGACTGATCCTTAGGCAAAAATCTCGCTTCTGACAGTTTTTTAGGCACGCAGCTCCTGCCTGATTCGCAGGCACAGGGGCCAAGGCACCCTTGCGCGCAGTGAATGCTGCGGCCGGGCTGGTTTGGCACGCGGCTTGATTACCGTTGAGTCAGTCACCGTTCGGGCGCTCCGCCCCCTACGGCGGTTGGCTCAACTCGGCGGCCCTGCCCACGACGGCCGTCAAAGCTGCGAGGTGAACATGAAAATCGTGATGGCGATCATCAAGCCATTCAAGCTCGACGAGGTTCGCGAGGCGCTGACGAGCGTCGGGATCCAGGGCCTGACGGTGACCGAGGTGAAGGGTTACGGACGGCAGAAGGGCCATACCGAGATCTATCGCGGCACCGAATACGCCGTGAGCTTTCTTCCCAAGCTGAAGATCGAGGTCGCCGTGCCGATCGACATGGTCGAGCGCGCGGTGGAGGCGATCCAGGTGGCGGCCAAGACCGGCCAGATCGGCGACGGCAAGATCTTCGTCTTCGGCATCGACTCGGCCGTGCGGATCCGCACCGGCGAGATCGACGTGAACGCACTTTGAGAGCGGGGACTCATCAGGACATGACCATCAGGAAAACTCTCACCCTCGCCGGCGTCTTCGTCGGCCTCGCCGCCACCGCGGCCTTCGCGCAGGACGTGATACCGGACGCGACCGGTGCGGCCGCCGCGGTGGTCGCCGTCGATCCGGCGCCTGCCGCACCGGCCGTGCAGCCGGACGTAGCCTACATCTTCAACACGCTGCTGTTCCTCATCGGCGGCTTCCTCGTAATGTGGATGGCGGCCGGGTTCGCCATGCTGGAAGCCGGCCTCGTGCGTTCGAAGAACGTGTCGATCCAGTGCCTGAAGAATATCGGCCTCTATTCGATCGCGGGCCTGATGTACTGGGTCGTCGGCTACAACCTCATGTATACGGGCGTCGACGGCGGCTATTTCGGCTCGTTCGGCACCTATTCCTTCGACGCCGTGGGCGGTGACAACCTCGCCACCGGCTACTCGACCGCGTCCGACTGGTTCTTCCAGATGGTGTTCGTGGCGACCGCCGCTTCGATCGTCTCCGGAACGCTGGCCGAGCGCATCCGGCTGTGGCCCTTCTTTCTGTTCACGGTCATCCTCACCGGCTTCATCTACCCGATCGCCGGTTCGTGGCAGTGGGGCGCCGGCTGGCTCTCCGAAATGGGCTTCTCCGACTTCGCAGGCTCGACGCTGGTCCACTCGGTGGGCGGCTGGGCCGCGCTGGCGGGGGCGCTCCTGCTCGGCGCGCGCAAGGGCCGCTTCGCCGCGGACGGACACAGCGTCGCCATGCCCGGTTCCTCGATCCCGCTGGCCACGCTCGGCACGTTCATCCTGTGGCTCGGCTGGTTCGGCTTCAACGGCGCGTCGCAGCTCGCGATGGGCACGATCAGTGACGTCACCGACGTGTCGCGCATCTTCGCCAACACCAACCTCGCGGCAGCCGGCGGCGTCGTGGCCGCGATGATCCTCCTGCAGGTCATCTACAAGCGCGTCGACGTGACGATGGTGCTGAACGGCGCCCTTGCCGGGCTGGTGTCGATCACCGCCGAGCCGCTCGCTCCCTCGCCGCTCGCGGCGATCCTGATCGGCGCCGTCGGCGGCGTCATCGTCGTCTTCACCGTGCCGCTGCTCGACAAGCTGAAGATCGACGACGTGGTCGGCGCCATCCCCGTCCACCTCGTCGCCGGTATCTGGGGAACCCTGGCGGTGCCGCTGACCAACGCCGGAACGAGCTTCGTCACCCAGGCCATCGGCGTCGTCGCCTACGGCGTCTTCGCCTTCTTCGGGAGCCTCATCGTGTGGGCGATCATCAAGGCGGTGATCGGCATCCGTGCCAGCGACGAGGAGGAGGCGCTCGGCCTCGACCGGACCGAGGTCGGTGTCGAAGCCTATCCGGAGTTCACCGCCGGCCGTGCCTGAGGCCGGCCGCCAGGAAACGAGGAAAAGGGCCCCGCGCGGGCCCTTTTTTATGCGCTGCAACCAGTCTGTCTGCCGCTGCCGGCGCCGCTCTACGCCGTAAGCCTCCCTTAAGCTTAAGCAGGTCTTAACCTCGCCGGCCTAGTCTTCCCGCAAGCAGCGGACCCGCCCGGCGCGGCAGGGTCGCAAGTCAAGACAGGGCGATGGCGATGGCACAGACGGCGGCGCGCGGCGGGGAAACCTCCTTCATCCGGCGGCAGGGCGAGATCGCGGGCGCGGCAGGGCTTATCGGCCTTGCGGCCTATCTTGGCGTTGCCTGCGCCACATGGAACGTGACCGATCCCTCGCTCAGCCAGTCGAACCAGAACATGGTGGAGAACTGGGCGGGTCCTTCCGGCGCCATCGTCGCCGATCTCGCCATGCAGGTCTTCGGGCTGGGGGCCGCCCTCATGGTGGCACTGCCGGCGATCTGGGGGCTGATCCTGCTGTCCGGCCGCGGCATCGACCATATCTGGCGCCGCGCCTGGTACGCGGTCGCGGGTATCGTGCTGGCGGCGGCTGTCCTCGGCTGCCTGCCGGCCCCGGAGGGTTGGCCGCTGCCCATCGGCCTCGGCGGCGTCGCCGGCGACATCGTCCTGAAGTTCCCGGCGCTCGCCACCGGCGCCTATCCGAACGGCATGGTCGCGATCGTGCTGGCGCTGATGATGGCGGCACCGGCGGGATGGCTGTTCCTCAACGGCGCCGGCCTGATCGACCGTCCGCGGCCGATGCCGTCGCAGAACGGCCGCCGCGCGGCACCGGTGGACGACATCGAGGAAGAGGATGCCGGGGAAAGCCGCCTTGCGCTGGCCTTCGGCGCGATGGCCCACACCGTCTATTCGGCCCGTTCGGCGATCGGCCGGCGGCTGGAGGCGCGGCGCGCAGCCGGGACGCCGCGCGAGTTCGGCGACCGCTTCGACGACTGGCAGGACGAGGACGATCTCGACGCGCCGGCCGCCGCGCCGCAGCAGCGCGCCGCACAGCGCGACATCCGCGTCTCGATCCCCGGCGGGTCGGATCGCGCCTATCACGATCCGATGGAGGACGAGGACGATCCGGCGGCGGATTTTGCCGACGACGACGGGGCCGACCCGCGATCGGCGATGCCGTGGGACGAGCGGGAGGGCGACGGCCCGAACGGCGATCTCGACGACGACGCCTTCGTGGTCGGTCCGGGCGATCGCGTGTCGCCCAACGCCGCGCCGATCGATGACGAGCAGGGCGGCTGGCGCGGCCTTCTCTCGGGCAACATCGTTGCCTTTCCCGGCCGGCGCGACCGCAAGGCGGAGCCGCATGGCGGCAAGGGCGCGGGAGGCGCTGCGTCCCGCGGACCGGCTACCCAACCTGCCGAACCCGCGGCGCGGGTCGTGCCGCAGGCGACGGTTACCGCCGAACAGCGGCGACTGCGCGGCGGCTCCGGCCGGGCGGTCGCCATGCAGCCCTCGGCACGCCAAGCCGAAGCCGCGCCCTTCGTGCTGCCGTCGGTCGAGTTCCTGACGCCGCCGAAGGCGCGGGGACGCGATTCGTCGCTGTCGCCGGAGGTGCTGCAGGAAAACGCCCGGCTGCTCGAGGGCGTGCTGGAGGACTTCGGCGTCAAGGGGGAGATCATCGAGGTACGGCCGGGTCCTGTCGTCACGCTCTACGAGCTGGAGCCGGCGCCCGGCATCAAGTCGAGCCGCGTGATCGGGCTCGCCGACGACATCGCGCGCTCGATGAGCGCCATCGCCGCCCGCGTCGCGGTGATCCCCGGCAAGAACGCCATCGGCATCGAACTGCCGAACCAGCGGCGCGAGACGGTGTATTTCCGCGAGATGATCGGCTCGGAAAGCTTCATCCAGAACAAGAGCAAGCTGGCGCTGGCGCTCGGCAAGACCATCGGCGGCGAGCCGGTGATCGCCGACCTCGCCAAGATGCCGCACCTCCTGGTCGCCGGCACCACCGGCTCGGGCAAGTCGGTATCGATCAACACGATGATCCTGTCGCTGCTCTACCGGCTGACGCCGGCCGAGTGCCGGATGATCATGATCGACCCGAAGATGCTGGAACTGTCGGTCTATGACGGCATCCCGCATCTGCTCTCGCCGGTCGTCACCGACCCGAAGAAGGCGGTCGTCGCGCTGAAATGGACGGTCCGCGAGATGGAGGACCGCTACCGCAAGATGTCGAAGGTCGGCGTGCGCAACATCGACGGCTTCAACACGCGGGTGCGCCAGGCGTTGGCGGCGGGCGAATCGATTTCCCGCACGGTCCAGACAGGCTTCGACCGCGAGAGCGGCGAGCCGATATTCGAGACCGAGGAGTTCGACCTCGAGCCGCTGCCGTACATCGTCGTCATCATCGACGAGATGGCCGACCTGATGATGGTGGCCGGCAAGGACATCGAGGGCACGGTGCAGCGCCTCGCGCAGATGGCCAGAGCCGCCGGCATCCACGTCATCATGGCGACGCAGCGCCCGTCGGTCGACGTCATCACGGGCACCATCAAGGCGAACTTCCCGACCCGCATCTCCTTCCAGGTCACCTCGAAGATCGACAGCCGCACGATCCTGCAGGAGCAGGGCGCCGAGCAGCTGCTCGGCATGGGCGACATGCTGTTCATGGCGGGCGGCGGCCGCATCCAGCGTGTCCACGGCCCGTTCGTCGACGACCCGGAGGTCGAGGACATCGTCAAGCACCTGAAGGCGCAGGGCGTGCCGGACTATCTCGACGCGATCCTCGAGGACGAGGACGAGGACGGCGGTTCCGCCGGCATGGCATCGGGCGGCGGCAGCGGCACCGGCGACGTCGATGAGGGCGCCGACCTCTACGACCAGGCCGTCGCGGTGGTGCTGCGGGACGGCAAGGCATCGACCTCCTACGTCCAGCGGCGGCTGTCGATCGGCTACAACCGTGCCGCGTCGATCATCGAGCGGATGGAGAAGGAAGGCATCGTCGGACCGGCCAACCATGCGGGCAAGCGCGAAATCCTGGTGCCGACCGAGGAAGACCGGCTGTAAATCCCGCAAGGGCGGCGGCCGCCGCCATCGACGCGCCCCATTGCGCCGCCATGATCGCGCTCCGACATAGACGAAGGCCGCGTCCCGAGGGGCGCGGCATCATCCGAAGGGCGACTTCGAAAGGGAAGCCTCGACCATCATGGCCATCAACAGCATCTTCTCCCGCAGTGGGCGCCGCATCGCGGCCGTATTCTCCGCCGCGATCATCGCCGCTTCGACGCTGCTGCCGCTGGCCGCAGCGCCCGCTGCGGCCCAGGCAAGCGCCGCCGCGCAGCGCATCGCCGACCATTTCTCCAGCGTCCAGTCGATGCACGGCTCGTTCATCCAGTTCGATCCGAACGGCAGGCAGACCGAGGGCACGTTCTACATCGAGCGGCCGGGCAAGGTCCGCTTCGACTATGCCTCGACGCCGCTGCGGGTGATCGCCGACGGATCGAACGTCGCGATCAACAACCGCAAGCTGAACACCTGGGACCTCTATCCCCTGTCGAAGACGCCGCTGAAGCTGCTGCTCGACCGGCGGATCGACCTGTCGGCGGCGAACATCCAGAGCGTCAGGGAAGAGCCGGACCTGACGACGATCGTCATGGGCGACAGCTCGGTTTTCGGGACTTCGCGCATCACCATGATGTTCGACCCGAGCACCTACGAGCTCAAGCAGTGGACGATCCGCGACCAGCAGGGCAAGGACACCACGGTGATGATCTACGACGTCAAGCAGGGCGGCACGATCCAGGCGTCGGCGTTCCAGATCCCCTACACCGCGATCAGCCAAGGCCAGACCGGCAACTGACGAGCAGCCGGGCGGGGCGGGACAGCGAGCTCGTGCCGTCTCGTCCCCGCTCGCTGCGGAACTCCCCAGCCGTCAGGCCGAGAAGAAGGCGAGGAGCGCTTCGAGCGTCGCCTTCGGCGCTTCCTCGACGATGAAGTGGCCGGCATCGATGGCGTGGCCCTCGAGCCGGTCGCACCATGGCTGCCAGACGGCCTGCGGGTCGTGGCCTTCGCTGGCGATGCCGGCCGAGCCCCAGAGGGCGAGGGTCGGCGCCGCGATCCGGTGTCCGGCTTCCCTGTCCTTGCGGTCGAGCTGCCAGTCGATGGTCGCGCCGGCGCGGTAGTCGTCGCAAGTCGCGGCGATGGTCGCCGGCCGCGCGAAGGCGCGGCGGTATTCGTCGAGTGCCGCGGGATCGAACGCCGCGAGCGTTTTCGTCCCGGTCCAGCTGGCGATCGTGTGGTCGAGGAACATCACCGGGTCGGCGCCGATCAGCGTCTCGGGGATCGGCGCGGGCTGGGCGAAGAACAGCCAGTGATAGACGGCCATCGCGGCCCCGGCGTCCATCCGCTCCCAGACCTCCGCCACCGGCAGGATGTCCAGCACGGCCAGCCTGTCGATGCGTTCCGGCATGTCCAGCGCCATCCGGTAGGCGACGCGCGCGCCGCGATCGTGGCCCGCGACATCGAAGCGCGCGTGGCCGAGCGCCTGCATCACCGCCGCAAGGTCCCGGCCCATGACGCGCTTGGAATAGGCGAAATTGTCCGGCGTGTTCGGCGGCGCGGACGAGCGGCCGTAGCCGCGCAGATCCGGCACGACCACGCTGAAGCGTTCGGCGAGGCGCGGCGCGATCCGGGCCCACATGGCGCCCGTCTGCGGGTAGCCGTGCACGAGCAATAGCGGCGGGCCGGAGCCGGCGCTGCGCACGAAGATGTCGGCGCCGTCGCCAGCGATCGTCGCCGTCTGAAATCCCTCGAACATATCCTCGCCCCCTGTGCAGCCCGCCCGCCTACGAGATCGGCCGGCCGGCGTCTTCGGCAAGGGTTGCGGTCCAGGCGGCGCTTCCATAAGCGGGACGCTCCTGCAGCCGGATTCCGCCCATGCCCTTTTCCATCGCCACCTGGAACATCAACTCGGTGCGCCTGCGCCTGCCGCTGGTCGAGCGCCTGCTGCGCGACCACGCGCCGGACGTTCTCTGCCTGCAGGAGACCAAGTGCCCGAACGACCAGTTCCCGGAAAAGGCCTTCCGCGCGCTCGGCTACGACCACATCGCCCTGCACGGCCAGAAGGGCTATCACGGCGTGGCGACGATCTCGCGGCTGCCCTTCGAGGACATCGTGCGGCAGGATTTCTGCGCCGTCGGCGATGCGAGGCACCTGTCGACGCGGCTGGCGGCCGGCGTTCGGCGCGTGCGCATCCACAATCTCTACGTCCCGGCCGGCGGCGACGAGCCGGACCCGGCGATCAACTCGAAATTCCGTCACAAGCTCGACTTCGTCGAGGAGCTGCGGCTGATGAACGCCGAAGCCGAGCCCGGCGTCTCGGCGCTGCTGGTGGGCGACCTCAACATCGCGCCGCTGGAGACCGACGTGTGGTCGCACAAGCAGCTGCTCAAGGTCGTGTCGCACACCCCGGTCGAGACCGAGGGCCTGTTGCGGGCGCAGGCGGAAGGGAACTGGGCCGACATGATGCGGCGGCATTTCCCCCCCGAGGAGAAGCTCTTCACCTGGTGGAGCTATCGCAACCGCGACTGGACCGCCTCCAATCGCGGCCGTCGCCTGGATCACGTCTGGGGCTCGCACGACCTCGCGCCGCGGCTGGAGACGGTCGAGGTGCTCAGCGAGGCGCGCAGCTGGGACAGGCCGTCGGACCACGTGCCGGTGATCGCGCGCTTCGCCGACATGCCGGCGTGACCTGTGGGCCGCATCTTGCGGCGACGTCTTGCGGCGAAGGGCGAAAGAGGGGGATGATCGCTCCCGTGACCGGCGGTCACGGGGCGGATCGACGGCTTTAGGGTCGCGGGCGAGCCCGACCGTCGAGCGACGCGGGAGGAACCGATGCGCAAGCGCCTCGTGGTGTGTTTCGACGGTACCTGGAACAACGCCGACGACATCGACGAAGGCGACGAGAGCGGGAAGAGCGCGACGAACGTCCAGCGCATCGCGCGGGCGGTGCGCGGCAACAGCGGCGACATCCAGCAGATCGTCCTCTATCTGCGCGGTGTCGGGTCCACCGGATCGCAGGTCGAGCGGCTTCTCGCCGGCGCGACCGGGGCCGGCGTCGAGGACAATATCCGCTCCGCCTACATGTTCCTGGCGCAGAACTACCGCCCCGCCCGCAAGGAAGACGGCCGCGACGTCGCGGCGGACGAGATCTTCCTCTTCGGCTTCTCGCGCGGCGCGTTCTCGGCGCGCAGTCTCGCCGGGTTCATCTCCAGCGCCGGCCTCCTGAAGCGGCAGCGGCTCGGCGACCTGCGCCGTGCCTGGTCCTATTATCGCCGGGTCGGCGACCGCTCGTCGCGGAATTTCTGTGCCGAGACGGGCAGCGACTGCCACCACGACCCGGAGATCACCTTCGTCGGCGTCTGGGATACGGTGGGCGCGCTCGGCATTCCCGAGAGCATCGTCGGGCTGCAGCTCAACGCCTCGCACCAGTTCCACGACACGACACCCTCGCGGATCGTCGGCTACGCGTTCCACGCGCTCGCCATCGACGAATATCGCGACGAATACGTTCCGACGCTGTGGACCGGCAAGGCGCCGGAGGGCGCCGTCGTCGAACAATGCTGGTTCGCCGGCGCCCACTCCGACATTGGCGGCGGCTATGCCGACCGCCGGCTCGCGGACATTCCGCTGGTCTGGATGGCCCGCAAGGCGGAGCAGTGCGGACTGGCGCTGCAATGGCAGGACGAGGATCGGCCGGAGGAGCCGCTGCTGCCGGACGAGGCGGCGCTCGATCCGCGCGCGCCGCAGCACGAATCGCGGGTGAGCCTGTCACGGAAGGACCGCCTGACGCCGACGATCCGGCAGATAAAGGGCGCGTCGTTCCGGACGACCTTCCTGGAGCGGGCCTATATCCCGACCGACGCGGAGGGCAAGAAGCTGGCGACGATCAACGAGACGATCCATCCGAGCGCGGCGCGAAGGCTCGGCAGCAAGGTCGCCATCGTGGTCGACGACAAGGGCGAGGTCAGAGAAGCGGTCTATGCGCCGAAGAACCTGGCCGCCGCGCTCGCGAAGAGCGTCTAGCCGCGGAACCGCGGCTCCATCTCGCCGAGTCGGCGGGTCATCTCGGCCAGGTCCTCGCGCAGGCGGCCCTGCAGGCTCTGGGCGAAGGCCGGAAATTCCTCGAGCATCCGGCGAAACAGCGGCCGCCCGATCCGGATGAGGTCGCAGTCGGTGTCCGCCTTGGCGCTGGCCGGGCGGACGGTCTCGGTGAGAAGCGCCAGCTCGCCCAGGAGATCGCCGGGTCCGAAGACGCCGATCAGCTTCTCCCGTTCGGGCCGGCCTCTCGTCAGGACGACGCTGCCGTCGGCGATGACGAACCCGGCATCGGCCCGCGCCGCCTCGCGATAGACGAATTCGCCGGCGCGCAGCCGTCGATGCTCGGCGCCGAAGGCGAGCAGGCGCAGCTGCTCGGTCTCGAGCTCGTCGAACAGGCGGACCTTCCGCAGCACCGCGATGTCGCTTTCAAGGCTCATCTCGTGTGCGATGCGCTCCCTCGTTCCTCGCCGCGGATCCCGTGCCGGGCGGAAAGCCTCTTGTGGCGCTGCGACCGCAAGGGCGCAGGGCATCGGCGGCGACCGGTCGATCGCACGCCGTCCCTGATCCTGACGATTAAAAATGAAGATAAGTGCAACGCCGGCAGTCCGGTCCCTGCGCGGCGGCGAGTGAGGTGCCGCCGGCGCGGCCGCCGGTCAGGGAACCAGCTTGTAGCCGCCCGATTCCGTCACCAGGATCCGCGCGTTGGACGGATCAGGCTCGATCTTCTGGCGCAGCCGGTAGACATGGGTTTCCAGCGTATGGGTGGTGACCCCGGAATTGTAGCCCCAGACCTC
>DASYHY010000022.1:0-3701 GCA_036252795.1 Aurantimonas sp. | reverse complement strand
CGAGAGCTGGCAGGGCGCGTTCCTGATCGGCGGTCTCGTCACGACCGGTCTCGTGGTCGTTCATCTGGACGAGGCAGGCGAGCGGGTCGCCTTCGAGGAGCGGATTCCGCTCGACGCCCGCATCCGCGACGTGCGCGTCGGTCCGGACGGGGCCGTCTACGCCGTGACGGAGGATCGCGACGCCGGCGCGTCGTCGATCCTGCGCCTGACCAACGAGCAGTAGGACCGGCAGCCGTCGGTCAAAGGTTTGACCTGAGAAGGGCGGGCAGCTCCGGCGTCCGCCCTTTTTCATGAGATCGATCGCGTCAGGCTCGCGCCTCAGGCAGCGGTCTGCGCGATCTCGGCCCTGCGAAACGCGGCGATCCGCCGCGAGCCGTCGCGGCCGATCGTCATGACGGAATCGGGTGGCACCGCGCTCCATGCCTCGGCGCCCGCATCGCAGGGCTCGGAGGCGACGACGACGCCCTCGCCCGCCTTGCGCCAGTAAAGCGTCGGCGGCTGGCCGTCGCTGGACCAGCGATAGGCCCAGAGCCTGTCGCCGTCGGCATGGACCGCGGCGAAACGCAGCGGGTCGGGGACCGCCTGCTCCGCCGCCCTCGCCTCGATGTCGGCCAGGGTCGCGCCGAGCGCGGCGACCGGATCGTCGGCCAGCCCCCTGCCCAGCGCCGCCAGGAAGATCGCCTCGGAATCGCTGGTGCCGCGCCGGCGGTGATAGAGCGCGTCGGGGATCATCGCGTCGACGGCGCGGCGCAGCCTCGCATAGCCGCCGATCTGCCCGTTATGCATGAACAGATGCCGGCCGTCGGCGAAGGGGTGGCAGTTGGCGGTGGAGACCTCGCCGGAGGTCGCGGATCGCACATGCGCCACGAACATGCCGGAGCGGATCTGGCCGCAGAGCGAGACCAGATTGGCATCCGACCACGCCGGCAGGATGCCACGATAGACGCCCGGCTCGGCCCTCTCCCCATACCAGCCGATGCCGCATCCATCGCCATTGACGACGGTGCGCGCCTCGCGCGCCGCCAGCGACTGCGAGATCAGCGAGGCGCGGGGCTGGACGAGCAGCGTCTCGAGCAGGATCGGCGGGCCGGCATAGGCGAGGAGGCGGCACATCGACGGACACCGGACAGGAGAACGACGACCACAACGGTCATCCCGCGAATTTCGGCGGCGAGGGTAAATAGCCGGTTAACGCGTCCGTTTCACGTGAAACCACGCGCCTTGCTGGCGGCCTGACGGCGGCGCTTTTCCCGCAGAGCAGCCTCGGCGCGCTCGGCCGCCTCCTCCACTTCCCCGAGAATCTTCCTGACGTCGTCGGGCGCGAGGATCGCGATGGTCTCGGCCAGACGGTTGGCGAGCGTGGTGGCGTCGGCGCCGAGGCCGGCGGTCTCCACCGTCACGCGCGGATGCGACAGTTCGGCCAGCCGCTCGAGCTCCTCCGCGTCGTCCCAGATGACGTTGAGATAGCCGATGATGCGCTGCAGGAGGTCCCACGTGGGGCGGCCGCGGCGCCCGTGCTCCAGCGCCGAGAGATAGGCGCTGGAGACGCCGAGCGCTGCCGCCATCTGGCTCTGGGTGACGCCGCGCTCCTTGCGCAGGGCGCGGATCCTCTCGCCGAACGGGGTCATCGCAGCCGCCGCACCCGGACGTAGAGCGCACCGTCGCCGCCGTGATGGCGCTCCGCGCTGTCGAAGCCGGAGACGAGCGGGCGAAATTCCGGGCCGGCGAACCATTGCGGCACGACCCGCCGCAGCACGCCGCGCGAACCGAAGGCCGAGCCGGCGCTGCCGCCCCGGCCGGTGATCACCAGCACATGCCGCAGTCCCATCGCCTGGGCCTGCCGCAGGAAGCCCGCCAGCGCATCGTAGGCGCGCTGCTGGGTCATCTCGTGGAGGTCGATGCGCCCGTCGATCGCGAGCCGTCCCCGTGCGAGCTTGCGGCGGGTCGGCTTCTCAATGGCGTGCTGGCTGTGGCGGACCGGCGGCGTGGATTTCGGCCGCAGCGCCTGAAGCGCGACGCCCGCCTTGGCCCCGGCGACATCCGGTGCGGCCGGCGCCGAGGGCGGCTCCTTCGGGCGGACCTCCGGCGGCAGCGGTGGATGCGACCGACCCTTCAGCGGCACGGCGGAGCGCGCGACCGTGGCCCACAGGCCCGCCTCCTCGCTGCTGAGGCCTCGGCGGCGCCTCATCGCACGAGGCTTTCGGCCAGATCCGGCGGCACGAGAACGGTGAAGTCGGCGCCGTGCCGGATGCGGCCGGCAATAGCCCCGGCCGGCGCGCCCGAGCCGACATAGATGTCGGCGCGCGCCGGCCCGATGATCGCCGAGCCGGTGTCCTGCGCGATCATCAGCCTGCGGAACGGCGCCCCGTCGATCGAGAGGTCCGGCGCGACGATGAAATAGGGCACTCCGAAGGTCGCTAGCTCCCGGTCGACGGCGATGGAGGCGAGCGCGGTGAGCGGCGCCTGCGCGGCCCCGACCGGGCCGAGTGCCGGATCGTCGACCGCCGCCTCGCGGAAGAAGATGAAGGATCGATTGCGACCGAACAGCGCCCGCTGGCGCTCCGGATGGGCGGCGAGCCAGGCGCGGATGCCGTCCACGTCGGCCTCGGCGAGCGTCAACTCGCCCTCGTCGACCAGCAGGCGGCCGATCGCGGTGAAGGGATGACCGGATTTCGCCGCATAGCCGACCCGCATCTCGCTGCCGTCGGTCAGGCGCAGGCGAGCGGAACCCTGGATGTGGATGAAGAAGGCCTCGACGGGATCGGCCAGCCAGGCGATCTCCAGCCCGCGACCGCGCAGCAGACCGGCCTCGATGGCCGCCCGGTCCGGATACTCCTCGAGCAGGCCGCAACTCTTGCGCCGACCGAAGCGATAGGACGGATCCATGCCGGGCGGACGCGAGACGTCGTCGATCTTCACCAGGTCCGGCGGCGGCGCGTAGAGGGGAAAGCGGAAGCGCGGCGTCTCAACGACCGACGCCTCGACGACCGGTTCGTAATAGCCGGTCACAAAACCGTGTGCGTTCGATGCCGCAGCATCTTCCGGCACGATCTGCAGCGGCACGAAATGCCGTTCGAAGAAGGCGCGGGCCGCGGCGTCGCCGCCCCCGCTCTCAACGGCGGCCTTGGCTGCCGGAAGAAATGCCGCAGGATCGATGCCGAGCGTGCCACGGCGGAAAGCGCCCGAGACCAGATGCCCGGCGCTGCGACGGAACGCCTCATAGGCCAGCGCGTGCTCCGCCGCCTCCCATCCCGGGAGGTCGGCAAAGCGGCGGCGGGCGAACGCGCCCATCGCCTCCGGCTCAGCCTTCTTCGGATTCGGTGCCGGCGAGCTTCCAGTTCGGGTCGCGCGAGCGGGTGTCGCGGGAGAAGGTCCAGACATCCTTCACTTCCACGACCGTCTCCGGATCGCCGTCGGTCACCTCGCCGGAGGGCGTCAGCACGGCGGTGATCATCTGCGCGACGATGCGTACCGTCACCAGCGCCTCGCGGCCCTTGAGCTCGGCCGCCGCCAGCGTCGCGTCGTCGATGCCGACGAACGAGGACTGCATGCGCTCGCCCCGCGCCTCCCGATCGATGATCGCCTGCTCGAACCCCTGGTACACCTCCGGCGTGAGGAGATTCTTCAGCAGCTTGCGATCGCCGTCGGCGAAGGCGGTGACGATCATCTCGTAGGCGATCTTGGCGCCGTCGAGGAATTCC
>DASYHY010000021.1:0-33510 GCA_036252795.1 Aurantimonas sp. | reverse complement strand
GGCGCCGCGCCCGCTGCACTCCGTCTGGGGCGCTCCTGTCACGCTCGCCGAGCCGGACGCGGCGGATGGCGACGCTGCCGAGGCGGCACCCGCCGACTTGCAGGCAGACATGCCTTCGTCGGACGAGCCGGTCGCCGCAATGCCCGACGACGTGATGGATGCGGCCGAACGCGACGCGGCTGAACCGGCCTCGCGGCCGGCGACCGCAGCGGACTTTCCAGAACTGCCGGCAGACGACGATTTCCGCGCCTCCGGGGAGCTTCTCGGGGACGAGGGATCGAACGGGGCCGAACAGCACGCCGAACCGCAAGAACCGTCGGGCGAGGAGGCGGACCGTTTCGAGCCGCGCTTCGACATCGCATCCGTCCGCTTCGTCTGGCGGATCGACAGCGAGGGGCGCTTCCGCTCGCTGTCGCCGGAGTTTTCCGCCGCGGTCGGCCCTCGCTCGGCCGATGTCGTCGACCGGAGCTTCGCCGACGTCGCGCGCGCCTACGGTCTCGATCCCGAGGGGGCGGTGACCCGGCTTCTCGAGCGTCGCGATACCTGGTCCGGCCGGACGGTTCATTGGCCGGTGGAGAATTCCGACAGGAAGGCACCCGTCGATCTCGCGGCCCTTCCCGTCTATGCCCGCGACCGCAGCTTCGACGGCTTCCGGGGCTTCGGCATCGTCCGCCTCGCCGAAGCGGTCGCCGACCCCGACGGGCTCGGCCTCGCCATTGCCGGTGCGGCGTTCGGCGATATCGCCCCGGGCGGCGAAGACGGGACGCCCCGCGACGCCAGCGCCCTGTCCGACCAGGAAGCGCCAGCGCCCTTCGGCCGCCGCGCCGTTTCGGACCTTCAGCGCCAGAGCGAGGCGGCGTCGCCCAAGGTGATCCGCCTGGAGGAGCGTCGGCGACCCCGCGACAGCGCTCTCAGCCAGGCCGAGGAGGATGCCTTCCGCCGCATCGGCCAGACGCTCTCCGACGAGCCGGCGCCGCACGGTCTCGGCGAGGCAATCCGCATGGCGGCCCAGCGCATCGAGGCGTTCGACGATGCCGCGCCGGATCCGGGGGACGTGCCCGAAGAGGCTGGCGACGGCGCGGCGGACCCGGCCGAAGGAGCGCTGCCGGAGCGTGATGCGGACGTCGCCGACACCGGCGAAGAAGAGGCGGAGGCGCCTGCCGCCGCATCGGACGGGGAACTGCTGGAAGAACTCGGCACCGTCTACGGGCACCTGCCGCTGCCCGTGCTCGTCCAGATCCGCGAACTGCTCGCCTTCGGCAACCGCGAGTTTTTGGACCTTACCGGCTATGGCAGCATCGACGCGCTGGAGGCCGAGGGTGGGCTGGCGCATCTGTTCGCCGACCGCGACGACCGGGAGACGGTGGCCGGGGAACTGGCGATCCGGCGTGCCACCGGCGACACGATCAACGTGCGCACCCACATGCAGCGCTCCACCATCGCCGGCCGCTCCTGCCTCGTCATGTCGTTCTTCGCCTCGCCCGGCGTCAGCGCGGCGGCGCTGCGCGGGGAGGTCGAGCACGACGAGCCGGCGCAGGACGAGGAAGTCCGGCAGCTTCGCCACGAGGTGGAAGAGCTCAGCACCGTCCTCGATACCGCGACCGACGGCGTCGTCTTCATCGATTCAGCCGGCAACATCCGGTCGATGAACGGCTCGGCGCACGCGCTTTTCGGCATCGCCGAGGACGACAGCGCCGGGCGACCGTTCGTGACCCTCTTCGCTCACGAGAGCCAGAAGGCCACGATGGAATATCTGGAGAGCCTGCGGAACGGCGGCGCTTCGTCCATCGTCAACGAGGGGCGCGAGGTGATCGGGCGGGTGGCGCAGGGCGGCTTCATCCCGCTGTCGATCACCCTCGGACCGCTCCCCGACGATCGCGGCTGGTGCGCCGTGATCCGCGACATCGCCCACTGGAAGCGGGTCGAGGAAGAACTGACGACCGCCCGCCGCCAGGCCGAGGCGGCGAGCCTGCAGAAGAGCCAGTTCCTGACCAACGTGTCGCACGAGCTACGCACGCCGCTGAACGCCATCATCGGCTTCGCCGACGTAATGGCGACGGAGTGCTTCGGGCCGATCGGCAACGATCGCTATCTGGAGTATCTCGAGGACATCAAGCGGTCGGGGCACCACGTCCTCGATCTCGTCAACGACCTCCTCGACATCTCCAAGATCGAAGCCGGCAAGCTCGATCTTGCCTTCGAGGCGGTGTCGCTGAACGCGGTGATGGCGGAAGTGGTGGCGCTGATGCAGCCGCAGGCCAACCGGGAGCGGGTGCTGGTCCGCTCGAACCTGCCCTCCTCGGTGCCGCCGGTGGTCGCCGACCATCGCTCGATCCGCCAGATCGCGATGAACCTCGTGTCCAATGCCATCAGGTTCACGCCGCCGGGTGGCCAGATCATCGTGTCGACAAGCTATGTCGCGGAAGGCGACGTGGCGCTCCGGTTTCGCGACAGCGGCATCGGCATGAGCGAACACGAAATCGAGATCGCGATGTTACCTTTCCAGCAGGTCAACCCGACATCGCGCCGACGCGGCGAAGGAACGGGGCTCGGACTGCCGCTGACGAAGGCGATGGTGGAGGCCAACCGGGCCAATTTCGCCATTTCCTCCACACCAGGCGAAGGCACGCTGGTGGAGATTCTGTTTCCGCGCCAAAGGGTTCTCGCCAGCTGAGGGGACCCTTTCCTGACCGGGATGCTCCAGTTTAGAATCATTCAAGATTAGAACGCCTCTAATCCATTGATATCACTCACTATTTCGTGCCGGCAGCTTGCTTTTGTGGCACTGTCGAGGCAGTAATTGCGGGCCGGCGACCGGTAGAGAGGTCGCCATCGCCGCGGAATTCCCGTTCCCAGCAGGGTCCGGTAGAGCGTCCGCCAAAACCCGCCATCGCTGACGAAGGCCAGCCTTCGCAGTCACAGGGAGAGTTTCGATGAATTTCCGGTTTTCCGTTCGCTCGGCACGCCTGCTGGCGACGTCCGTACTGGCCGCCACGACCTTTGCCGCGGCATCCGCCCAGGCCGAGGACGTCAACATCTACACGTCCCGGCAGCCCGACCTGATCCAGCCCGTGCTGGACGCCTTCACCGAGGAGACGGGGCTGACGACGGCGGCGATCTTCATCGACAAGGGGCTCGAGGAGCGCATCGCCGCGGAGGGGGCCAATTCCCCGGCCGACCTGATCATGACCGTCGACATCGGCCGTCTCGACGCCGCCAAGCAGGCCGGCGTCGTGCAGGCGGTCGAGAGCGAGACGCTGCAGGCGAACATCCTGGCCGCCTTCCGCGACACGGAGAACGAGTGGTTCGGCCTCACCGCCCGCGGTCGCGTCGTCTATGCCTCCAAGGATCGCGTCGACGCGGAGACGATCACCTACGAGGAACTCGCCGATCCCAAGTGGAAGGGGCGCATCTGCACCCGCTCCGGCCAGCACCAGTACAATATCGCGCTGATCGCCGCCTATATCGCCCACCATGGCGAGGAAGCGGCCAAGACCTGGGTCGAGGGTCTGCGCGACAATCTCGCCCGGCGCCCCGAAGGCGGCGACCGCGATCAGGCCAAGGCGATCTTCGCCGGCGAGTGCGACATCGCGATCGGCAACACCTACTATGTCGGCCTGATGATGAACAACGAGAAGGAGCCGGAACAGAAGGACTGGGCCGACGCCATCGACGTGATCATGCCGACCTTCGAGAACGGCCTGACCCACGTGAACATTTCGGGCGTGGCGCTCGCAAAAAATGCCCCGAACCGCGAGAACGCGGTGAAGCTGATGGAGTTTCTCTCCGGCGAGGAAGCGCAGCGCATCTACGCCGAACTGAACTACGAATATCCGCTTGAGCCGGGCATCGCGACGTCGGAAGTGGTGACGTCCTTCGGCGACCTGAAGGCCGACGACCTGCCGCTGGCCGAGATCGCCCAGCATCGCGCCAGGGCCTCAGAGATCGTCGACGAGGTCGGCTACGACGACGGCCCGCAGAGCTGATCCGTCCCTTGCCATCCGCCATTGCAGGCGCCCGCGCGATTGTCGCGCCGGGCGCCTTCGCTCATGAGATTGCCGTCGACGGAGGAACGTCGTCGGCATCGGCCATGCGGCTCGCAGGGTTTGCCGCCCGCAAGCCGCAACAGGCCTAGGCGGGTCCGCCATGTCGATCTCCGCGCCGCTGCTCACCCGTGTTCCCCGGCAACGCTTCCGCTTCCGGCGGCGGCCCGACGGCGGCTATCTCGTCGGAACCGCCCTGGTGGCGCTGACGGTCATCCTGCCGATCGCGGCGCTCATGGTCATCGCGCTCACCGGTCGCTCGGCCAACTGGGCGCATCTGTCCCAGACCGTCCTGCCGGAAGCCAGCCGGATCACGCTGCTCCTGATGCTGGGCATCGCGCTGGTCGCGGGGACGACGGGCGTGGTGACGGCGTGGCTGGTCGCCACGTTCCAGTTTCCCGGCCGCCGGACATTCGCCTGGGCGCTGGTCCTGCCGCTGGCGGTACCGACCTACATCGCCGCCTACTGCTTCGTGGAGTTCCTGCACTTCACCGGACCGGTGCAAAGCGCCGTCCGCGACGTTTTCGGCTTCCAGACCCGCCAGGACTACTGGTTTCCGGATGTCCGCTCGCTGGGCGGGGCGATCTTCGTGCTCTCCTCGGTTCTTTACCCGTACATCTTCCTGACGGTGCGGATGGTCTTCGTCATGCAGGGCCGCAAGGCGGGCGACGTGGCGCGCACGCTCGGCGCATCGCGGGCAGCGGTCTTCCTGAAGATCCTGCTGCCGATGGCGCGCCCGGCCATCGCCATCGGCATCGCGCTCGCCCTGATGGAGGCGATCAACGACATCGGGGCTGTGGAATTCCTCGGCGTGCGGACCCTGACCTTCGCGGTCTACTCGACCTGGCTGAACCGCGGCGACCTGCAGGGCGCGACGCAGATCGCCCTGATGATGCTCGGGGTGATCGTGTTCCTGGTGCTGGTCGAGCGTCTGGCGCGGCGCCAGCAGCGCTTCACCATCCATCGTGGCGACCGGCCGCAGACCGGCCGCGAACCTCTGTCCGGCTGGAAAGGCCTCGCAGCGGCGCTGATCTGTCTGGCGCCGATCCTCGCGGGGTTCGGCATCCCGCTCTACGTGCTCGGCGACTATGCTCTCAGCCGGATCTACCAGTTGAACGATCCGCAGCTTTGGCGCGCCTTGCGCAACACGGTGATGATCGCCGGCACCGCCGGCCTCTTCACCGTCGCCGCCGGCTTCTTCATGGCCTATGGCATCAGGCTGACGCGCAGCCGCCGGCTTTCGGCGCTGGTCCGTGTCGGCGCGCTCGGCTACGCCGTGCCCGGCACGGTGCTGGCGATCGGTATCCTGATACCGCTCGCCGCCTTCGACAATTTCGTCGATGCCCATATGCGCGAATGGTTCGGCGTGTCGACCGGCCTGCTCCTGTCCGGCTCCGGCTTCGCCATCGTCTATGCCTGCTTCGTGCGTTTCATGGCGATGGGGCACGGCGCGATCGAAAGCGGCTTCTCCAAGCTCTCGCCGCATCTCGACATGGCGGCCCGCACGCTGGGCCGCAGTCCCGGCGGAACGCTCCGCCAGATCCTGCTGCCACTGATGCGGCCCGCGCTCCTCACGGCGTTCCTGCTCGTCTTCGTCGACGCCGCCAAGGAACTGTCGGCGACGATCCTGCTGCGGCCGTTCAATTTCGAGACGCTGGCGACCTTCGTCTACGCGCAGACCTCACGCGCCGCCTTCGAGGACGGCGCCGTCGCCGCGCTGATGATCGTGCTGGTCGGCATCCTGCCGGTGATCCTCCTGACCCGCTCGATCCTGGCCGAAGCCGAAAAGGGCTGACGCCGCGGCCGGTTACGCATGCAGAGCCGGCCTTGCCGACGCAGGAGCCGGTCCGGTCGCCGACAAGCATCCGGAGGCGACAATTACGGAACCGTGAAGATGTCGCCGCGTTCCTTCACCCTTAGCGCAATAATAAGAGGAAACACGGGAATGACGCGTCTATCAATCTTGCTCGGGGGCGTTGCCCTCATCGCCCTTCCGGTCAGCGCAGCCTCGGCTGACTGCCGCGAGGAAATCGCGCAGCTGCGCGACACCAACATGACGGCTTCGATCTCCGGCAGCACGACGACCGGTTCTGACATGGCTACCGATGCCGCCGCCGCAGAGGGCGAAACCACCAATTTCGAAACCGGTGAAGGCGTCGATGTCACCGGCAACGTGACTAAGGACGGCGATCGTGCACCGCTGCAGACCGAAGACACCGTGTCGAGCAGCGGCAGCGTCACGGAAGGGACTGCCATGGAAGGGGTCGACGTCGGGCGCCAGACCGACGCGGGCACCGGCGGCGGAACCACCAATTTCGAGACCGGTGAAGGCCTCGACATGGCCGGCGAAGTGACCAAGGACGGTGACCGCGCGCCCCTCGAGACGGGCGAGCAGGTCGGCAGCGATACATCCGGCAACGCGATGTCGGGTCAGGACGCCGCGGCCCAGCAGGCCGGAAACGACACGGCCGCCAGCGCGTCTGCGGGTGCCGATACGATGGCTGCGACCGACACCCAGACGGGCGGCTTCCAGGACGCCATCGAACGGGCCGAAGCAGCCCTTGCCGCGGGTGACGAAGATGCCTGCATGACCGCGGTCGAGGATGCCCGCAAGCAGCAGGCGCAGGCTCAGTAATCGCCTGCAGACGTCAAGACGACACTGCTCTGCGCCGGCCCCCAGGGGCCGGCGCTTCTCGTTCAGCTTCAGGCCGCGATGAGACGGTTCAGCTTCGGAGCTCGGCTCGATCGGCAAACAGCGCGAGCGCTTCCGGATTGGCCAGAGCTTCCTGGTTGCGAACCGGGCGGCCTTCCACCACCTCGCGCACCGCCAGTTCGACGATCTTTCCGGACTTGGTGCGGGGAATGTCCGCGACTTGCAGGATCTTCGCCGGAACATGACGCGGCGAGGCGCCCTGTCGGATCGCCGTCCTGATCCGGCTCGCAAGATCCTCAGACAGCGTGACGCCGCCCGCGAGGCGCAGGAAGAGCACGACCCGGACGTCGTCGCCCCAAGGCTGGCCGATGCAGATCGCCTCGGCCACTTCGTCCATCTGCTCGACGATGTTGTAGATCTCCGCCGTCCCGATCCGCACGCCCTGCGGGTTCAGCGTCGCGTCGGACCGGCCGTGGATCACGATCCCGCCATGCTCGGTCCATTCGGCAAAGTCGCCGTGGCACCACACGCCGGGAAACTGCTCGAAATAGGCGCTCTTGTAGCGCTCGCCGGACGGATCGTTCCAGAAGGCCACCGGCATGGAAGGAAAGGCCCTGGTACAGACGAGGTCGCCCTTGCCCGAAACCAGAGGCCTTCCACGCTCGTCCCAGACGTCGACCGCCATTGCGAGGCCGGGCCCCTGGATCTCGCCGAGATAGACCGGGCGCGTCGGCACCCCCATGACGAAGCAGGAGACGATGTCGGTGCCGCCGGACATCGAGGCGAGATGGATGTCCGGCCTGATCGCCGAATAGACGTACTCGAAGCTCTCCGGGGACAGCGGCGAGCCGGTCGAGCCCAGCATCTCGAGGCAGGACAGGTCGTGGGTCTCGAGCGGCTTCAGCCCCTGCTTGCGCGCCGCGTCGATGAACTTGGCACTGGTGCCGAGGAAGGTGGCGCGCTCCTCCGCCATGTAGTCGAAGATCACCGACGGGCGGGGGTGGAAGGGCGAGCCGTCGTAGAGCAGCAGCGTGGAGCCGGTGGCGAGCGCCGAGACCAGCCAGTTCCACATCATCCAGCCGCAGGTGGTGAAATAGAAGACTCGCGAAAGCGGGCCGAAGCCGCAATGGATGCGGTGTTCCTTCAGGTGCTGGATCAGCGTTCCGCCGGCTGAATGAACGATGCATTTGGGCACGCCGGTCGTGCCGGACGAGAACAGGATGTAGAGCGGATGCGAGAAGGGCAGACGCTCGTATTCAATGGGGGACGGTTCGTACGACGCCAGGAAATCCGCCAGCGTGACGCCGTTGGTCACCGCCGCCGCGACGGCCGCGGCATCGTCCAGATAGGGCGCCACGATCGTCCGCGTCGGCTTGAGAGTTGCGGTGATCGGCACGAGCTTTTTGGCGATCGCGATGCGCTTGCCCGCGTAATGATAGCCGTCGCAGCAGATCAGCAGCTTCGGCTCGATCTGGCCAAAGCGATCCAGCACCCCGCGTTCGCCGAAATCCGGCGAACAGGACGACCAGACGGCGCCGATGGAGGCAGCGGCAAGCATCGCCGCCACGGTCTCCGGCAGGTTCGGCATCATCGCGGCGATACGGTCGCCGGCCACGACTCCCTCGGTGCGGAACGCCTGCGCGAACCGGGAGACGAGATCGCTCAGGTCGCGCCAGGAGAGGCGCCGGCGGACCGCGTCCTCGCCACGGAAGACGATCGCGTCACGCTGCGGCGGCCCGTCACCGGAAGGAGCGAGCAGGTTCTCGGCGAAATTCAGTCGGGCGTTCGGGAAGAAGCGGTCGTCCCGCATCGTGGCCCCCGTGGCGAGCGCCGTCTCGCCGCGCTCTCCGACGATGCCGCAGAAGTCCCATACCGTGGACCAGAAGTCCGCGCGGTGCTCGACCGACCAGCGATGCAGGGCATCGTAGTCGGGAAAGGCCAGACCGTGACGCTCCCCCGCCATGGCGGCGAAGGCTGTCATCGGATGCCGCTCGACCCGCGCCGCGTCCGGCGTCCACAGCAGCTTGCCGCCCATCCTCGATCCTCCGCACGTCGACGCCTTGCTGGTGCCATATGACCTGCGCATTGGCAACGCGTCCCCGCGGCCAGCCGCAGGACGCCCCGTCCGCCGCCGCTTTGCTTCCCCGGAGCGGAGGATTACAAGGGGCGTGGCCAACGAAGGAGAGTTCGTGACGCGGTTCCTCTACCCGGACAAGCTCGAAGAGCCAGCCAACCCGGCGAGGAAGCGACGGATCCGCGTCATTGCCGTTCTCGGCGGTCTTGCCCTCGCCGTCGCTGCCGCCTTACTGCTCCCGCGGCTTTCGCTCGGTGCCGACGAGGCGCGGCGGATGCTCGTCGAGGAAGTGGGGCGAACGACCGGTGGCACGGCGCGGCTGGACGGGCCGGTGAGCTTCACCCTCCTGCCAAGAACGCGAATCACCGCCGATCGCCTGCGCGTCGACGGGGCGGGAATGCTGCGCGTGGAGCGCGTCGTCGCCGATCTCGATCCCGTCGATGCACTTTTCGGGCGAGCCAGTATTTCCAGGCTGGTGCTGATCCGGCCGGAATATGCCGCGGCGAGCGCCGCGGCCGAACCCGCGACGGCCGATCCCGCCGCAGCAGATCCGGCTGCCCCGGTTCCCGCCGCGGTTCCGGCGTCGGGTCCGCGCGCCGTGGCGGAGCAGCTGCTCGCCCGGCTGCCGCAGGCGCGCGTCCTCGATGTCCGGCAGGGCGTCTATCGCGGCGGCAAAGCCGATGGCTCGGCCGACCTCCGCAACGCCAACATCGTTATCAGTCGCGGCCCTGCCGGCGACGCGACGGACGTGTCGGGAACGTTCGTCTGGAACGGCGACACGACCAGCTTCCGCCTGGCCCTCGGCTCAAGGGATGCCTTGATTTCCGGTGCTTCGAGCAGCGTCGACTTCGAGATGTCGTCGCCGACGCTCGTCGCAAGCTTCGATGGCAGTGCCAGCCTCAGCCGGATTTCCGGCATGACCGGCCGGATCCGGCTGGAAAGCCCTTCGCTGAGCCGCAGCATCGAGTGGCTCGCCAACCCCGCTGCCCGGGTTCCCGACATCGGCCCGCTCGCCGTGGCCGGAGACCTCGTCTTCGCCGGGGTAGATGCCAATCTCCAGGGCGTCGACGTGCGGATGGGCGGCAGCCGGGGCCAGGGGGCGCTGGAGGCGAATTTCGGCGGCGATGTCCCGACGATCGGCGGCACCCTCGCCTTCGAAAGGCTCGACCTCGCGCCGCTCTTCGATTCCATCGCCCCCCTGCCCCACGACCCTTTCGACCTCTCCCGGCCAATCGACGTGGACTTCTCTCGAGAGATCCGCCTCGACCTGCGTCTTTCGGCGGAACGCGCGTCGCTGGGCCCAGCCATCATCGAGGATGTCGCCGCAGCCTTGCTGGCGGGTGACGGGACCGCGAAAGTCGACATCGGCGATGCCACCCTGTTCGGCGGCCGGGGACAGGCAAGCCTCGCCATCGACGCGAGACAGGTCCCGCCCCAGGCGATCGGCCATCTCACGCTCTCGTCCGTCGACACCGCAGCCCTTTTTGCGGCGCTGCAGGTCAGGTCGGTGGGGGTCAGCGGAACGTCCCAGATCTCCGCCGAGATGACGACGCCGGTGGTCGACTGGGCGAGGATCATGCGCAATGCCCAGTTCGACGCCAGTGTGAAGACGAACAGCGGCGTGCTCACCGGGTTCGACCCGGACGTCTTCCGGCGGCCTGGCGCGCGGGCATTGGAGGAAGGCGCCTCCGGTGCGACCGTGCCCTTCAACGATCTCGAAGCCCGCCTCAACTCCTTCGGACCCCGTATCCATCTGCAGGAACTTCGCCTGACCAGCAGCACCGGCACGGTGGCGGCCTCGGGCGTTATCTCGGCGCTGACGCGCGAGATGCGGATCCGCGGCACATTCGATTCCGCGTCGCCGATGACCGCTTCGGCCGATCACGAGTTCACCACATCGCAACCAGTCGCATTCACCATGGGAGGTCACTGGCCCAACCCGGACGTGACGTCGCAATAGAGCATCGGCCGCCCCCTCCGGGCGGGGCTCCGGCGACATCGCGCCGGCGATCCACGGATGCTTCCATGACGATGTCCGCCCGCGTTCTCGCCCCTGCCCTGCTCCTGGTCGCCCTGGCGACCGGCACCGCCTACGGCGCAACGACGACGGCAGCGGAGCGGTCCTGTTCCAGCCGATATCACGTCGCCCTCAAGGCCATCGAGGCAGACGAGTATGCTGCCCTCAAAGCCGCCCGGACTATCGCGTTCAAAGGTGATGGCGCGATGCCCGGCGCCCTCGTCTTCACCCCGCCCGGCCCGCCGAGAAGCGCCGAGGAAACCGCCGCGCTGAAGGAGGCCGGCGGCCTCGCCCGCGGCCGCGGGCGGCCGTCATGGCTGGCCAGCGCCGACAGCCGATGGCTTGCCGACCGCGTGACGAGCGAACTCGGCGACTATCTGTCCCAGGCGGAGACGCCCTTTCTCTGCAGCGGCGTCGGCGACTACCTCGGCTTGCTGCGAGCGCAGATCGCGCGTGTCGGCGGGGGTGCGACGGACGGCGCCTCGCTGGTGGCGGCGCAGACCGCCGCGACACGTCAGGCCATTCGCGCCTTCGAGGCGGCGCTCCGGCCGGTTCCCGCGCCGCGCTACGCCCCGCCGCTCCGCAATCTGCTGCTCTCGATCGTCGATTTCCGCCCGGCACGCGGACTGGAGCGTATTCGCGGACTCGATCCGATGGTGACGCATTCCACGGACAAGGATTACCAGGGGCCGCGGATCGATCCCGATCTTCCGCCGCTCGCCATGAATGCCGTGGCACTCGCCACCGATTCCGATCGCCTCGCCGCCATCGAGAAGCTCGTCACGCGGGCGAAGCAGGAGGGGCTGATGGCCCCCCCGGCGGAGGAGAAGGTGCAGGGTCCGGATCGGGCAGCCAACCCGCTGGAGCCCCGCCCGGTGATCGAGAGGCTCGCCGCCCTGCAGTCTGCCATTTCCGGTACCAAAGGCGCGGCGAGCGAGGCTCCGGCCCGCCGTGCCCTCGTTGCAGCGCTGTCGGCGATCGAGGTGCTGGACTATCTGGCGCACCGGCCGGCGCCCGGGGAGGATCCCATGCTGGCGGCGATCGAGCGGACCTTCGCCGCCATCGAGGCCGCGCATGTGGCCGCCTGCGACTGTACGGCCCGCACCGCCGCCCGGGAGGACTGAGCGGGTCCCGGGACCGATCGCGTCAGGCTCTTGCGTCGCCGGCCGCCGCCAGCCGCTCGTCGCGCAGCCTCAGGATCGCGCTGCGCTTGTTGGCGAGCGCCGCCACGATCACCCCCAGCGTCACGATGGCGATCAGGATCGTGCAGACGGCGTTGATCTCCGGCGTGACGCCCAGCCGCACCTGGCTGTAGATCTTCATCGGCAGGGTCGTCGCCCCCGGTCCGGAGGTGAAGCTGGCGATCACCAGATCGTCGAGCGACAGGGTGAAGGCGAGCATCCAGCCCGCGAAGACCGCCGGCCAGATCATCGGCAGGGTCACGGCCAGGAAGGTGCGCGCCGGAGTGGCGCCGAGATCCATCGCCGCCTCCTCGAGCGAGCGGTCGAGGGAGATCAGCCGCGACTGCACGACGACGGCGACGAAGCACAGCGAGAAGGTGATGTGCGCCAGCGTCACGGTCCAGAAGCCGCGGTCGAAGTCGATCGCCACGAAGAGCAGGAGCAGCGACAGGCCGGTGATCACCTCGGGCATGACCAGCGGCGCGAACACCATTCCGGTGAACAGGGTCCTGCCGTGAAAACGGCTGTAGCGGGTGAGTGCGAGGGCGGCGAGCGTGCCGAGGATCGTCGCGATGCTCGCCGACAGGAGGGCGACGCGGATCGTCACCCAGGCGGCGTCGAGGAGACCCTGGTTGTTGAAGAGCTGCACGTACCAGCGGGTCGAGAAGCCGGTCCAGACCGTCACCAGCCGCGACTCGTTGAAGGAGTAGATGACCAGGAGCACGATCGGCAAATAGAGGAACGTGAAGCCGAGGACGACCGAGGCGACATTGAAGCCGGACCAGCGGCGGTTCATGCGGCATTCTCCTGGCGGTTCTGGACCCGCTGGAAGATCATGATCGGCACCACCAGAAGCAGCAGCAGCACGATGGCGACGGCGGAGGAGACCGGCCAGTCGCGATTGTTGAAGAACTCCAGCCAGAGCGTCTTGCCGATCATCAGCGTCTGCGAGCCACCCAGAAGGTCGGGAATGACGAACTCGCCGACCGCGGGAATGAAGACCAGGAAGCAGCCCGCGAGCACGCCCGGCAGCGAAAGCGGGAAGGTGATCGTCCAGAACGACTTGGTGGGGGTCGACCCGAGATCGGCCGCGGCCTCGAGCAGCGTGTCGTCCATCTTCTCGAGGCTGGCGTAGATCGGCAGCACCATGAACGGCAGGTAGGAATAGACGATGCCGATATAGATCGCGGTGTGGGTGTTGGTGATGATCAGCGGCGTGTCGATGACGCCGAGAAAGAACAGGAACTGGTTGAGCAGGCCTTCCGGCTTGAGGATGCCGATCCAGGCGTAGACCCGGATCAGGAAGCTCGTCCAGAACGGCAGGATGACCAGCATCACGAGCAGCGGCCGGAAGCCGGCCGGCGCGCGCGCGATGCCGTAGGCAAGCGGATAGCCGATCAGCAGCGCGAGGATCGTCGAGGTCCCGGCGATGGTCAGGCTGGAGACGTAGGCGTTGACGTAGAGCGCGTCGTCGACGATCCAGCGGTAGTTGTCGAGGGTCAGCTGGGCGAGCGCCGAGAGCCACTCCGACGGATCGCCGAAAGTCGGCGTGTATGGCGGGATCGCGGTCGCGATGTTGGAGACCGAGATCTTGAAGACGATGAGAAAGGGGACAAGGAAGAGCGCCGCCAGCCACAGATAGGGCACGGCGATGACGACGCGTTTGAAGAGACTCGACTTGCCTGATGCCATTGCTCGCCTCCTCTGGTTCTACCGGTCGAGGAGCAGGCCGGCATCGGCATCGAAGGCGACATAGGCCCGTTCGTGCCAGGTCAGCTGGAGCGGGCTGACCCGTTGCCGGTTGATCATCGAGACGCGCACGATCTGCCCGTTGTCGAGGCGGATGTGGAAGGAGGTCATGTCGCCGAAATAGGCGATCTCCCAGACCTCGCCGCAGAAGGCGTTGGCGCCCTCGATCGGTTCGGCCGAGATCCGCAGCTTCTCGGGCCGCACGGCGTACCAGGCGGTCTGCCCGATCTCCGCGGGCGCCGTCGAGTCGACGACGATCTCGCCGCCGTCCGGGGTCTCCAGGACGATGCGCTCGGCGTCCTTGCGCAGCACCTTCCCCTCGAAGAGGTTCACGCTGCCGACGAAATCGGCGACGAAACGGGAGGAAGGCGCCTCGTAGACCTCCGGCGGCGTCGCCAGCTGGACGATCTGGCCCTTCTCCATGATGGCGATGCGGTCGGCCATGGTCATCGCCTCCTCCTGGTCGTGGGTGACGACGATGAAGGTCATGCCGAGCTCGTATTGCAGGTCGGTCAGCTCGAACTGGGTCTCCTCGCGCAGCTTCTTGTCCAGCGCGCCGAGCGGCTCGTCGAGGAGCAGCACCTTCGGACGCTTGGCGAGCGAACGCGCGAGCGCCACGCGCTGGCGCTGGCCGCCGGAGAGTTGGTGCGGCTTGCGGCGGGCGAAGGGCTCGAGCTTCACCAGCTTCAGGACCTCGGCGATGCGATCGGCGCGTTCGCCCCTGCCCATGCCCTCCTGCTTCAGCCCGAAGGCGATGTTGTTCTCGACGCTCATATGCGGGAACAGGGCATAGCTCTGGAACATCATGTTCACCGGCCGCCGGTAAGGCGGCGTGCCGGTCAGGTCCTCGCCGTCGAGGACGATGCGGCCCCTGGTCGGCGTCTCGAAGCCGGCCAGCATGCGCAGCAGCGTGGACTTGCCGCAGCCGGACGCACCGAGCAGCGCGAAGAACTCCCGCCGGTAGATCGACAGTGTCAGGTCGTCGACGGCGACGAAGCCGTCGAACTCCTTCGTCACCCCGTCGAACTCGATATAGGGCCGCTCGTTCGGGTCCGCCCACGGCGCGAAGCTCTTGCGGATGCTGCCAAGCGACTGCGCCTTCATCGTCGGGATCGTCTCCGAATGCATGTTGCCGGTGGCCGGGGCGTCGCCGCCCCGGTTCCGTTCGGGGCCGTCACTGGCCGGTGACGACGCGGGTCCAGAGCCGGGTCTGCAGGCGCTGCGCCGCGGGACCCTTGGGATCGATGGCGAAGAGACGCTGGCGGGTCTCCTCCGGCGGGTAGACGGCCGGATCGTTCAGGATCTCGTCGTTGACGAACTCACGCGATGCGGCGTTGCCGTTCGCGTAGTTGACGTAGTTGGTGGCCTTGGCGACGACTTCCGGCCGCATCATGTAGTTGAGGAACTCGTGCGCCTCGTCGACATTTGGCGCGTCCGCCGGGATCGCCATGTTGTCGAGCCAGGTCACGGCACCCTCCTTCGGGATTACGTACTGGACCTCGACACCCTGTCCGGCCTCGGCAGCGCGATCGCGTGCCTGGAGGATATCGCCCGACCAGCCGTGCGCGACGCAGATGTCGCCGTTGGCCAGCGCCTCGATATATTCGGACGAGTGGAACTTGCGGACGTAGGGGCGGATCGACAGCAGCAGTTCCTGCGCCTTGTCGAGATCCTCCCGCTCGTCCGAGTTCGGATCGAGCCCCAGATAGTTGAGTGCCGCCGGCACCACTTCCTCCGGCGTGTTCAGCACGTAGATACCGCAATCGGCGAGCTTGGCGGCCGTCTCGGGATCGAACAGGATGTCCCACGTGTCCAGCGGCGCATCCTCGCCGAGCCGCTCCTTCACCATGTCGACGTTGAGCCCGAGGCCGGTCGTGCCCCACATGTAGTTGATCGCGTACTGGTTCTCCGGATCGTAGCGGGCCAGGCGCTCCATCACCTGCGGGTCGAGATTGTCCCAGTTGGTGAGCTTCGCCTTGTCCAGAGGCTGGAAGACGCCGGCCTGGATCTGGCGGGCGAGGAAGGTGCCGGTCGGGACGACGATGTCATAGCCGGTGCCGCCGGCCAGCAGCTTGGTCTCGACGATCTCGTTGGAGTCGAACACGTCGTAGACGACGCGGATGCCGGTCTCGCTGGTGAAGTCGGCGAGGATCGATTCGTCGATATAGTCCGACCAGTTGTAGACGTTGACGACGCGATCCTGCGCACCGGCGGGCGCCAGACCCATGGCGATGGCCGCAGCCGCCGCCCCGAAGAGATACTGCTTCATCGACGAAGCCCCTTGTTTGCGGTGGGAATTCCGGACCGCCGGATTGGCGGCACGTGCACCAGCATGTGCTGACAGCGACCATAAGGGCATCGGCACCCGGATTTCCAGCCCTTGGGTGTCATGCCTGCACAGTAAGGAAGCACTGCTCAGCGCCGCGTCAACCGGACCATGTAGCGCGCGTCGGCCCCGTAGGAGCCCAAAGCGCTCGGCGCGAGCCGTCCGGCGGCCTCGGAAAAGCCGAAGCGCGACCAGAAGGGCGTCGTCGCATAGACGGAGACCAGGGCGGCACAGCGATAGGCTTCCGCCTCCCGCAGCAGCCGTTCCACGGCCTCGGCGGCCAGACTCTGGCCCCGCGCCTCCGGGGCGACCACCACGTCGTGGATGTAGAAGCAATCGGCCGGCTGCGGCAGCACTCCCAGCGGGGTGTCGAGCTTCGGCGGCGAGCCCTCGATCCAGGGATGGGCGACGGCGTAGCCGAGACAGCCGCCGGTACCGGCGTCGAGCACAAGGCACCCCTGCGGGAAGAGGCGGAGCCGCTCGGCGAAGACCGAGACATCCTCCGGCAGCGACGGGTGGATGCGGTCGGCGAGCGCAGCCACGCCCGGAAGATCCGCGCCTCGCATCGCGCGCCACTGGAGATTGCCTGCCTGCATCCTCATCGAGCCGCTCGCTCCTTCCCTCTAGCGGTGCTTCGTGCCCTCGCCGTAGAACAGTTTCTCCCACGCCTTGTGGGCCTTGTAGCCCTCGCGGATGAAGGGCGTGAAGACCGCCAGGTTCAGCACCGCCTTGTTGGTCAGCCTGGCGGGGAAGTTGAGCGGCTTCTCGAAATCGACGAACAGCACCACCCGCACCTGGTCGGAATGATTCCAGGCCTCGTGCTCGTAGGCGTCGTCGAAGATCAGCGCCTTGCCTTCCTCCCAGTGACACGTCTG
This sequence comes from Aurantimonas sp., assembly GCA_036252795.1. Taxonomy (GTDB): domain Bacteria; phylum Pseudomonadota; class Alphaproteobacteria; order Rhizobiales; family Rhizobiaceae; genus Aurantimonas. The sequence goes on along the minus strand of DASYHY010000021.1, from coordinate 16,592 downwards.
GTCGTCGACGCGGATGCCGACCTTGTCGGGCTGGTCGGGAACGATCAAGCCGAGATGGAAGCGTAGCACGCCGTTATAGGGCCCGCGATGCGGCGGCAGGTGCTTGCCCGGCTCGAAGATCGAGAACATCGCCGACTTGAGGCCGGGGATCTTCTGCAGGATTCGCCACGTCTCGGGGCACTGGCGGATCGCCTCCTGCGAGGTGATGCCGTAGCCGCAGAGAAAGAAGGTCTTCCAGTTCTGGTCTGACGAGATCGAGCGGACCTCGGAGGATATCTCGTGAAACGCCGGCAGTTCGCCCTTGCGCACCAGCACCTTGTCGAGTTCGGCGCGGATCAGTTTCCACTCCGCCTCGACCTCGCGGGCCCATGGGAAGGCGTCGGTCGGGAACACCGGCGGGTTGCCGACGGCGGAGTGGCGCAGATTGAGCCTTTCGGCGCCATCCACGAGGCGCTGCACCGAACGGGCGACGAAGCCGTCGCGGGTCAGCGTGTCCTCGAGACCCTGGGTCTTCTGCTTCTGCTGGCTGACAGGCTTGTTCATGGCTCACTTCGCTAAGGTCCGTTGGCACCGGACCTGCTGAAAGATCTATCTCCGCCAGCCGTCTTCGCACGTTTCATGACGATCTTGCGACGTCCGCTGCGGCCCCGGCAGGCCCGATGTGGCTCCACGCCTACTGGAAGTCAAACGCCGACAGGCCGGTGACCATCTCGTCCAGGCCGAGCGGACGGGTCAGCGGCGGCTCTGCCCGCGCCAGGCACCCCTGGCGCTCGCACAGCCGGCATGCCGGCCCAATGGCCGTCGGCACGGGGCTCGCGCCGAGGTGGCGGCCGTAGACGGTGTCGTCCTTGTAGCCGATGTCGCAGCCGAGCAGGATGGCCGTGCGCCGCGGCCGCTCCTCGAATCCCGCCTGCAGCCCGTCGAGGGTCCGGGCGACGAGCAGGAACTCGGCGCCATCCGGCATCTGTGCCGCCTCGACGAGGATCTGGCCCGGCTGCGCGAAGGCGGCATGGATCGGAAGCTTCGGGCAGTCGCCGCCGAACCGCTGCACGGGAAAGCCGCGCGCGCCGGCCCGGCGGAAGCGGTTGCCGGCATTGTCGACCTCGAGCAGGAAGAACGGCACGCCGGGCGCTGCCTGGCGCTGCAGCATGGTCAGCCGGTTCGCCGCCTGCTCGAAGGATACCTGGAAGCGGCCGCGCAGCACGTCGACGTCGTAGGCCGAACGCTGCGCGGCAGCCTGGAACGCCAGGTAGGGCATCATCAGTGCATGGGCGGCGTAGCGCAGGAGTTCGAAACGCCCGAGCCGGCGCGCCTCGTCGCTGGTGAATCCGAAGGTATCGTTCTCTGCCGCGACGACGTCGCCGAAGGCGAGCAGGCAGGCTTCCATGGCGGTCTCGCGCAGGCGATCGGCGGGTGCCAGCCGCTCCGACAGGAACAGCCGCCGGGAATGACGATCGAAGCGCCGGCGCCAGTTCGGCATGGTCTGGACCGGCAGCACGCGCACCGAGACGTCATGCTCGCTGCGCAGCCAATTCCGCAGCGCCCCCATCAGATCGTCGCCCGGCGCGAGCGTCTGGTGGAACCGCTCGGCGGCGGTCTCGATCGCCGGAAAATGGTTGGGCCGTGTCTCGAAGGTTTCGCGGACCTCGTCGATCGGCAGCCGCGTCCCCGCCAGCCGCGTCTCCCGGCCTTCGCGGGCGAGCAGCACCGACAGGTCCGTCAGCCGCGCCTGCTGCTCGCGATAGGCGCGGTAGAGCTTGACGATGCCCGTCGCCGCATTGGGCGCGGCGTCCGCGACCTCGAGCAGTTCCTGCTCCCCCGGCAGTTCTCCGGAAAGAAGCGGATCCGAGAACACGCCACGGAGCTCGGCAAGGGAGCTCTGCTTCTCGCCGCCCTGCAGGTCGCTGAAATCGACCGTGTAGGTCCGCGACAGCTTCAGGATGAGCTGCACGGTCAACGGGCGCTGATTGCGCTCGATGAGGTTGAGATAGGACGGCGAGATGCCGAGCGCCTCGGCCATCGCCGTCTGCGTCAGGCCTAGACCGTTGCGGATGCGGCGAATGCGCGGCCCGGCGAAGATCTTGTTCTCGGCCATCAGCGCCGGCCGCTCCGCCGGCGCTCCGCCGGCGAACGATCCTGGAGAGGCGCGGCTGCCCTCAGCGTCCGATCGGGCCGCCCGCCTGCATCCGTCGCATGCAGGCCGGCCCGGGACCCCGCATGTAGTACCGCTCCGGGCGATACGGCCGGCGCGACGGGTCGCGGATCAGCCCCAACAGATTCAACACGGCACGCACGGCACGCATCGTTCGCTCCATCATCCGTTCGCTCGTCCACCGACGACTGGGTGGATGATTGCAGAAGGAAGTTTCCGATCATCGACGCGCGGGGCCAAATTGTGTTTCCGGACAGTGTCTTCGCGAAAAATCGACCGGATGTGATGGCGACGCCACAGCGCGCCCTGGCCGGGCAGGATCCTTCTCGGAGCAGATAGACTGCTATGACAATCTTGACAGCATGACAAGCCGCTCCTGTGAAAGCTTCGACAAGACGACCCGATTTAGGGAGCCAAACCACGCCGGGCGGGTTTGCCGGCGATACGGCGCCTGACAATGTTCCGATCGAACGCTGTCGCAGACTGTAACTGCGTTGGCGGCGAACACGGAGGATCACCTGCCATGACCGATTTTTACAACCTGGTTCCGTCGGCACCCGAGGGCCGCTTCGACAACGTCACCCGCGACTACGGTGTCGAGGACGTGCAGAAGCTGCGCGGCTCGGTCCAGATTCGCTACACGCTGGCCGAGAATGGGGCGAACCGGCTCTGGCAGCTGATCCATTCGGAGGATTTCGTCAATTCGCTCGGCGCCATGACCGGCAACCAGGCGATGCAGCAGGTGCGCGCCGGCCTCAAGGCGATCTACCTTTCGGGCTGGCAGGTCGCCGCCGACTCCAACACCGCCTCGTCCATGTATCCCGACCAGTCGCTCTACCCGGCCAATGCCGCACCCGAGTTGTGCCGGCGTATCAACCGCACGCTGCAGCGCGCCGACCAGATCGAGCACGCCGAGGGCAACAAGTCGGTCGACACCTGGTTCGCGCCGATCGTCGCCGACGCAGAGGCCGGTTTCGGCGGGCCGCTCAACGCGTTCGAGATCATGAAGGCGTTCATCGAGGCCGGCGCCGCGGGCGTGCATTTCGAGGACCAGCTGGCATCGGAGAAGAAGTGCGGCCATCTGGGCGGCAAGGTGCTGATCCCGACCCAGGCGCATATCCGCAACCTCACCGCCGCGCGGCTCGCCGCCGACGTCATGGGCGTGCCGTCGCTGGTGATCTGCCGCACCGATGCCGAGGCCGCCAAGCTGATCACCTCCGACATCGACGAGCGCGACCAGCCCTTCGTCGACTACGATGCCGGCCGCACGTCGGAAGGCTTCTACCGGGTCCGCAACGGCCTGGAGCCCTGCATCGCCCGCGCGATCGCCTGCGCACCCTATTCGGACCTGATCTGGTGCGAGACCTCCAAGCCGGACCTCGACCAGGCGAAGCGCTTTGCCGAGGCAGTGCGCAAGGAGCATCCGAACCAGCTGCTCGCCTATAATTGCTCGCCGTCGTTCAACTGGAAGAAGAACCTCGACGACGCGACGATCGCGAAGTTCCAGAAGGAGCTCGGCGCCATGGGCTACAAGTTCCAGTTCATCACGCTCGCCGGCTTCCACCAGCTGAACCACGGCATGTTCGAGCTGGCACGCGGCTACAAGGACCGGCAGATGGCGGCCTATTCGGAGCTGCAGGAGGCGGAATTCGCCTCAGAAGCCGACGGCTACACCGCCACCAAGCACCAGCGCGAAGTCGGCACCGGCTATTTCGATGCCGTCTCGATGGCGATCACCGGCGGCAGTTCGTCGACCACCGCCATGGGCGAATCCACCGAAAGCGCGCAGTTCAAGGCCGACGCCCCGATGAGCGAAGCGGCCGAATGATCCCGCTGGCGGCCGGCCGGCGCAGTCGCCGCCGGTCGCCGGGATTGGCAGAAACGATGGGAGAGAGACGATGAGTGCCACGATCAGTCACAGCGAAGAGCGCCCGCGGACACGGGTGAAGGAACGGGCCGAGGAACAGTCCTCGGCGATGGACGAGGCGCAGCAGACGGCGATCCGCATGCTCGCCAACGATTTGCACCGGCTCAACCAGTCGGTGATGAAGGCGGTGGAGGCCGGCGTCTCGGTCGAGCTGGTGCGCTCGGCCCGTCACCACGGCGGCGACGGCAACTGGGGCGATCTGCTCATCCCGGTCGTCGTGAAGACCGGCGCGTGAGCCGGCGAACCCTCGCTCGTTAGAAGAGATGACGGAACGGGCCGCGCTGGCGTCGCGGCCCGTTCCGCCTTCCCACGCGGTCCTTCGCCGGCTATGCTGCCGCCTGCGCCGAACGGCTCCCAGAAGGACCGCATGCCCGACACGACACGGACGAAACCGCCTCGGCCCGCAAGCCCCGCAGGCCTGCAACGTCATGCGCCCCGCCCCAAGGGCAGCGGCAACGAGGCAAGCCCGATCAAGGGGACGCCGATGCCGGTCAAGCGCGACATCGGCCACCTGAAGCTCACCCCCGACGAGACCCGCGCCTTCCTGGAATCGAAGCGCGGCGTGCGCTCGATGCAGGAGGCGACGGAATGGCTCGCGGCGCGCGGCATCGACGATCTCGAATGCATCACGCCCGACCTCGCCGGCGTGGCGCGCGGCAAGATGATGCCGGCGAAGAAGTTCGTCGGCGAGACCTCGCTGGCGCTGCCTTCGGCGCTCTTCATGCACACCATCTCCGGCGAATATCCGGAAGAGAGCGGCGAGTTCCGCTACTCGCCGAATGACGGCGACCTGAAGCTGGTGCCGGACCTCTCCACGCTGGCGCTCGTGCCGTGGGAGAACGACCCCACGGCCCAGGTAATCTGCGACCTCGTCGACCAGTCGGGCGCGGCCGTCGGCTACACGCCGCGCAACGTCCTGAAGCGGGTCATGGCGCTGTACGAGAACCGCGGCTGGAAGCCGGTGGTGGCGCCCGAGATCGAGTTCTACCTCGTCTCGAAGAACGTCGACCCGGACTATCCGCTGGTCCCGCCGATCGGTCGCTCGGGCCGGCAGATCCAGAGTGGCCAGTCCTACTCGATCGGCGGCGTCAACGAGTTCGACGAGCTGATCGACGACATCTACGACTTCTCCGACCGGCAGGGGCTGGAGATCGACACGCTGATCCACGAGGAAGGCGCCGCCCAGCTCGAGATCAACCTGCGCCACGGCAACCCGCTGGAACTCGCCGACCAGGTCTTCATGTTCAAGCGCACGATCCGCGAGGCGGCACTCGGCCAGGACATCTACGCCACGTTCATGGCCAAGCCCATCCAGGGCCAGCCGGGCTCGGCGATGCACATCCACCAGTCGGTCACCGACGCACGGACCGGCCGCAACATCTTCTCCAACGAGGACGGCACACCGTCGGAGCTGTTCTTCCACTTCATCGGCGGCATGCAGCGCTACGTGCCGGCGGCGCTGATCATGATGGCCCCTTACGTGAATTCCTATCGCCGCCTCACCTACGGGATGAGCGCGCCGACCAACACCGCATGGGGCTACGACAACCGGACCACCGCGTTTCGCGTGCCCACCTCCGACCCGGCCGGACGCCGGGTGGAGAACCGGCTGCCCTCTTCCGACGCCAATCCGTACCTCGCCATCGCGGCGTCGCTCGCCTGCGGCTATCTCGGCATGGTCGAGGCCGAGCGCCCTGACGAGCCGACCGACCGAACGGTAAACGAGGACGGCGGGATCTCGCTGCCGCGGGGCCTGCTCGAGGCGGTCGCCGCGTTCGAGACGGAGCCGGCTTTCCATGAGGTCTTCTCGCGCGAGTTCGTGGGCACCTATGCCGGCATCAAGCGCGGCGAGCACGAGACCTTCATGCAGGTGATCAGCCCCTGGGAGCGCGAGTTCCTGTTGCTGCAGGTCTGAGCGCTTGAGCCCTTACCAGTCTCCGATCGCGCCCGGACGCTCCTGGTACGAGGACAGCGTCGAGCGGCCGGCCTATCCCGCGCTCGTCGAGAACCTGTCGGTCGACGTCGTCGTGATCGGCGGCGGTTTCACCGGGCTCTCGGCCGGCCTGCATCTGGCGCAGCGCGGGGTTCGCGTCGCCGTTCTGGAGGCGCACCGCTTCGGCGACGGCGCCTCCGGCCGCAATGGCGGCCAGATGGGCACGGGACAGCGGCTCTGGCCCAAGGAGATCGAGGCGGACTACGGCTTCGAGCGCTCCAAGGCGCTGTTCGATCTCGCGGAGGAAGCCAAGGCCAGTCTCTTCGACTTCATCGCCGGGAACGGCATCGACGCCGATCTCGGCCACGGACAGCTGAACGTCGTCCACCGGCGGCGCTACCTGGATGAATACCGGGCGCAGGTCGAGGATCTCGCGACCCGCTACGGCTACCCGCACGCGCACTTCATGGACGGCGCCGAAACCGCCGAGCGGGTGGGCTCCACCCGCTATCTCGGCGGGATCCGCGATACCGGGACGGGCCATCTCAACCCAATGAAGCTCGTCGTCGGCAGCGCGCGGGCCGCCGCTTCCGCCGGCGTGCTGCTTTTCGAGGCGGCGCGCGTCGAGAAGCTGGAGCGGCGCAGCGGCCGGATCATCGCCCGGACGGCCGGCGGCGAGGTGTCAGCCGAGCGGGCGCTGATCGCGGTGAACGCGCACGGCACTGGCCTTAACGCCACCGTCGACTCCCACGTCATGCCGATCGGCTCCTTCATCGGGGCGACCGAGAAGCTGGCCGATCCCGATGCGATCCTTGCGGGCGGGGAAGCCTGTGCGGACTCGCGGTTCGTCGTGCGATACTTCCGCAAGAGCGGCGACGGGCGGTTGCTGTTCGGCGGCCGGGAAGCCTACACCGCCGCCACGGGCGACATCTCCCGCCATATCCGCAAGCAGATCGCCGAGGTCTATCCGCAACTGGCCGGCGTGCGCCTGACCCATGCCTGGGGCGGCTCCGTCGGCATCACGATGGAGCGCCTGCCCTTCGTTCGGGAGCTGGAGCCGGGAATCACCACGATCGGCGGCTTTTCCGGGCACGGGGTCATGCTGGCGAACTTTGCGGGACGGCTCTATGCCGATCGCGTCAGCGGCGGCAACCGGGACGGACTGGCGGAATTCGAGGCACTGCGGATCCCGGCCTTTCCCGGCGGCCGACGCCTGCGATCGCCGCTCCTGTTCCTGGCCATGACCTGGTTCTCGCTCCGCGACCGCCTCTGACGCGAGCGTGGTGGCAAATTCATTGCCCGGCTAAAAGGCGCTGCAAGGCCAGGCGCTGCCGCCGCATCGGACGCGCCTCGCCATGCCCGCCGAGCTACCGGACGCAATTTCGTCAGCATGATCAGTCGATTCGAGACAGTTGCATCATGCAACCAATTCACCGCCGCGTTGTGGCGCGCGGCCATGCGGTGCGGATCGGCAGATTGCGCCGCTGTCAGCGTGCCCCTGCGAGGCCCCCGAGAAGCGGGAATTCTCGCGGCTTTCGCCCGAGGGCCTTGAAAAGGCACGTTTATCATCGCATTTCCTCGTCCCGATGAACAACGCGGCGATCCGTCCTCCTGATAAGCTCCGTGCGGACGCGTCCGTAGCCGGGCCGTTCCTGCGCGCGCTGCTGCGCGAGGGCACGTCCATCGCGCACCAGCGCCTCGACCTCGGCTTTGCCGGGATGACCGATGCCGACGATGTCTCGCAGTATCATCGCTTCATCCGCATGAATCACGCATGCCACGCGCGCCTCGAACCCCTGCTCGAACGGATGGCGGACCAGGCCTCTGCGCCCTTCCTCGCGAGGCGGCAATCGCTGCTGCCCGCGCTGGTGGCGGACATGCGGTCGATGGACCTCACCCCTGTCGACACTGGCCTGCTACCCGTCTGCCGGACGGGCCTGCCCGAGGCGGCCGGGCTGATATACGTCCTCGACGGCTCGCGTCTTGGCGCGCGCTTCATTCATCGCCAGTTCATTGGCAAGGATCTAGGAAGCCGATGGCCCGGTGCCTCCAGCGCTTATCTCGCGGGAGCTTCCGGCCCCGACGCGTTTGGCGATCGGATGGCGGCGCTGTCCGACCGCGTCGCGACGACAACTGCGCGAGAGCGCGCGCTCGCCGCGGCACAGGCCGCCTTCGCCCTGTTCGAATCCGCGTATCAACGCGCGGCAACCACCCCCTGCCCGGAGCCCGTTCCATCTTGAACTACAGCGAAGACCCCACCCAATTCGCTGTCGACCTGACCAATTGCGACCGCGAGCCGATCCATCGGCTCGGCCGGATCCAGGGATTCGGCTTCCTCGTCGCCGCCTCGATGGACTGGATGATCCAGCACGTCTCGGCCAATATCGGCGCGTTCGTCGACCATTCGGCAGAGGCGCTGCTCGGCGAGCCGCTTGCGACGCTCCTGCCACCGTCGGCGATGCACGCGATTCGCGGGCGCCTGCAGCTGCTGACGCAGGATGACGGGTCCGAGCGGCTGTTCGGCTTCGACCTCTTCGGCTCGGGCCGGCTGTTCGACGTCGCCGTCCACATCAGCGGGCACTCGATCGTCATCGAGGCGGAACCGTCCGCCGAGGTGCCGATCACCAATCCCGGGACACTGGTCAAGAACATGATCGCGCGCATCCAGCGCACGGATGGTCTGCCGGGCCTCTTCAGGGAAAGCGTCCGCCAACTCCGCGCCGTCACCGGCTTCGATCGGGTGATGCTCTACCGCTTTGCCGGCGACAATTCGGGCGAGGTGGTTGCGGAAGCGGCGCGCTCTGGCCTCGAGAGCTTCCTCGGCCTGCACTACCCCGCGACGGATATCCCCCAGCAGGCCAGAGCCCTCTACGTGCGGAACCAGATCCGCATCATCGCGGACGTTTCCGCCGAGCCGGTTCCCGTCGAGCCGGGGCTGGACCCGAACGGCGAAGCGCTGGACCTGTCGCTGTCGCTGCTGCGCGCGGTCTCGCCGATCCACATCGAATACCTGAAGAACATGGGGGTTTCGGCCTCCTTCTCGATATCGATCGTCATCGACGGCCGCCTCTGGGGGCTGTTCGCGCTGCACCACTACGCGCCGCGGCATCTGCCAATGGAGCTGCGCAGCACGACCGAGCTGTTCGGCCAGATGATTTCCTTCATCGTCGAGGCGCGCCTCCAGAAGGAGCAGCGACGGGCGGAGGAGGCGGTACGCGACCTGCACGACCGCTTCGTCGGCAAGATCGTCTCGGCGACGCCCTCGATCGAGGCGCTGGCGGATTTCGCCGACGATCTGCGACAGATCGTGCCCTGCGACGGCTTTGCAGTCTATGCCAAGGGGACGGCGCGCTGTTTCGGCCACTGCCCCCTGCCCGACGACATGCCGGGGCTGGCGCGGTTCCTCAACCGCGCCGCGGCGAACCGGATCTACGCCAACCACGAACTCGCCGCCGTCTATCCCCCGGCCGAGAGCTTCGCCGACCGCGTCGCCGGCGTTCTCGCCATCCCCATCTCGCGGTCGCCACGCGACTATCTCCTGTTCTTCCGCAAGGAGATCGTCCAGAAGATCCATTGGGCGGGCGACCCGACGTCCAAGATCACGACGTTCGGGCCGAACGGGGCCCGCCTGTCGCCGCGCAAGAGCTTCGAGGCCTGGCAGGAGACCGTGCGCGGCAAGTCCGCTCCCTTCACCGAGGCCGAGCGCAAGGCAGCCGACACGTTGCGCGTCTCGATCCTGGAAGTGCTGCTGCGCTTCAACGAGGAGACCGAGCGGCAGCAATCCTTCGCGGCGCAGCGGCAGGAATTGCTGATCGCGGAACTCAATCACCGGGTCCGCAACATCCTCAGCCTGATCAGGGCGCTGATCGTCCAGAGCAGGCCCGGCGCGCGCTCCGTCGAAGAATTCGCGGGCACGATCGGCAATCGCATCCAGGCGCTCGCCCGCGCTCACGACCAGATCACCAAGCAGAACTTCGCCGCCCAGAACCTGTCGGAGATCATCGAGACCGAGGTGCAGGCCTATATCGGCAGCAAGGCCGGACGGGTACGGCTGGACGGTCCCGACGTCTACGTCGAGCCCCGGGCGTTCTCGACGCTGGCGCTGGTCTTCCACGAGCTGGTGACGAACTCCGCCAAGTATGGCGCGCTGTCCGATTCCTGCGGCTCCGTCGCCGTTTCCTGGAACATCGACGCGGACCAGTTGTGCCAGATCAGCTGGCGCGAGACGGACGGCCCCCCCGTCTCCCCGCCAAGCCGCCGCGGTTTCGGCTCGACCATCATCGAGCGGTCGATCCCGCACGACCTCGGGGGATCGGCGGAGGTCACCTATCACCTCTCCGGATTGTCGGCACAATTCAGCCTGCCGCCGGCTCACTATCACCTCGGGGACCGCGAGATGCGGCACCCCGCCATAGGGGAAGCTCCCCAGACGGCGGCCACAATGACCGAAACCGACAGCCTCCACGGCCTCAACGCCCTCATCGTGGAGGACAACATGATCATCGCGCTCGACGCCGAGCAGATCCTCCTCGACAATGGGATCGCCAAGGTCTTCACGTCGGCGAGCGTCGCCGACGCGCTGACGATCATCGACACCGAAGCGCTCGACGTGGCCATGCTCGACGTAAATCTCGGCTCCGAGACGAGCTTCTCGCTCGTCGGGCCGCTGAACCGGAAGAACATCCCGTTCATCTTCGTGACGGGCTATGGCGAGGCGCTGGACCTGCCGGAAGGCGCCGAGGCCGCCGAAGCGATCAAGAAGCCGTTCGCGGACCACCAGATGCTCTCCGCCCTGTCGCGAGCCAACGCGCGCAAGGCCCCCGCGTCCTGAGGAGCGCCAGACGGAGGTCCGCGTCCCCGGTCTCCCGATGGCTCTGGTGGATTTCTTCTTGGCGGTGGAATTATTCAATCGATTAGACTAGATGCGGGTCTTGCGCCGCTCGACGTCGCTTCTCGCCAAGGGACACAGCATGTCCAGCCAGATCATTCCGGTCGAGCCTTTCGACTACGTCGTCTTCGGCGGCAACGGCGACCTGGCGGAGCGTAAGCTTCTGCCGGCTCTCTATCATCGCGACCATGACGGGCAGATTCCCGCCGCTGCGCGGATCATCGGCGCCTCGCGCAGCGACATCAGCGACGAGGACTACCGCGCCTTCGCCCATGACGCTCTGCGCCAGCATGTCGGCGCGGCGGATCTCGACGACGAGGCCATCGGGCGCTTCCTGTCGCGGCTATTCTACCGGCAGGTGGACGCGCGGTCGGATGACGGCTGGGACAGCCTGCGCAGCCTGCTCGACGAGGCGGATGCCACGCGCATCCGCGCCTTCTATCTCGCCGTCGGCCCGGCGCTCTTCGCCGACATCGCCACGAGGATCAGCGAAAAGGGCCTCGCCACCAGCAGGAGCCGGCTGGTGATCGAGAAGCCTGTCGGCCGCGATCTGGAGTCGGCGCGGGCGCTCAACGAGACCATCGGCCAGCACTTCAGCGAAGAGCAGGTCTTCCGGATCGACCATTATCTTGGCAAGGAGACCGTCCAGAACCTGATGGCGCTGCGCTTCGCCAATGCGCTCTACGAGCCGGTCTGGAATTCGGCCCATGTCGACCATGTGCAGATCACGGTGGCGGAATCCGTCGGGCTCGAGGGTCGCGCCGGCTACTACGACAAGGCCGGCGCGCTGCGCGACATGGTGCAGAACCATATCGTGCAGCTGATGTGCCTGGTCGCGCTCGAACCGCCATCGTCGCTCGATTCGGACGCCCTGCGCGACGAGAAGCTGAAGGTGCTCCGGGCCCTGCAGCCGATCGACCAGAGCAATGTCGAGAGCCGGACCGTGCGGGGCCAGTACAAGCAGGGCGCCTCCGGCGGGGTGGCGGTGCGCGGCTATCTCGAGGACCTCGGCAATGGCGCCAGCGACACGGAGACGTTCGTCGCGGTCAAGGCGGAGATCGGGAACTGGCGCTGGGCCGGCGTGCCGTTCTACCTGCGGACCGGCAAGCGCCTGTCGGAGCGCATGTCGGAAATCGTCGTCACCTTCCGTCCGATCCCCCACAACATCTTCGCCGGCTCCGCCGGCAACGTCGTCCAGAACCAGCTGGTCATGCGGCTGCAACCGGATGAGGGCGTCAAGCAGTGGCTGATGATCAAGGATCCCGGCCCCGGCGGCATGCGGCTGCGGCACGTGCCGCTCGACATGAGCTTCGCGGCGTCCTTCGGCGTGCGCAATCCGGACGCCTACGAGCGCCTGCTGATGGACGTCATCCGCGGCAACCAGACGCTGTTCATGCGGCGCGACGAGGTCGAGGCGGCGTGGGAATGGGTCGATCCTATTCTGCGTGGATGGGAGGAGAAGGGCATGAAGCCGCAGGGCTATACCGCAGGCACATGGGGTCCGTCGTCGGGCGTCGCGCTGATCGAGCGGGATGGCCGGACGTGGCACGAGCCGGATTGAGCGCGCCATGACCCCCGCCCCCGTGCTCCACTCCTACGCCTCGCGCGAGGATCTTGCCGAAGCCCTGGCCACAGGCGTCGCCGCCGTCCTCGCTGGTGCGATCGCGACGCGCGGCGCGGCCACGCTCGCCGTGTCCGGCGGCTCCACTCCCAAGCGCTTTTTCGAGCGCCTGGCGCAGACCCAGATCGACTGGGCGAGCGTGACGGTCACGCTGGTCGACGAGCGATGGGTGCCGGAGACCGACGAGCGGTCGAACGCGGCGATGGTGCGACGGCATCTGCTCACCGGCCCGGCCGCCAAGGCGCATTTCCTGCCGTTCTACCTCGATGCCCCCGCGCCCGAAGACGTGGCCGGGGAGTTGCAGGCGCGGTTCCAGCGCCTCGCGCGCCCCTTCGACGTGACGGTGCTCGGCATGGGAACGGACGGCCACACGGCCTCCTATTTCCCCGGTGCCGACCACCTCGACGCGGCGACCGCCCCCGATACACACGACCCCGTCGCCACGATTCGCGCGCCCGCCGCCGCGGAGCCGCGGGTGACCCTCACCCTGCCGCTGATCGTGGACACGCGGTTCCTCGCTCTCCATATCGAGGGCGAGGAGAAGCTCGCCGTCTACCAGGCGGCTCTCCAGCCCGGCCCTGTCGACAAGATGCCGGTGCGCGCCGTGCTCCGCGCCCCGAGAGACGAGCTCCTGGCGGTTTTCTGGGCGCCCTGACACCAACCCGTACGAGGTTCCGACGATGGCCGCAGATCGCCGCATCGAAGAGATCACCGATCGCATCCGCGAGCGCTCGGCTGCGACACGGGGCGCCTACCTCGCCCGCATCCGGCACAAGGGCGCCGAGGGGCCGAAGCGTTCGACCCTCACCTGCGGCAACCTTGCGCATGGGTTTGCCGCCTGCGGGCCGACGGACAAGGCACGCCTGTCGGAGGGCACAACGCCCAATCTCGGCATCATCACCGCCTATAACGACATGCTGTCGGCGCACCAGCCGTTCGAGCCCTATCCCGAGATCATCCGCGAGACGGCGCGCTCCATCGGCGCGACGGCGCAGGTGGCATCGGGTGTCCCCGCCATGTGCGACGGCGTCACGCAGGGCCAGTCCGGGATGGAACTGTCGCTGTTCTCGCGCGACGTCATCGCCATGGCTGCGGCCGTCGGCCTTTCCCACGACATGTTCGACGCCGCGGTCTATCTCGGGGTTTGCGACAAGATCGTGCCGGGCCTCGTCATCGCTGCCCTCACCTTCGGCCACCTGCCGGCGATCTTCATCCCGGCCGGCCCGATGACCTCGGGCCTTCCGAACGACGAGAAGAGCCGCATCCGCCAGCTCTACGCCGAGGGCAAGGTGGGCCGGGACGCGCTGCTCGAGGCGGAATCGAAATCCTATCACGGGCCGGGCACCTGCACCTTCTACGGCACCGCCAACTCCAACCAGATGCTGATGGAGATCATGGGCCTGCACACGCCGGGCTCCTCCTTCGTCAACCCCAACACGCCGCTGCGCGACGCGCTGACCCGCGAGGCGACGCGGCGGGCCCTGTCGATCACCGCGCTCAGCAATGAGTACACGCCGGCCGGTCTGGTGGTGGACGAGCGGGCGGTAGTCAACGGCGTCGTCGGGCTGCACGCCACGGGCGGCTCGACCAACCACACGATGCACCTCGTCGCGATGGCCGCGGCGGCCGGAATCAAGCTCAGCTGGCAGGACATTTCCGACCTGTCGGACGTGACGCCGCTGCTCGCCCGCGTCTATCCGAACGGGCTCGCCGATGTGAACCATTTCAACGCCGCCGGCGGCATGGGCTTCCTGATCCGCGAGCTTCTGGATCGCGGGCTGCTGCATGACGACGTCCGCACCGCCTGGGGCGCCGGGCTCCGGGCCTACGCCGTCGAGGCGAGGCTCGGCCCGGACGGCCAGTCGGTGATGCGGACGGATGCGCCGCGCGAGAGCGGCGACCCGAAGGTGCTGACCACGGCCGACAAGCCCTTCTCGTCGAATGGCGGCGTGAGGATGCTGACCGGCAATCTCGGCAAGGCGGTGATCAAGGTCTCCGCGGTCAAGCCGGAGCGGCGCGTCGTCGAGGCGCCGGCGAAGATCTTCCACGACCAGAACGAGCTGAAGGTCGCCTTCGACGCCGGCGAGCTCGACCGCGACTTCGTTGCCGTCGTCCGGTTCCAGGGGCCGCAGTCGAACGGCATGCCGGAACTGCACAAGCTGACGCCGCTGCTCGGCGTCCTGCAGGATCGCGGCCATAAGGTCGCCCTCGTCACCGACGGGCGCATGTCGGGGGCTTCCGGCAAGGTGCCGGCGGCCATCCACGTGACGCCCGAGGCGAAGTCGGGCGGGCCGATCGCCCGGGTCCAGGACGGCGACATGATCCGCCTCGACGGCGAGACGGGAACGCTGGAGGTCCTCGTCGACGCTGCCGAACTCGACGCCCGCACGCCTGAAACGCCGGACCTTTCCGGCAACGAATTCGGGATGGGCCGCGAATTGTTCGCGGCCTTCCGCGCGACCGTGGGCACTGCCGACCAGGGTGCCAGCGTCTTCTGAGGCCGTAACTTCCGGCTGATCGACGTCAGCGTCAGGCGGGACGGGATCATGCACCCGCTCCGGCGTCGCCGACGCTCAGACAGCCTGCCGCCGGCTGCGGATCTCGGCGATGTGCCGCTTCACCGCGGCGATGTCCTCCTGCAGGCGCTCGACCTCGGCGTCCTCCTCGGCGTAGACGCCGCTCGCCGTTTCGGGCTGCTCCCCGCCGAGAGCCTGGATCCGCTCGCGCAAGGTGCGCCGGCGCTCCGCCGGAGCCGCCGATTCGTCCGGCTGGAGATCGTCGTCGGTCCCGGACGAAACTTCCTCGGGCGACGCATCCGCCATGGCCGAAGCGTCCGACACAAGGGGTTCCGTCCGAGGCTCATCGAAGGTGGCCGGGTGATCGTTCATGTCCGGCGCCGGATCGCTGCCCGCGTCTCCGGACCGGTCTCGCCGCAACTCGCTCGCACCGGCGTGGACGCTCGGCCGGAAGCCGGCCGTCTCGTCAACGAGGCGCAAATTGGCAGGAATGGGCACCGAAGCGGCTGCCGGCCGCGTCACGGGCCTCGCTCGGACGAAGACGATGACCGCCCAAAGCGCCGCGAGCGCAATGCCCGCGAGGAGGCCGAGGATCGCCCCGATCAACACGACGACCCGGCGGGGAATGCTGGAGGGCTCGAGCGGCATCGTGGCCGACGAGATCACCCGCACATTGGCGGTATTCAGACTCTCCTGCTCGCCGGTCTCGCGCGCCCTGAGCAGGAATGCCTCGTAGACGGCCCGGGAGGCTTCGACCTCCCGTTCGAGTTCGCGCAGCTTGACAAAGGATCCGCTGGTCGCGATCTGCTTGGTCTTGAGCTCGTTGATCTGGTCGGTGAGGTCACGGTTGGTCTGCTCGGCACGCGACAGCTCGGTCTGGGCCGCGGAGACGATGCGGCTGACTTCCTGGCGGATCGCCTCGCGCGCCGAATTCAGCGCCTGTTCGCTCGCCAGGAGCTGCGGATGCCGCGGCCCCAGCGTCGAGGCGAGGCTCGCGGTCTGCTGCGCGAGTTCGGAATAGCTGTTGCGCAGCCGGCTCAGCGCTTCCGAGGTCAGTTCCTCCGGGAACGAGCCCTCGACGACCGCGTCGACGCTGGCATTCGCCATCTGCTCCGCGCGGACGCGCAGCGCGGTGATGTCGCTGCGCGAGCGCGCCAGCTGGTCGTTCATGCGCAGGATGTAGTCGTCGTCGACGAGCCGGCCGCCGACGCCGATCAGGCCGTTCTCCGATTTATACTCCTCCACGGCGCGTTCGGCCTCGACAACGGACTGGCGCAGTTCGGCCAGCCGGGAGGAAAGCGCGTCGCTGGCGCGCCGCGCCGTCGAGGACTGGACCAGCGCCAGCTGGTCGATGAAGCTGTCGGCGACGAGGTTCGCCAGCCGCGCCGACTTCTCCGGGTCCCAGGTGTCGACGCTGAGGCTGAGAACGAAGCTCTTCGGATCGCGCGAGACGGTGGTCGCCTGGCGGAAATTCGCCAGGGTCACCAGCCGGCGGCGGGTGGCGATCTCGTCGGCATCGCCGAACAGGCCGTTGAACCACGCCGTCACCGAGCCG
>DASYHY010000020.1:0-2584 GCA_036252795.1 Aurantimonas sp. | reverse complement strand
ACGATGGCTTCGAGCGTGGCCCGGCCCCCGGCCGGGATCGACTGCAGCAAGGCGCTGAGGCTGGAAAAGATCTGCATCCGATGAGTCACCGCAATCAACGGAGATGATTATCGGCCAAGCGTTGCTGCGACGCAAACGGGGCCGCCTTGCGGCGACCCCGTGACGCTGGGCAGAAGCCGCCGGAGGCCCTGAAGCCCCGACGGATACGCCGCCTTAGTTGGCAGACGGAACTGTTGCCGGCGGAACGACAGGCGTCGCGGCATCGTCGTCGTCCGCATCGGTGGCGGTGCTATCGGCAGGCGGAGTGACCGTCGTGCCACCCGCCGGCGGCGTCGTGGCCGTATCGGCCGGCGGCGTCGTGGCCGTATCGGCCGGCGGAGTGGTCACGACCGGATCGACCGTCTCAACTTCCGGCTCCACGACGATCTCGGGCTCGACCGTCTCGACTTCCGGCTCCACCACGACCTCGGGCTCGGCCGTCTCGACCTCGGGCTCCACCACCACCTCGGGCTCGCTCTCGGTGACAACCGGAGCCGTCTCGGTCTCGGTGACCTCGTCGTCGGAGCAGGCGCTGAGGACGAGAAGGGCGGAGGCGCTGGCGGCCAACAGGAGCGTTTTCATGGATGGTCCTTTCAGAAGTGAATGGTGTTGTGCACCCAACGCACAAGGCGACCTTAGGTTCAGGCCGCAACCGATCACGGATCGTGTTTTGTCGAGACATCCTCATCGGTGCGCCGAATCCCGCAGGCCGACTGCACGAGAAGGCGGACCAGCCCGGCGCCAGCCCGCAGTGCTGATGTGGCCCGGTCGCGTCAGCCGTCGCGAATCGCCACCCGATGTGGCGCGGCGGTCCTAGTCATCGACGTCCCGCCGTCGGATTGTTCCGGCAGGGACGATCCGGGAGCCACGATGAATCTTCTATCCGCGATCCGCCGCTGTGCCTTCCTGTCCGCCCGCCCGCAGCGGCGCCCTGCGGGGCGCCTGCGGTCGTGCTGGCGGGCCGGCATCGTCATGCTGGCCGGAGTGGCCGCCCTTGCCGTCGCTGGCTGCCGCTCGGCCTCGCTCGACGTCGCCGATCTCGGCCTCGCGGCGGCTTCCTCCGGCTTCAGCGCCGAGAGCGCCCATGCCTATCCCGTGCATGGCATCGACGTCTCCAAGTACCAGGGCACGATCGACTGGACTGCCGCCCGCGAAAGCGGCGTCGCCTTCGCCTGGCTGAAGGCGACGGAGGGCGGCGATATCCTCGACAGCCGCTTCCACGAGCACTGGCGCGGCGCGGGCGCGGCGGGCGTCCCGCGCGGTGCCTATCATTTCTGGTATCACTGCCGTCCCGGCGTCGAGCAGGCCGCCTGGTTCATCCGCAACGTCCCGCGCGAGCGCAACGCGCTGCCGCCGGTGATCGACATCGAGTGGACGCCCTTCTCGCCGACCTGCACGCGGCGGCCCTCCACCGAAGAGATCGTCCGCGAGGTCGGCGCCATGGCCGCGGTGCTGGAGAAGCACTATGGCAAGCGGCCGATCCTCTACATCCCGATCGACGTCCACCGCGAGCGGCTGGTCGGCGCCTTCCGTGAGCATCAGATGTGGCTGCGGGCCGTCAGGGATCATCCGAAGAACGTCTACGAAGACCGCGACTTCCACTTCTGGCAATATACCGAGAGCGGGTCGGTCCCGGGCATCCGCGGCGAGGTCGATCGCAACGTCTTCGCCGGAACGCGCGCCGACTGGATCCGGTGGCTGCAGACGCACGCCGGGTGAGGCCGCTTCTTCAAAGTGCCATCATGCGCCGATAGTCGCTGAGCGACCGGCATTGCCGGGCTCCGGCGCCACAACCCATACGGACAGGACCTCCTCCATGACTGCAGCCCGCCACATCGCCATGTCCCTGACGATGCTCCTCGCCGGAACTGGACTTGCCTCGGCGCAGCAGTGCGGCGGCGATTTCGGGCAGTTCCTGGAAGGCGTGCGGGCGGAAGCGACGGCCAAGGGGCTGTCGCCGTCGGCCATCGATACGGCGATTGCCAACATGCGGCTCGACCCCAAGGTTCTCGCGGCCGACCGCGCGCAGGGCGTGTTCGCGCAGGACTGGCAGCAATTCGCCACGCGCATGGTCAACGGCTACCGGCTCACACAGGGTCGGGCCAACCTCGACAAGCACGCCGGCGTGCTGTCGCGGGTTCTCGACGAGACCGGCGTGCCCGGTCCGGTGATCGCCGCCTTCTGGGGTCTTGAAACCGATTACGGCGCGGTGCTTGGCAATTTCGACACGCTGGCGGCCCTCGCCACCCTCGCCCACGATTGCCGCCGACCGGAACTCTTCCGCCCGCATCTCATGGGTGCGATCGAGATCGTCGACCGCGGCTATCTCACCCCGGCGGAGATGAAGGGCGCCTGGGCCGGCGAGCTCGGCCAGACGCAGCTTCTGCCGGAGGAATACATTGCTTTCGGCACGGACGCCGACGGCAACGGCCGCGTCGACCTGCGCCAGGACGCCGCCGACGTCCTCTTCACCACCGGTAAGTACATCCAGTCGCTCGGCTGGCGGCGCGGCGAGCCGTGGCTCGAGGCGGTGGCCGTGCCGTCG
>DASYHY010000019.1:0-11363 GCA_036252795.1 Aurantimonas sp. | reverse complement strand
GCCTCGGGCACCTCGTCCTGGTCGACCAAGCTGGTGCATGGCGGCCTGCGCTATCTCGAGCACTACGAATTCGCTTTGGTGCGGCATGCGCTGATGGAGCGCGAGGTGCTCTGGTCGATCGCCCCGCACATCATCCGGCCGCTGCGCTTCGTGCTGCCGCATCATGCCGGTCTCAGGCCCGCCTGGCTGCTGCGCACCGGCCTGTTCCTCTATGACCATATCGGCGGTCGAAAGACGCTCCGGGCGACGACGACGGTGGACCTCGGCGGCCCGCTCGGCACGCCGCTGAAGGACGACTTTCGCAAGGGCTTCGAATATTCCGATGCCCGCGTGGACGACGCGCGGCTCGTCGTCCTCAACGCCCGCGACGCGGCCGATCGCGGCGCGACGATCATGGTCCGCACCCGGGTCGTCGAGGCCCGGCGGGAGGCCGGGGCCTGGCAGATCACGCTGCGGGACTCGCAGAGCGGCGTGACCCGCAGCGTCACCGCGCGCTTCCTCGTCAATGTCGGCGGCCCCTGGGTCGACGAGATCATCCGCGGCGCCATGGGTCGCAACGAGGCACGCCACGTCCGCCTCGTGCAGGGCTCCCACATCGTCACCCGCAAGCTCTACGAGCATGACCGCGCCTACATCTTCCAGAACGCCGACGGGCGGATCATCTTTGCGATCCCCTACGAGGAGGACTTCACCCTCGTCGGGACGACCGACCGCGACTACGAGGGCGATCCGGCCAAGGCGGCGATCACCGAGGCGGAGACGAACTACCTTCTCGGCGCCGCCAGCGAGTATTTCAGACAGCCGGTGACGACGGACGACATCGTCTGGAGCTATTCCGGCGTGCGGCCTCTCTACGACGACGGCGCCTCCAAGGCGCAGGAGGCGACCCGCGACTACGTGCTGAAAGTCGAGGGCGGCCGGGACGAGGCCAAGGTTCTCAACTGCTTCGGCGGCAAGATCACCACCTACCGCGTCCTGTCGGAAGAAGTGCTGGCAAAGATCGAGGACGCGCTGGGCGCCCGCGGCAAGCGCTGGACCGGGACGAAGCCCCTGCCCGGCGGCGACTTTGCGGTCGATGGCCTGGCCGCGCTCGAGGATCGGCTGCGCGAGGCGGTGCCGGGGATCGACGCACGCACGGTGCGCCGTCTGGTACGCTCCTATGGCACGGACGCGATGGCGGCGGCGGGCCATGGCGTACCCGGCTGCGATCTCGGCCACGGCCTGTTCGAATCGGAGATCGACTGGCTCGTCCGCAGGGAGTGGGCCCGCACGGCCGAAGACATTCTGTGGCGCAGGACCAAGCTCGGCCTGCGCTTCAGCGAAAGCGAGACGCACCGCCTCGCCGAGCACATGAACGCATTGGCAGCACAACGGAGGATCGCGGCCGCCTGAGAGCGCCGCGCGGAGCCGTCTGGGAGGACAGTTTGCTCGAGTTGCAGAACGTCAGCCGCTCCGTCGGCGGCGAGAAACACATCATCGACATCTCGCTCAAGCTCGAGCGCGGGTCGCTGAACGTCCTGCTCGGGCCGACCCTCGCCGGCAAGACGAGCCTGATGCGGCTGATGGCCGGGCTCGACGCGCCGACCAGCGGCCGCATCCTCATGGACGGCAAGGACGTCACCGGCGTCCCGGTGCGCCAGCGCAACGTCGCGATGGTCTACCAGCAGTTCATCAACTACCCGTCGCTGACGGTATACGAGAACATCGCCTCGCCGCTGCGGATCCAGCGGCGTCCCTCCGCCGAGATCGACGCTGCGGTGCGCAAGGCGGCCGAGCTGATGAAGCTCGGTCCGTTCCTGGACCGCACGCCGCTCAACCTCTCCGGCGGCCAGCAGCAGCGCACCGCGTTGGCCCGGGCGCTGGTGAAGAACGCCGAGCTGGTGCTGCTCGACGAGCCGCTCGCCAATCTCGACTACAAGCTGCGCGAGGAACTGCGCGAGGAACTGCCGCGGCTCTTCGCCGAGACCGGCGCCGTCTTCGTCTACGCAACCACGGAGCCGCACGAGGCGCTGCTGCTGGGCGGGCGCACCGCGACGATGTCTAAGGGACGCATCACCCAGTTCGGCGAGACCGCCGAGGTCTATCACCGGCCGCAAGACCTTCTGACCGCCCGCACCTTTTCCGACCCGCCGCTGAACGTTGTCGACCTGGTGAAGGAGGCCGGCCGCTTCACCTCCAAGAGCGGCGTCGCGTTCGCCGCGGCGCCGGTCCATGCCGATCTTCCCGACGGGCCTTACAGCGCCGGGATCCGGCCCCACCGGCTCATGCTCGATCAAAGCGGAGAAACCTCATTCGACGCGAGGATTGTGCTGACCGAGGTCACCGGGTCCGAGACCTTCATTCACGCCGATCTCGGCGGCGAGCGGATCATCGCGCTGGTGCACGGGGTGCGGCGACTGGACGCGGGACAGACCGTGCGGTTGTCCTTCGACCCCGCCCGCGTCCTGATGTTCGATCCGGACGGTGCCGCCATTGCCGTGCCCATGCGGCAAGCGGCCTGAGGAGACACGATGGCCCGTATTCGCCTCGACCATATCCGCCACGCCTATTCGCCGGCCCTCGCGAAGGCCGGCACCTATGCGCTGCGCGAGGTCGACCACGCCTTCGAGGACGGCGGCGCCTATGCGCTGCTCGGCCCGTCCGGCTGCGGCAAGACCACGCTGCTCAACATCATCTCGGGCCTCCTGACGCCGTCCGAGGGCAAGGTCCGCTTCGACGATCGCGACGTGACGATGCTGACGCCGGAGGCCCGCAACATCGCGCAGGTCTTCCAGTTCCCGGTGATCTACGACACGATGACGGTGCGCGAGAACCTCGCTTTCCCGCTGAAGAACCGGAAGCTGCCGAAGAGCGAGATCCAGGGGCGCGTCGCCGAGATGCTCCGCCGCATCGGGCTGGAGGACAAGGCCGACCGCAAGGCGCGCCGGCTGACTGCCGACGAGAAGCAGAAGATCTCGCTCGGGCGGGGCCTCGTGCGCTCCGACGTCAACGCGATCCTCTTCGACGAGCCGCTGACGGTCATCGACCCGCACATGAAGTGGCAGCTCCGCTCGGAGCTGAAGCAGCTGCACCACGAATTCGCGATGACGATGATCTACGTCACCCACGACCAGACCGAGGCGCTGACCTTCGCCGACAAGGTGGTGGTCATGTACGACGGCGAGGTCGTGCAGATCGGCACGCCCGAGGAGCTGTTCGAGCGGCCGCGGCATACGTTCGTCGGCTACTTCATCGGCTCGCCCGGCATGAACGTGCTGCCCTGCCGGATCGAGGCCGGCGCGGCGATCGTCGCCGATGCCCGCATCGCGGTCGCGGGGCTTGGCGCGGTGCCGCCGGGCCAGAAGACCGAACTCGGGATCAGGCCGGAATTCGTCGAGATCGTGCGCCGTGGCGACGGTGACGCTCTGCCGGTGCGCATCGAGAAGGTCGAGGACGTCGGCTCGGAGAAGATCGTGCGGGCGACGCTGTCGGGCCACGCGATCAGCGCGATCGTGCCGGAAGGCGCCGCCATACCCGCCGAGGCGGCCGTCCGCTTCGGACCGCACGCACTGAACGTCTACGCCGATTCCTGGCTGGTCGAGAGGGCCTGAGACATGGACAAGACCTGGAACAACAAGGCCTGGTTCATGGTGCTGCCGGTGCTGGTGCTGGTCGCCTTCTCGGCGGTGATCCCGCTGATGACGGTGGTCAACTACTCGGTGCAGGACACGTTCGGCGCCAACCAGTTCTTCTGGGCCGGCACCGCCTGGTTCGAGGACATCCTCGCCTCTGCGCGGTTCCACGACGCGCTGCAGCGCAACCTGCTCTTCTCCGCCATCATCCTCGCCATCGAGATCCCGCTCGGCATCATCGTAGCCCTGTCGATGCCGAAAAAGGGCATCTTCGTCCCGGTCTGCCTGGTGCTGATGGCGCTGCCGCTGCTGATCCCGTGGAACGTGGTCGGCACGATCTGGCAGGTGTTCGGCCGCACCGACATCGGGCTGCTCGGCTACACGCTGGCGGCGATGGGCTTCGACTACAACTACGTGCAGGACCCGTTCGACGCCTGGGTCACCATCATCCTGATGGATGTCTGGCACTGGACGAGCCTTGTCGTGCTGCTCTGCTATGCCGGCCTTGTCTCGATCCCGGACGCCTATTATCAGGCGGCGAAGATCGACGGCGCCTCGCGCTGGGCGGTGTTCCGCTACATCCAGTTGCCGAAGATGGGGCGCGTGCTGCTGATCGCCGTGCTGCTGCGCTTCATGGACAGCTTCATGATCTACACCGAGCCCTTCGTCCTGACCGGCGGCGGCCCGGGCAACTCCACGACCTTCCTGTCGATCGACCTGGTCAAGCTGGCGATCGGGCAGTTCAACCTCGGCGAGGCGGCGGCGATGTCGCTGGTCTACTTCCTGATCATCCTGGCGCTGTCCTGGGTCTTCTACACCGTGATGACCAATGCCGGCGCCGATCAGCCGACGAAGGGAGCGCCGGAATGAGCGACCAGGCGACGACCCACCGCAGCCTGCCGGCCTCCGCCCATTCGGAGACCGCGATCCGATCCCGCTCGCGGGCGCGCAGCGGCCAGTTCCGGTGGAAGGCGCTGATCCCGGCGATCTACATCGTCTTCCTGCTGCTGCCGATCTACTGGCTGGTCAACATGAGTTTCAAGACCAACCAGGAGATCCTCAGCGGCCTGACTCTGCTTCCGCAGAACCCGACCTTGCGCAATTACGCGGTGATCTTCACCGATCCGTCCTGGTACAGCGGCTACATCAACTCGATCATCTACGTGGTGATGAACACGGTGATCTCGGTGGCGGTGGCGCTGCCGGCCGCCTATGCCTTCTCGCGCTACCGCTTCCTCGGCGACAAGCACCTGTTCTTCTGGCTCCTGACCAACCGCATGGCTCCGCCCGCGGTCTTCGCCCTGCCGTTCTTCCAGCTCTACTCGGCCTTCGGCCTGATCGACACGCACATCGCGGTCGCGCTGGCGCACTGCCTGTTCAACGTGCCGCTGGCGGTCTGGATCCTCGAAGGCTTCATGTCCGGCGTGCCGAAGGAAATCGACGAGACGGCCTATGTGGACGGCTATTCCTTCCCGCGCTTCTTCTTCAAGATCTTCACGCCGCTGATCGCCAGCGGCATCGGTGTCGCGGCGTTCTTCTGCTTCATGTTCTCCTGGGTCGAACTGCTGATCGCCCGGACCCTGACGGTCACCGACGCCAAGCCGATCTCCGCCATCATGACCCGGACGGTCTCGGCGTCCGGCATGGACTGGGGCGTGCTCGCGGCCGCCGGGGCGCTGACGATCATCCCGGGCGCGATCGTCATCTGGTTCGTGCGCAACTACATCGCCAAGGGCTTCGCCCTGGGGAGGGTGTGATGGGGTATCCGCTGGCCGGGAGCACCGCAGACTTGATTTTCCTACGCCGTCATCCTCGGGCTCCGTCCCGAGGATCCAGAGCGACGGCTGTGGTAGCCACTACCCTCCGCACCCCGCACCATGCCCGCCGGCCCGGCGCATCCCGGCACGCGCAGCCCTGGATCCTCGGGACGGAGCCCGAGGATGACGCCCGGTCACGGAAACCGCTAATCCACGATGTCCTCTATGCCGAGCTTCAGCGCCGCGGCCAGTGCCTTCAGCGTCGACAGGCGCGGGTCGATCTTGCGGCTCTCGATGTCGCTGACGCTCGCCGCCCGCACCCCGGCCTTCGCCGCCAGCTCGGCCTGCGTCATGCCGACCGACTTGCGCCAGGCGGCCAGCGGGTGGAGCTTCTTGTCCCAGACAGCCTCTGCCAGTTCGCTCGGCATGGCGGGCGCGTCGGGATAATCGATCTCCGCCTGCCGGATCAGGGCAATATCGCCGGAATCCTCGATGAGGTCCTCGTACTCGGCGCGGGTCATGACGATCAGGCTCTCGCCCTTGAGATTGACTGCCTCGTTCATGGTGTGTCCTCAACGGTAGGCTTCGCGGCGATGGGCGACGCGAAGCACAAGCATGTCGTTTTGCAGAACAAACAGCGCGCGCCAGACGCCGATCCTCATCCGGTACTCCTCACGACCGGACAGTTTCTTCACATCGCCCTGCCCGGTCTCGGCGTATCGCCAAAGCTTGGCCTTTATGGCATCGCTGTCGCGTCTGGGCATCCTGTTAAGCGCCTTTTCAGCGACTGGATGAATGACAACCTTCATCGAGAAATCCGCTTTAGCGCTCATATTTCATACTTAGAAGCGCATAAAAACGCGAGCTTGGCAATCGCGTCGGTATCGTCGGCCAGCGTATCGGCGGTGAACAGACCTCGTCCGCGCGCCGGCGGAACGGTCTCCAACCACTGGCCCCGCCCAAACCACTCGCGCCGATCGGCCACCGCTCAAGGAGCCCCTCGATGATCGACCTGTCCTGGATGGCCTGGACCTGGCCGACCGCGATCTTCTTCCTGGTGATCTTCGCGCTGATCGCCGCCATGGGCGTCTGGGAATATGCCGCGCCCGGCGGCTCGCCCCGCGTCGGTATCCTGCGCTTCGAGACCACCCGCGGCGACAGGCTGTTCGTGTCGCTGCTCGGCTCGGCCTTCATCTGCCTCGGCTGGCTGTGGGCGAGCGACCTCTCGCTCTGGTACGCGCTCGCCGTCTGTGCCGGCTTCTTTCTCCTCGTCTTCCGTCTCGTCTGACGAGACGGCAAAGGCCCTGCCGCGTCTCGACCGGTCGACGCGGGTCAGCCAACCAACCGACCGGCTCCATCTGGGAGGATAGACACCATGAAACGCATACTGATGAGTACGACCGCGGCGCTTGCCCTGACGCTCGGCGCCGGGCCGGCCTTCGCCGACATGGAGGCGGCGAAGTCGTTCCTCGACGCCGAGATCGGTGACATGTCGTCCCTGTCCCGCGAGGAGCAGGAACAGGAGATGCAGTGGTTCATCGACGCCGCCCAGCCCTTCCAGGGCATGGACATCAAGGTCGTGTCGGAGACCATCACCACGCATGAATACGAGTCGAAGGTGCTGGCTCCGGCCTTCACCGCCATCACCGGCATCAACGTCACGCACGACCTGATCGGCGAGGGCGACGTCGTCGAAAAGCTGCAGACGCAGATGCAGTCCGGCGAGAACATCTACGACGCCTACGTCAACGATTCCGACCTGATCGGCACGCATTGGCGCTACCAGCAGGCGCGCAGCCTCACCGACTGGATGGCGAACGAGGGCAGCGAAGTCACCAATCCGAACCTCGACCTCGACGACTTCATCGGCACGTCGTTCACCACGGCGCCCGACGGCGAACTCTACCAGCTGCCCGACCAGCAGTTCGCGAACCTCTACTGGTTCCGCTACGACTGGTTCAACGACGAGAAGACCAAGGCCGACTTCCAGGAGAAGTACGGCTACGAGCTGGGCGTCCCGGTCAACTGGTCGGCCTACGAGGACATCGCCGAGTTCTTCACCGGCCGCGACATGGGCGACGGTCCGGTCTATGGCCACATGGACTACGGCAAGAAGGACCCCTCGCTCGGCTGGCGCTTCACCGATGCCTGGCTGTCGATGGCCGGCAACGGCGACAAGGGCATCCCGAACGGCCTGCCGGTCGACGAATGGGGCATCCGCGTCAACGAGAACTCGCAGCCCGTCGGCTCCTGCGTCGCGCGCGGCGGCGACACCAACGGCCCGGCAGCGGTCTACTCGATCGCCAAGTATCTCGACTGGCTGAAGGCCTATGCGCCGCCGGAGGCCCAGGGCATGACCTTCTCCGAGGCCGGCCCCGTGCCGGCGCAGGGCAAGGTGGCCCAGCAGATCTTCTGGTACACCGCCTTCACCGCCGACGCGGTCAAGGAAGGCCTGCCGGTGGTCAACGAGGACGGCACGCCGAAATGGCGCATGGCTCCCTCCCCGCACGGCGTCTACTGGAAGGACGGCATGAAGCTCGGCTACCAAGACGTCGGGTCCTGGACGCTGATGAAGTCCACCCCGGACGACCGCGCCAAGGCGGCTTGGCTCTACGCCCAGTTCGTCACGTCGAAGACCGTGGACGTCAAGAAGAGCCATGTCGGCCTGACGCTGATCCGCGAGAGCTCGATCCGTCACCCGAGCTTCACCGAGCGGGCGCCGGAGCTGGGCGGGCTGATCGAGTTCTACCGCTCGCCGGCCCGGGTGCAGTGGTCGCCGACCGGCACCAACGTGCCGGACTACCCGAAGCTCGCCCAGCTCTGGTGGCAGGCGATCGGCGACGCGGCCTCCGGCGCCAAGACGCCGCAGGAAGCCATGGACACGCTCTGCGCCGAGCAGGAGAGCATCATGGAACGGCTCGAGCGGGCCGGCATCCAGGGTGACATCGGACCGAAGCTCAACGAAGAGCAGGACATGGCCTACTGGGTCGAGCAGGCCAAGGCGAACGGCACGCTGGCGCCGCAGCCCGCCGTCGAGAACGAGAAGGAACAGCCGATCACCGTCAACTACGACGAATTGGTGAAGACCTGGGCCGACGCGAACGCGGCAGCACCGGCCGAGGGTGACGCCAGTTCGGCAACCCCTGCGTCCGCGCCCGCCCAGTAAGCGGCGGACACGAAGCATGGACGAGAAGGCCGGGGCGTTCCCGGCCTTTTCATCTCCGGCGCAGCATTGCTGTGCCCTTGCCGGTCGCTGCCCGAAATCGGACGGGCAGCGAGAGATCGATGACCAGCATTTCAGGAGCGCCCATGTCCGGATACGTTCTCGCCATCGACCAGGGCACGACGTCGACCCGCGCGATCGTCTTCGACGACGGGTTCCGGGTCGTCGGAATGGGCCAGGAGGAGTTCCCGCAGCATTTTCCCCGCTCCGGCTGGGTCGAACACGATCCCGAGGACATCTGGTCGTCGACCTTGGCGACCGTTCGCTCCGCACTGGCCGATGCATCGCTTTCGGCTTCCGACATCGCCGCGCTCGGCATCACCAATCAGCGCGAGACGACGCTGATCTGGGACCGCGAGACCGGCAAACCGATCCACAACGCCATCGTCTGGCAGGACCGCCGCACCGCCGAGATGTGCCAGCGCCTCGTCGCGGAGGGCAGCGAGCCCACCATCACGGCTCAGACCGGCCTGATCGTCGATCCGTATTTTGCCGGGACGAAGATCGCCTGGCTCCTCGACAATGTCGACGGCGCGCGGGCCAGGGCCGAGGCCGGCAGGCTTGCCTTCGGCACGGTCGACTCCTTCCTGCTCTGGCGCCTCACCAGCGGCCGCGTGCATGCCACCGACGCCACCAACGCCTCGCGCACGATGCTTTTCGACATCGAGGCGAACGACTGGGACGACGAGTTGCTGCGCCTGCTGCGCGTGCCGCGCGCCCTGCTGCCAACGGTCGAGGATTGCGACGCAGATTTCGGCACGACGGACGCCGGGTTCTTCGGCGCAGCAATTCCGATCCGCGGCGTGGCGGGCGACCAGCATGCCGCCACGCTGGGCCAGGCCTGCTTTGCGCCCGGCATGGTCAAGTCGACCTACGGCACCGGCTGCTTTGCCGTGCTCAATACCGGGACAGAGCGGATCGCCTCGAACAACCGTCTGCTGACGACCGTCGCCTACCGGCTGGCGGGCAAGACGATCTTCGCGCTCGAGGGCTCGATCTTCGTCGCGGGCGCCGCGGTCCAGTGGCTGCGCGACGGGCTGCGGCTCGTCGACCGCGCCGAGCAGACCGGGCCGATGGCGGCGCGTGCCGACGAGGCGCAGGATGTCTTCATGGTCCCGGCCTTCACCGGCCTCGGGGCGCCGTGGTGGGACGCCGAGGCACGCGGCGCGATCTACGGCCTGACGCGCAAGACGGGGCCTGACGAACTCGCGCGCGCGGCGCTGGAGGCCGTGTGCTTCCAGACCGCCGATCTGCTCGCCGCCATGCGCAAGGACTGGCAGGGGGCTTCCGACACGATCCTGCGGGTGGATGGTGGCATGGTCGCGTCGGACTGGACGATGCAGCGCCTTGCCGACCTTCTCGACGCGCCTGTCGATCGGCCGGTCGTGCTGGAGACGACGGCGCTCGGCGCCGCATGGGTCGCCGGACAGAAAGCCGGCGTATGGCCCGACATGGCGGGCTTCGCCCAGCGCTGGCACCTGGAGCGCCGGTTCGTTCCGCAGATGGACCCGGTGACTCGTGGCCGCAAGCTGACCGGCTGGGGCGACGCGGTACGGCGGACGCTGACGACCTGACAGCTCTTGGCCCGATGGACAGCGGGATATATCCGCATTATCTTGAGGGATATCCTTGGGAGAGCGAGATGCCGCTTTTCGTGAAAGACCCTGAAGTCGGAAAACTCGCCGACCGTCTGGCGGCGTTGAAGGGGGTTACCAAGACCGAGGCGGTGCGCCAGGCGCTTCGCGCGGAGCTGAAGACTGCCGAAGCGGCAGCAGCGACGGAAGCTCCCGTTTCGCCCTATGTTCGGCGGCTGGCGGATGTCGTCGAGGAATTCCAGAAGCGCCATGGTCCACCGGTCGCCAAGGTCGACAAAGCCTGGATCGACTCGCTCTACGAAGATTGATGTTCGTCGACGCATCCGTCCTGTGTGCGCTTATGGCCAGGGAGCCCGATTTCGATGCGCTGTCATCGCGGCTTGAAGCGGCGACCGACAGAATCACGTCACCGATGGCCGTTTGGGAGGCCGCGATATCGCTGGCCCGCATCATGAACATCGGGCCCGAAGCCGCTCTGGAGGGCGTGCGGCAACTGCTATCGAAGGCTGAAATCGCCGTTGTTCCGATACCGCCCGAGGCCGGCGCACTCGCCGTCGAGGCCTATGCCCGCTTCGGCAAGGGGCGGCACAAGGCGGCCCTCAATTTCGGCGACTGCTTCGCCTATGCCTGCGCCCGGCATTACGGCGTGAAGCTGCTCTACAAGGGCGACGACTTCGCCCTGACCGACATCGAGCCTGCCTGAGAGCCGCCTCATGTCCAGACGCATTCGGCAGCAGGAAGCAACCGCTACCATGCGCATCGACCGTTGACCTTTGCGGCCCGATCCGCTTGACGTGCCGCACCAAGACGTCGCCATACCGACGCGAGCCCGCCTGCACGAGATCCCGCCATGGCCACCAGAGACATCGTCCACATCGCCCTGTTCGCCGCACTGATGGCCGTGCTCGGCGCGTTCCCGCCGCTGATGATACCGGCGCTTGGCATCCCGATCACGGCGCAGTCGATGGGGCCGATGCTGATGGGCGGCATTCTCGGCGCCGGGCGCGGCGGCTTGTCGATGCTGCTGTTCCTGACGCTTGTCGCCATCGGCCTGCCACTCCTCTCCGGCGGGCGCGGCGGCCTGGCGCCGTTCGTCGGACCGTGGTCCGGCTTCATCTATGGCTGGATCGCTGCCAGTATCGTCATCGGCTGGCTGACCGAGCGCTTCTGGGCCCGG
>DASYHY010000018.1:0-10202 GCA_036252795.1 Aurantimonas sp. | reverse complement strand
GCCTGCCGCGACGGATTCAGAGACCGGCGTCAGCGGCTTCTCGCCCGAGAACCACGCCTTGAGATTGTTGATGACGAGGTCCCCCATGGCGCGCCGCGTATGGCGAGAGGCGGAGGCGACATGGGGCAGCAGAACCGCATTGGGCAGCGCGATGAGCGCTTCGGGCACGTGCGGCTCCTTGTCGAAAACGTCGAGCCCTGCCGCGCGGATCGTCCCGTTCTCGAGCGCCTCGATCAGCGCCGGCTCGTCGACCGTCGAGCCGCGGCCGATATTGATGAAAATGCCGTCCGGCCCGAGCGCCTTCAGGACGCCCGCGTTGACCGCCTTCTCCGTCGCGGCGCCGCCGGGAGCCGCGATGATCAGCGTGTCCACCGCAGCGGCAAGGCTCTCGAGCGTCGGGTGATAGGGATAGGGGACGTCGTCGCGCTGCGAGCGGTTGTGGTAGGCGATGTCCACGCCGAAGCCCTCGAGGCGACGCGCGATGGCCAGACCGATGCGGCCGAGGCCCATGATGCCGACGGTCCGTCCCTGCAGCGTCGCGCCGGTCAGAGGGTAATTGCCCTTGGTCTCCCACAGGCCGGCCCTCAGATGCTGCTCGGCCGCGCCAAGCTCGCGAACCGTCATCAGCAAAAGTCCGAGCGCGGTGTCCGCGACCTCCTCCGTGAGGACCTCCGGCGTGTTGGTGACCACCACCTTGCGCTCGCTCGCCGCCGCAGTGTCGATGCCGTCATAGCCGACGCCGAAATTGGCGATGATTTCCAGATTCGGCAGCGCATCCATCATCGTGCCGTCGATCGTGCCCATCTGCGCGATGCCGCGCACGCTCTCGCGCCGCTCCTGCGACAGGCGGGAGAGATCGCGGTCCTCGACATGCTCGACGTCGAAGGTCGCCTTCAGCGTCTCGAGGGTGTCGGGGTTGAGCCGACCGGGAACGAGAACGGTCACGGATGCGAAGTCTGTCATGGAGTTTCTCCCTGTTTCATCGATGTCTCTCCTGCCGTGATCACGGCCAGGTAAATTCGCTCGACTGCCGGATCTTGAGCTCCGGGCGGATGAGGACGGTCTCGTCCGTGGCGGGCTGGCCGCGCAGCCGATCCAGAAGCGCGCCGGCGGCGCGCCGTCCGACCTCGCGCTGTCCGTTCGAGACCGTCGTCAAGGACGGCATGGCGATCGCGGCCTCGTCGATGTCGTCATAGCCGGTGACGGCGATGTCGACGCCCGGCCGCAGCCCGGCGCGCGACAGGCCGTACATCAGGCCCAGCGCCACAAGGTCGGAGAAGCAGACGATGGCGGTGGGTCGCGGTGCGATCGCCAGCACGCTCGTCGTCGCGTCGAAGCCGGAATGACGATTGCGGGGCCCCTCGATCCGCCATTCCGGCCGGAAGCCGATGCCGGCGCGCTCCAGCGCGGCAAGGTACCCGGCCTCGCGGTGGCGGCCCGTCGACGTCATCGCGGTGCCGCCGATCATCGCGATCCGGCGGTGGCCGCGCTCGATAAGATGATCGACCGCCAGGCCCATGCCGTAGGCATCGTCGCCCCGAAAGCCGCAGACACCGGAGCCCTCGACCGTGCGCGCGATCAGGGTCACCGGCAGATCGTTGTCCTCGGCGAGGCGGATGTCGGCCGCAGGCGTTCCGAGCGCCGGGGAGAGGATCAGGCCGTCGGCGCCGAGCTGCAGCAGCGTGTCGACGAAGGAGCGCTGCTTCGACAGCTCGTCATGATGGTTGCAGAGGATGAAGGTCTGGCGATGCCGGTCGAGCTCCTCCTCGACCGCCATCAGGATCTCGCCGAAGAAGGGGTTCATGATGTCGTGGACGCAGACGCCGACGATGCCGGACTTGGAGGTGCGCAGGGAAGCGGCGCGGCGGTTGTAGATGTAGCCGAACTCGCGCGCCGCATCCTTGATGCGCTCGCGCGTCACCTCCGCCACGAGCGGGCTGTCGCGCAATGCCAGGGAGACGGTCGCCGTGGACACGCCGAGCGCGTCGGCGATCGTCGAGAGTTTGACCTTCTGCGCCACCTAGTCTCGTTCGATTCTGTTCATGCGATGCCCGGCCGATCTATGGCAAAGACGGGAGAGTGGGGGAAGGCCGGCAGGGGCCGCTGTGGGAGGTCTCATTCTCCGTCCGGCAGGATCGCGGGGGCCGGTGTGCCGTCGAGATTTCCGGTGACGCGCTGCAGGAGCTTGCGAAGCAGCTTGCGCTCCTTGTTCGAAAATCCCTTGAGCGCCTTGCGCTCGACCGCCTTCTGCGTCGCGCGGACCGCGTCCACGATGGCAAGACCCTTCTCGGTCAGGTGCGCGTGGCTCTGGCGTGCGTCGCTCTCGGAGTTGCGCTTCTCGACCAGCCCCTGCGCGCCCAGCCGGGCAACGGTCTTGGTGATGGTGGGCGGGCGTACGGCAAGGCGCTCGGCGAGGTCCCGCAGCGAGATCCCGTCCTCGTCGCCGATCGCCAGCAGCACCGCGTCCTGCCCGGGATAAAGATCGAGGGTGGCCAGCCGCTGCGACAGCGCCGTGCGGGCCGCCCGGCCGGCAAGGCTGAGATGAGCGGTGACGAATTGCTTCTTCTTCTTGACCGCCATCCGAGCCTCACGCTTTTTGCAGGGCAAAATGACGAAGGGTGGCTATGTTGTCCACCTCGTCACCTGTCGCGAGTGCCGCGTGTTCTTGGTAGGCGGTATTGGCGTGGAAGCAAGAGGGCGATGATGCGGCCGATCTACGAGGAAATGACCAGCGCCGAGCTTGCCGCCGCGCGTCACGCGCTCGGCGACGCCGTCGCCGTCGTGCCGATCGCGGCGGTCGAGCAGCACGGGGCCCATCTGCCGCTCGGGACGGACGCCATCCTGGCGGACGCGATGGCCGGGATAGTGCGGGCGCGGCTGCTGCCGGACCGTCCGGTGACCTTCCTGTCGACGCTGCGCATCGGCAAGTCGACCGAGCACGCCGACTGCGCCGGCACGCTGAGCCACGACTGGCGCACCGCGACGTCCGCCCTGATCGAGATCGGCGCCGGTCTCGCCGCCACCGGCTTCCGGCGCATCGTCATCGTCAATGCCCATGGCGGCAACACGCCGGTGATGGACACGGCGGCGCTCGAACTTCGCCGGACGCACGGTCTCTTTGTGGCAACCTGCTCGTGGCTGCGCTTCGGTTGCCCTGAAGGGCTGCTGCCGCCGGAGGAGATCGCCAGCGGCATACATGGCGGGGCGGTGGAGACGTCGCTGATGCTGCATTTCCGGCCGGATCTGGTGCGGCGCGAGGCGATCGCCCGGTTTGCCTCGCTGCAGGACGATCTCGCTAGCGAGGCGACGCATCTGCGGGCGCATGGGCGGCTCGGCTTCGGCTGGATGGCAAGCGACCTGAACCCCGCCGGTGTGGTCGGCGATGCGCGGCTCGCGACGGCGGAGATCGGCGCGGCCATTGCCGCCCATCAGGCGGAGGCGTTCCTGGGGTTTCTCGACGACGTGCTGGCCTTCGACCTCGAGCGCCTCGCTCTCGCCGACCGAAACTGAGACCGCCGTCGACCCGGCCCGTGCAATCGTCGGAACAGGAGCCTATATGGGGCGCGTCCCAAGACGGAGGCCTTCCCATGTCCGATACCGCCAGCCAGAATTTCGACCAGATTCCCGTCACCGTGCTGACCGGCTATCTCGGTTCCGGCAAGACGACGCTGCTCAACCGCATCCTCTCGGAGGATCATGGCAAGCGCTACGCCGTCATCGTCAACGAGTTCGGCGAGATCGGCATCGACAACGACCTGATCGTGGAATCCGACGAGGAAATCTACGAGATGAACAATGGC
This sequence comes from Aurantimonas sp., assembly GCA_036252795.1. GTDB lineage: Bacteria > Pseudomonadota > Alphaproteobacteria > Rhizobiales > Rhizobiaceae > Aurantimonas. Next base: position 6,402 of record DASYHY010000018.1, on the reverse strand, counting down.
TGCGTCTGCTGCACCGTACGCGGCGATCTGGTGCGCGTCGTCGAAGGCCTGACGCGCCGCAAGGGGCGGTTCGACGCGATCATCGTCGAGACCACCGGCCTCGCGGACCCGGTGCCGGTGGCGCAGACCTTCTTCATGGACGAGGACGTGCGGGCCAAGACCCGGCTCGACGCCGTCGTCGCGCTGGTCGATGCCAAGCACCTGCCGCTGCGCCTGAAGGATTCGCGCGAGGCGGAAGACCAGATCGCCTTCGCCGATGTCGTCCTCTTGAACAAGACCGATCTCGTGACGCCGGAAGAGCTCGCCAAGATCGAGGCGACGGTACGGGCGATCAATCCGACCGCCGTGATTCACCGCACCGAACGGGCCGGCATCGACCTGAAGCGTGTCCTCGGGCAGCGGGCGTTCGACCTGAAGCGGGTGCTCGACGCCGATCCCGAGTTCCTTGAGGAGGCGGAAAAGGCCCACGAGGACCATGTCTGCGGCCCGGACTGCGACCATGATCATCACGGCCACCATCACCATGATGATCACCACGACCACGATCACGGCCATGACCACGGGCATGACCATGGCCCGGCCGCGATCCACGACGTCACGGTGACGTCCGTCTCGCTGCGCGGCGGCGAGATCGACTCCAAGAAGTTCTTCCCCTGGATCCAGGCCCTCACCCAGGAGCAGGGCCCGAACATCCTGCGCCTGAAGGGCATCATCGCGATGGCCGATGACCCGGACCGCTACGTGGTGCAGGGCGTCCACATGATCGTCGAAGGCGACCACCAGCGGCCGTGGCGCCCCGACGAGAAACGCGAGAGCCGGCTGGTCTTCATCGGGCGCGAACTCGACGCCGAAGCGCTCTCGGCCGAGTTCGAGGCCTGCGCGGCGCGGCAGCGGGCCGACGCCTGATGCCGTCCATCGCGGCTTACGAATTCGCCGACTTCGTCGAGACTGCCGCCTTCCTGAAGGGCGAACCCGTCTTCGCCCTCGCCGACGGCACCGTCCGCTTTCCGGCGGGCGGCGAGCGTTCGGTCGTCGCGCATGATGGCGGGCTGCTCTGCGCCCGTCTCGACGCTGAGAGCGGCCGGCTGCTCTCCGGCGGCGAAGACGGACGGGTCGTCGCGATCGGCTCGGGCGGACAGGCCGAGGAACTGGCTTCGGTCGGGCAGAAATGGATCGGCACGGTCGCCGGCGGGCCGAGGGGCGCCGTCGGCTTCGCCTCCGGGCGTACCGCCTATGTGCGGCTTCCTGACGGGACGCTGAAGACCGTTCCGCACGCCCGCACGGTCGAGGACATCGCCTTCGCGCCGAAAGGGCTGCGGGCGGCGACCGCGCATTACGACGGCGCCTCGATGTTCTTCCCCGCCACCGGCGCCGATCCGGTCGCGCTGGAATGGAAGGGCGCCCATCTCGGCGTGGCCTTTTCCCCGGACGGGCGCTTCCTCGTGACGCTGATGCAGGAGAACGCCCTGCACGGCTGGCGGATCGAGGATGGCAAGCACATGAAGATGACCGGCTATCCGGCCAAGGTGAAGGACTGGTCGTTCTCCGCCAAGGGCCGGTTCCTCGCCACCAGCGGCGCGCCGGCGGCGATCCTGTGGCCGTTCTCGGGCCGTGACGGACCGATGGGCAAGGCGCCGCTGGAACTCGGCACGCGCGGCGACACGATGGTCACCGCCGTTTCCTGCCATCCGAGCGAGGACATGGTGGCAATCGGTTATCAGGACGGCATGATCCTCGCCGTGCGCTTCGCCGACGCCAAGGAGGCGCTGCTGCGGCGCGGCGGCACCGGCGCCGTGCGCACCATGGCGTGGGATGCGGGAGGCCGGCTGCTCGCCTTCGGCAGCGAGACCGGCGAGGCCGGCGTGGTGGACATCACCGGCTGAGGGGTCGGCGCCTGCCAACGGCCTGGCGGCTCAGGCCGCCACCTTAAGCGCGAGCGCATCGCCGATCGGCCGTCCGGTCGCGGTGATGAGGCCGTTGGCACCGGCCAGAGCGCCAGGCTGCAATTCCAGGCCCAGCAGGCGGTGCCGCTCGAACGGGCCGGGCATCGTGAGCTCGCCCGTCGCATGGGCCGAGAAGCCGAAGCGACGATAATATTCCGGGTCCCCGACGAGCAGGATCGCGCCGTGGCCGAAGTTAGCGGCCTCGGCAACGGCGTGGCGCATCAAAGCCCCGCCGACGCCGACGCCGTGACAGGCCGGATCGACCGCGAGCGGGCCGAGCAGCAGGGCCGGCACCGGCGCATTGCCGCGAGAGCCGGCGGCGATGTCCCACAGGCGTACCGTACCCGCGAGGGCACCGTCGGCGGCAACCGCCGAAAAGCCGAGGCCACGCGCCGGTTGGCGATCCCGCCGCAGCGTCTCGGAGGATTTGCGGATGCGGCCCGGACCCATGGCGGCATCGAGCAGCGCCTCGCGCGCGGCGACGTCGCTCGGGTGCTCCTGCCGGATGGCGAAGCAGGGTGAAGCCGCCTCGAAGGCGGCGGCATGCTGGAAAGCGGACATGATAACCCCCAGGACATGCGGAGGCAGAAGGAACGAGCCGACGGCGCGGCGCGGGCGAAAACCCGGCGCCGCAGCGCCGGGTCAGCGTCGGAGCAAGTTGCTCCGTCGTCGTTCGAGGCGGGTCGTCATGCCGCTCAGATCACGTAGGCGCGCAGCGGCTCGAAGCCGTTGAACGCCACCGACGCGTAGGTCGTCGTGTAGGCGCCGGTGCCCTCGATCAGCACCTCGTCGCCGACCGTCAGCGAGATCGGCAGCGGATAGGGCTTCTTCTCGTAGAGCACGTCGGCCGAATCGCAGGTCGGGCCGGCCAGGACGCAGGGCTCCATCCGGTCCGCATCCCGCGCCGTCACGATCGGGTAGCGGATCGCCTCGTCCATCGTCTCGGCCAGACCGCCGAACTTGCCGATGTCGAGATAGACCCAGCGGTTCTCGTCGCTCGCCGACTTGCGCGAGACGAGCACGACCTCGGCCTTGATCACGCCGGCGTCGCCGACCATGCCGCGGCCGGGCTCGATGATCGTCTCCGGCAGACGGTTGCCGAAATGCCGGCGCAGGCTCTCGAAGATCGCGCGCCCGTAGGCCTCCGCCGCCGGCACGTCCTTGAGGTAGCGCGTCGGGAAGCCGCCGCCCATGTTGACCAGCGTCAGCACGATGCCCTTCTCGGCCAGCGCCTCGAAGACGAACTTGGCATCGGCGATCGCCGCATCCCAGGCGTTCGTGTCGGTCTGCTGCGAGCCGACATGGAAGGAAATGCCGGTCGCGACGAGGCCCAGCCGCGCAGCCGCGAGCAGCACGTCGATCGCCATCGCCGGGACGCAGCCGAACTTGCGCGACAGCGGCCACTCGGCGCCTTCGCCGTTGGTCAGGACGCGGCAGAACACGCGGGCGCCGGGCGCGGCCCGTGCCACCTTCTCGACTTCCTCGACGCAATCGACGGCGAAGAGCGACACGCCGAGAGCCGCGGCGCGCTCGATGTCGCGCTCCTTCTTGATCGTGTTGCCGTAGGAGATCCGCCGTGCGGTCGCGCCGGCTTCCAGCGCCATCTCGATCTCGGCGACGGAGGCGCAGTCGAAGTTCGAGCCGAGCGAGGCGAGGAGACGCAGCACCTCCGGCGCCGGGTTCGCCTTCACCGCGTAGAAGATGGCCGAATCCGGCAGCGCCTTGCGGAAGGCGTGGAAATTGTTCTCGACGATGTCGAGGTCGACGACGAGGCACGGGCCGTCCGGACGTCGGGTGGCGAGGAAATCGAGGATGCGCTGCGTGGCCATGGGGCTCTCCCGAGAACCGATAGGTCGACAAGAAGCGACCGCTCGGATTCCTCCCGTGCCTGCCGTCAAGGCATGACCGGGCGGTCTCTCCGCGAGACGCGACTATGGCCGGCGCCGAACGCGTCGCGTCCGTTGCCGGAGTCAATCTGCCATGGCTTGGTGGGCTTGGACCCGCCGCACTTCAGGCAATGATGGTGTGCCTCTTCAGTATTCCCGGCGATGGAGACCAGGAGAGACCAGAAAGGCCCGGACCGTCGTTGCTTCAAGGCGTCCTCGATTCCGCGATGCGGCGGAACCGACTGGATGTGTTACGTCCAGGTACCGTCCCGGTGGCCTCGCGTTTGAGGTCCGGGGGACGCCCACAGGCACGTGCGACATGGGGCAGGGCGCGATGTATGCGGGCGGGTTGTCATACACAAGTGGGAAATACGGGTGCCGGTTGATTTTTCATCCTTCCCGACGGAGGAAGGATCGCCGCCGTGTGTTGGCGGCAACAGTTGCAAGCCTGGAGCAAGGTGCACCCGATGGACACGCTGACGCGGATGCGCGCCTTCATCTCGGTCGTGGAGAACGAGGGCTTCTCCGCGGCCGCCCGCAAGACCGGCCGGTCCAAGGCCCTGCTGTCGAAGTACGTGCGCGAACTGGAGGACGAGCTGGGAGTTCTCCTGATCAACCGCACGACCCGTCAGATCGCGCTGACGGCGGCGGGGGAGGTGTATCTGTCGCGGGCCTCCGCGATCCTGTCCGACCTCGAGAGCCTGAACGAGGAGGCGCGTGAGGCGACCGGCGAGGCGAAGGGCACGATCAGGGTTTCCGCCGCCCGCACCTTCGGCGACGCCGAGCTGGGGCTCAGCCTCGTCGATTTCGCCAAGGACCATCCCGACATCAGCCTCGACGTCCATCTCGACGACAATTTCGTCAACCTGGTCGAGGAAGGTTTCGACGTGGCGATCCGCATGACCCGGCTCGCCGACTCCGCGATGATCGCCCGCCGGCTCGCCTCGCTCGACTTCGCGATCGTCGGCAGCCCCGATCTGCTCAAGCGGCTGGGCAGGCCGAACCACCCCTCACAGATCGCCGGCTTCCCGGCCGTCATCGATTCCAATTCGCGCATGTTCTCGAACTGGATCTTCCGCGACCCCGAAACCCGCGAGACGATCCCCGTCGCCGTCTCGGGGCAGTTCACCGCCAACAGCCCGGTGACGGTGCGGGCGGCGGCGATCGCCGGCCTCGGCCTCGCGCTCAGCCCGACTTTCGTCGTCCGAAAGGATCTCGAGGCGGGAAGGCTGGTGACCGTCCTCGACGACTACATGCCGAGCGAGGCCGGCATCTACGCCGTCTTCCCCCATCGCCGGCACCTGCCGGCCCGCGTGCGCCTCTTCGTCGACTATCTCGCCAGCTGGTTCCGCAAATGCGACGGGCGAAGCAAGCTCGAAGGCTGAGCGGGTCCGGCGGCGCTTTTACGCAAAGTTCAGCGGTGCGGACATATGCTGAGGCCATGCGTCACCTCATCCTCGCCGCCGTCCTCGTGTCCCTGCTCGCCGCGCCCGGTCCGGTCCTCGCCGCGACCGGTGGCGGCGACGAACGGGCCGAAATAGCCTTCGCCGGAGAGGGCGATCCTGGGACGATCATCATCCGCACCGGCGAGCGCAAGCTCTACCTGGTCACCGGCGCGGGCCGGGCGCTCGCCTACGACATCGCCGTCGGCAAGCCGAGCGAGCAGTGGTTCGGCAAGAGCTGGGTGTCGAAGAAACGACCGAACCCGACCTGGACGCCGACGCCGTCGATGCGCGCGAAGAACCCGAGCCTGCCGCAGTCGGTCGGACCGGGCCCCCGGAACCCGCTCGGCGAGCGGGCGATCAATCTCGGCTGGGGCGCCTACCGCATCCACGGGACGAACAATCCGCGCTCGATCGGCAGTGCCGCTTCGGCCGGCTGCTTCCGCATGCGCAATGCCGACGTGCGCGACCTCTACGAGCGGATCAATGTTGGCGCGCGGGTGATCGTGCTGCGCTGAGCGGTTCGCCGTGCGGCTTCAAACTTCGGCCATTCTTGTCGTGTCTTGGGAAGGTGACTCCGGAGGGGATCCGACCTTTGAACCATCGCAGGATGCTCGGCGCGCTGGCGCTTGCCTCGACCCTCGGCTCGGTCGCCCCGGCCCTGGCCCATCCGCATGTCTTCGCGGAGTCGAAGGTCGAGATCGTCGGCAGCCCCGACGCCCATCTCGCGGCGATCCGCAACGTATGGCGGATGGACGAGCTGTTCTCCTCTTCCGTTCTGGTGGATTTCGACAAGAACGCCAATGGCGTGCTCGACGATGACGAACTGATCGAGATCGGCGCGACGGTGAAGGAATCCATAGCGGAATGGGATTTCTACACATTCGTAGAGATCGCCGGCCGTTCCGTGAAACTGTCGCCGCCGGACGTCATCCATACGCTCTACGAGGACGGCCAGCTGCTGATGTTCTTCGAGATGCTGGCGGCCGAACCCGTGGATCTGGCCGCGGGCAAGCTGACGGTCGCCAATTTCGACGATACCTTCTTCGTTGCCTTCGACGTGGCGAGCGTCGACGACTTCCAGCTCATCGACATGCCGAAACAGTGCGCCAAGCAGTATGTCGTCCCGGA
>DASYHY010000017.1:0-24879 GCA_036252795.1 Aurantimonas sp. | reverse complement strand
TCGAGCCCGCTGAACGACGCCCTGACCGATCCGCGCCTGCCCTTCGGGCGGTCGAGAGACTTCGCCTCGATCCTCCCGGGGACGATCGCGCGGCGGGATCCGGACGGCATCGTCGCCATCGACGTTCTCGGCACCGAGATGTTGGCCATCGGTCACGAACTCGATCCCGGGCAGGAGGTCCGGGTGCGCCTCGTCGCCAGCGACGTCAGCCTCGCCCGCGAACCGGCGACGCAGTCCAGCATCCTCAACTCGGTCCCGGTCCGGATCGTCGGGATCGATCTCATCGGGACGGCGGAGGCCAACGTCCGGCTGGCGCTGCCGCACAGCGGTGGGTCGGGCTTCGTCGCCCGGGTTTCGCGGCGCTCCGTCGAGGCCATGAAGCTGCGCGAGGGCGAGACCGTTCATGCGCAGATCAAGAGCGTTTCCCTCGCGGCGAGCCGCTGAGGGCTGAGGAGAGTGGCGAGGATGCCGACGATCAGCCTGCGCTTCGATCTCGACGGGGGACGGCTCGGTCCCGGGAAGATCGACCTCCTTGAGCGGATCGACGAGTTCGGCTCGATCGCCGCGGCCGGGCGATCGCTCGGCATGTCGTACCGGCGTGCCTGGTACCTCGCGGACGAACTCAACGGCCTGTTCGGGCGCCCGCTGGTGGAAAAGCATCATGGCGGAAAAGCCGGGGGAGGGGCCAGCCTCACCGAACTCGGGCGCATGGTCGTCGAGCGCTATCGCGACGCCGAAAGGGCGACGGTCGACGCGTCGAAGGCTCATCTGACGGCACTGCAGGCTGAGATCGATGCCTCACGCGGTGAGTGACCGACGCTTGCCCGTTTCTCCATGTGCCTCGGCCGATGACCCTCCACCGCGACGAATCGGGTGGGCGCCGCTGGCGGAAGCGCTGCCCCCACCACCGAGGCAGACGAGGGAATGGCGGCGGCTATATACATCAATATATTTCTATATATCATGCCTGCTCGCCAGGCACTACGGGAGGAAGATCATGCTCACCAGACGACAATTTACGATCGGCGCGGCCGCCCTGGCCGGAATGGCGAGCCTTCGGTCCCGCGCCCTGGCAGCGGCCGGGATGCCGTTGACGCTCAGCGACGGCCATCTGGAGTTGCCCACCGACTTCGTCCTGCGCGGCATCTCGGACGACCAGCTTCAGGAGATCGGCGTCGACCGTGGATCACTGGGCAGCACCCATGCCTCGCCCTGCAACCTCACCCTGCATCGCACGCCGGACCGTCTCGTGCTCTTCGACGCCGGTTCCGGCTCGAACTTCATGCCGAGCGCGGGCAAGCTGCCCGAGAATCTCGAGGCAGCGGGCATCGATCCGGGCGAGGTGACCGACGTGATCTTCACCCATGCCCATCCCGACCACATCTGGGGCGTCCTCGATGATTTCGATGAGCTGTTCTTCCCCAATGCGGCGTTCCATGTCGGCGAGACGGAGTGGGATTACTGGCGGTCCGATGCCGCGCTTGCCGAGATGCCGGAGGACCGCCAGAGCTTCGTCATCGGCGCCCGCAGCCGGTTCCAGGCGATCGAGGACCGCAGCACGCTGTTCAAGCCCAGCGCGGAGGTGATCCCCGGCATCGAGGCGGTGGCGGCCTTCGGCCATACGCCCGGCCACTGCGCCTTCGTGCTGCATGCAGAAGGCGCGCCCGTCATGGTCGTCGGCGACGCGATCGCCCACGATCCGATCTCGTTCGCGCGGCCGGACCTTCCGTGGAGCGCCGACCAGGACCCCGAAACCGGCGCGAAGACCCGCTCGTCGCTGCTCGACCGGCTGGCGTCGGAGAAGATGCGCTTCGTCGGCTTCCATCTGCCGAACGGCGGCGTCGGGCGCGTGGAGACGGAAGGCGCCGGCTACCGCTTCGTCCCGGACGCCTGAGCTATTCGGCCGGGCCGCGCTCGATCCGCAGAAAGGCGTGGCGGATCGAGCCTTCGAGGATGAAGGCGAGGCCGAGCCGCGCCCCAAGGGCGATCGAGACAAGCACGACCGGCGCCGAGACCGTCAGCAGCGAGGCGGCCGATATCCCTTGCCCGATCGTGCAGCCGAGCGAAAATACCCCACCGACGCCCATCAGCACCGCTCCGGCGAGGTGGCGGGACAGCTCGCGCGCATCGTCGCAAGCCTCCCACCTGACGTCGTGGCGCCGGACGGCTGCCGCCGCCGCGCCGAGCACGACGCCGAGGACGAGCCCGACGCCGTAATCGGGGAGGGCGCCCGTTACCGCGATCAGCTGCAGGATCACGTCGCCCGGCGGCACCACGAAGGAGGCGCTCTCGATCTGCACCGGCTCGAAGGAGCGGGCGGCGATGAAGGACGTCGCCAGCCAGCCGAAGGCGACCGCGACGCCGATCACGATGCCGGCGCTGATCTTGCCGCGGTCGCGCCGGAAGGCGGCGCTCCGGAACACCCACGCCGCCAGCCCCGCGACCACGACGAGCGCAACGGCCGCGGAAGCCTCGCGCCCGGTGATCGCGCTGATCAGGCTGCCGAGCGACTGGTCGGGCGCGCCGATCCGAGTCATGTCGAAGGCCTGTTCATCGACGATGGCGATGCGGCCCATGGCGATGATCCCGCGCTGGGTTGCGAGGGCGGCAAGGCCGAGTACGATCACCACAACAAGTCCGCCCAACGAGCCGCCGCCGAGCCGCACCAGCGCCCCGAAGCCGCAGGTCCCGACGAGGGCCATGCCGAAGCCGAAGGCGAGGCCGCCCAGCACCGCGCCGGTCCAGCCGAAGCTCGGCGTCAGGTAGAAGCTTTGTCGGGGATCGAACAGGCCGGCAAGCACCAGGGCCTGGGTGAGCATGATCGCGACGAGGATCGCCAGGCCCCACGCGCGCACGCCGCTATCGTCGCCGGCGTACCAGCGGCGTTCAAGGGCGGAGAGGGTGCAGAAATGATGGCGCCGCGCGACGTAGCCCAACGCGGCGCCGGCGAACAGTCCCGCCAGCGGCAGTGCGAGGCCGCTTTCGATCAGCATGATGGTGCCTCCCGAGCGTCTTCTTGGAACGCTTCGAAGAAAACCTAGTCCCAGTGGAGTGGCGGCACAAGCGGCGCGCCGAGCCCGGTAATGCCGGAGAGGTTCCGTGCCGGCAGTCCGCCGACCGCGATCAGTCGCCGCGCGTCTTGCGCAACGGCGCGCAGAACAACTCGTACAGCGTGCCGATCAGGGTAGTGACCTCCTCGCTGGCGAGGCGGTAGTAGACGGTGCGGCCCTCGCGCCGGGTCTTGACCAGCCGGTCGAGGCGCAGCCGCGCCAGCTGCTGCGACACCGCCGCCTGTGGCATCGACAGGATCGTCTCGATGTCGCCGACCGACCGCTCGCCCTCCGAGAGGAGGCAGAGGATCACCAGTCGGGTCTCGTGCGACATGGCCTTCAACAGGTCGCTCGCCTTGCGGGCCTGTTCGAAGAATGCCTCGGTCTCTTCCGGCGACGTGGCGGGATCGAACTTGGGAACGGACCAGTTGCTCAGATTGCTCAATTCGTTCGCTCGCTCGATCATAACGCTTCGCCCGGCGCGTCGGCGCCGCCTGGCAGCTTGGCCAGCATGTCGTCGAGAAGGCCCCAGAAGAACCCGTCTCCCGGATAGCCTCGCATTCTGGCGATCTCCCGACCATCCTCGACGAGGACGAAGGTGGGGGTCACTCGTTCCCGCGCGACGTCCTCGAGGTCGTCCGGCCAAGGCTCGGTCAGATCGACCCGGCGCAGTGGCGCGACGCGCCCGGCCGCCGTCGCAGGATAGGCCGGCGCGATTTCAGCGTCGAAGCGCTCGCACCAGACGCAGCCGGGACGCTCCAGCATCAGCAATTCGGCCGACAGCGCCTCGCGATCCGCCGTGCCGGTCAGCAGCAGGGCGACCAGCAGGGCGGGTCGACCGGCGCAGGCTCCCGGCATCCGATGCAGGCGGTTTGCAATAGATGAAAACATATGCATTCTTCTATTTAATACCGGGCCCGGCCGCGCGCAATCAGGGGTGCATCCGGGAGCACCAGATAATGTCACATCCGGAAACGTCCAAATGCTAGATGTCGGCTACAGCGCGGCCTTGCTGGCGGGGCTCCTGTCCTTCGTGTCACCGTGCGTGCTCCCGATCGTCCCGCCCTATCTCGCCTACCTGGCAGGGCTGAGCTTCGACCAGGTGCGCGACCGCGGTGCCGAACCGGCGGTGAAGCGCCAGATCATGCTAGCCTCCGTCGCCTTCGTCGCCGGCTTCACCACCGTGTTCGTGGCGCTCGGCGCGACAGCCAGCGCACTCGGCCAGGTCGTGGCCGAGTGGTTCGACGTCCTGTCCGTGATCGCCGGCATCATCATCATCGTCATGGGTCTGCATTTCCTGGGAGTCTTCCGCCTGGCGCTGCTCTATCGCGAGGCCCGTGTCCAGGTCGCGCAGAAGCCGGCCGGCCCCCTCGGCGCCTACGTGATCGGCCTCGCCTTCGCCTTCGGGTGGACGCCTTGCGTCGGCCCCGTGCTGGCGGCCATCCTCTTCGTCGCCGGCACGCAGGACACGGCGTTGCGTGGCGCCGGGCTGCTTGCCGCCTACTCGCTCGGCATCGGGGTGCCCTTCCTGCTCGCGGCCGCTTTTGCGACCAGGTTCCTGGCTCTCGCGGCGCGCTTCCGCCAGCACATGGGCACGGTCGAGAAGATCATGGGCGGTGCACTGGTGCTGACCGGCATCCTGTTCGTCACAGGCCAGATGGCGACGATTTCCTATTGGTTGCTGGAGACCTTTCCGGTCTTCGCCACGATCGGCTAGATCCGGCGCCGGGCGTCGGAAACAAGGGAGGATAAGCACATGGTGAGACAGTTCATCTTCGCCGCTGCGGCGCTGCTGTGCCTGACGTCGGCGGCCCCTGCCACTGAGGTCGGCGACGACGGACTGCACAAGCAGCCGTGGTTCACCCTGACCTTCCGCGATGTCGCCGAGGACATCGAGGCAGCGCAGGCGGACGGCAAGCGTCTCGCACTGGTGTTCGAGCAGCGCGGCTGCATCTACTGCCGGCAGATGCACGAGGAGATCCTCGCGGACCCGGCGATCGCCGACTACATCGCGGCGAACTTCCACGTGGTCCAGTACAACCTCTTCGGTGACGAGGAAGTAACCGATCTCGACGGCACCACTCTGTCGGAGAAAGGCGCTGCGCGGCGTTGGCGCGTCGTGTTCACCCCGACCATCCTGTTCATGCCGGAAACGGCACCGGAAGACGGGACGGTCGGCGATGCGGCCGTGGCGACAATGCCGGGCGCCTTCGGCAAGCAGACCTTCCTGCACATGTTCCAGTGGGTCCGGGAAAACGGCTACCAGGGGGACGAGCATTTCCAGAGCTATCATGCCCGCAAGCTGGCGGAGGGCGGCGCCACATCGGAGACGACCCGCTGATGCTGCACTGCCGCATCGGCTGTGAGCAGTCGCAATACATTCGAAAATAACAATACTTGCATTTGTCCGTCGGGGCTGCTCTATTGGTTCCCGGAAACGAAGCAGATCGGCCGCGAAGGCCGGCATTCGGGAGGTGGCCCTTGTCAATGATGCGTCCGCTCGCGCTCAGCCTTGTCTTGTCCGCCGCGTTGCCGTCACTGGTCCCTGCGGCCGAGACGGCACCGGGCGACGTCTCGTTCGTCGACTACCAGGTCGCCGAACCGTTGAGCGACAGGCCCGGTGACCCGGGCGAGGGGCGGAGCATCTTCATGAATCGCAGCCTTGGAAACTGCCTGGCGTGCCACGCCAATGCCGATCTCTCCGACCAGCTCTTCCACGGCAATGTGGGCCCGGAGATGAACGGCGTCGGCGACCGCTGGGAGCCCGGGCAGCTACGGGCGATCGTCGTCGACGCCAAGCAGGTCTTCGGCGAACAGACCGTCATGCCGGGCTTCTACACGCTGGATGTCGGCGTGAACGTCGCCGAAAGATATCAGGGCAAGCCCATCCTCACAGCTCAGCAGGTCGAGGATGTCGTTGCCTATCTCGAGACGCTGAAAGGCGACTAGGAAGGAATTTTCCATGAACATGACGAGACGCCAGATCTTCGCGCTGTCCGCCGGCGCTGCCACCTATGGCCTTTTCGCATTCGCCCCGGATCGAGCCTGGGCAAGCGTCGAGGCGGCCGAAAAGGCGCTGGAAGCCTTCACCGGCGGTGCCGAACCACAGTCGGGGACGATCAGCCTGACGGCGCCGGAGATCGCCGAGAATGGCAATACGGTGCCAGTCTCGATCACCGTCGACAGCCCGATGACCGAAGACAGCTACGTGGAATCGGTGACGATCCTGGCCGACGGCAATCCCAATGCCGAGGTCGCCACCTTCTACTTCACCCCGATGAGTGGCCGCGCGGAGGCAACCACGCGCATCCGGCTGGCGCAGACCCAGAACGTCATCGCGGTAGCCAAGATGAACGACGGATCGGTCTATTCCGACCGCAAGGAAGTGAAGGTGACGATCGGCGGCTGCGGCGGCTGATCGGCCCGTTCGACCCGTCGAACCGCAATCGAGAGAGATCCGTGACCTCGCCAAGGGCGGGCATCACCTGAGGAGATACACACATGGCCACGCCGAAGCCGAGAGTTAAAGTCCCCAAGAGCGCGAAAGCCGGGGACGTGATCACCATCAAGACCCTGATCAGCCACGAGATGGAATCGGGCCAGCGCAAGGACAGCGATGGCAACGTCATCCCGCGGCAGATCATCAACAAGTTCACCTGCGAGTTCAACGGCCAGAAGGTGTTCGAGTGCGATCTCGATCCGGCCGTGTCGGCCAATCCGTATTTCGAGTTCAGCGCCAGGGTGCCGGAGAGCGGAACGTTCAAGTTCACCTGGGTGGACGACAACGGCGAGACCTACACGGACGAGCATCAGATCGAGGTCCAGTAGGCACCGGCTTCGCAGCCGGGTGAGGGAAGAGGGCACGGGCCGCAAGGCACTGGCCCCGTCGTGGGAGGAAAACCGCTTGAAGAAGTCCGCCATTGCCCTTCTGGGCCTTTCCTGCCTCGGCAGTCTCGCGCTGGTGTCCGGCGCCTGGGCCGAACCGGTCGACGAAACCCTGACGATCGACGGCGAGGAGATGATCACCGTCGCCCCCGCGCCGACCGAGCCACCGGGCCATGTCTTCGACAAGGTCGAGTCGGGCTGGCTGTATCGCGAGGCGGAAACGCGCGCGACGCAGATGGACAGCTTCGAGAATCCCGGCATGCTCAATGTCGAGCGCGGCGAGGAGATCTGGAACACGGTCGAGGGTGCCGCCGGCAAATCCTGCGCGACCTGCCATGGGGACGCGTCCGAGAGCATGGCCGGGGTCGGCGCACACTATCCGAAGTGGAACGCCAAGGCGGGCAAGCCTTTCAATCTCGAACTGCAGGTCAACGCCTGCCGGACCGAGAACATGGAGGCCGAGCCCTACAAGTTCGATGCGCAGGACCAGAAGGACCTCGTCACCTTCATCAGGCACCAGTCCCTGGGCGTGCCGGTCGAGATCGACCTGGCCGCGGGCGAGATGATGAGCTGGTGGGACAAGGGCAAGGAACGCTACTATCTGCGCACCGGCCAGCTCGACCTGTCCTGCGCGTCCTGCCACGAGAGCGCGAACGGCAAGTATATTCGTGCCGACCATCTCAGCCAGGGCCAGACCAACGGCTTTCCGACCTATCGCTTCAACACCGCCGGCATGGTGTCGCTGCACAATCGCTTCCGCGGCTGCATCCGCGATACGCGAGCGGAGATCCCGACCGCCTTCTCCGACGAGCTGATGGCACTCGAGGTCTATACCGCCTGGCGCGGCGAGGGCCTGTCGGTCGAAACGCCGGCCGTCCGCCAGTAGCAGTCCCCCGGCAGTTGTGGCTGCCAGCCTTCGAACCGGCCGGTCCGGATCGCCCCGGCGATCCGGCAGAGGATGAACCATGTTTTCCAGACGCGAATTCCTGACGGCGACGGTGGCACTCGGCGCGCTTATCGGATCCGGTCTCTCGGGCCGCTGGTCGCGGGCCGCCGCCCAGCAGAAGCTGACCGAGGACGACCTGCTGGGCACGTCTGATTTCGGCAACGTCACCTTGCTCCACGTCACCGACATCCATGCCCAGCTGAAGCCGGTGTATTTCCGTGAGCCCGCCGTCAACATCGGCATCGGCGAGGTGGCGGGCCTGCCGCCGCACGTCACCGGCGCCGACTTCCTGAAGCTCTACCGGATCGAGCCGGGCACGCCCGACGCCTATGCCCTGACGTCGGAGGATTTCGGCGCGCTGGCGAGGCAGTACGGCCGGATGGGCGGCCTCGACCGGATCGCGACGATCGTACGCCGTGCCCGCGCCGAACGCGGCGAGGACAACGTGCTGCTGCTCGACGGCGGCGATACCTGGCAGGGCAGCTACACCGCCAACAAGACGGCCGGCGCCGACATGATCACCGCGATGAACGTGCTCGCGCCGGATGCCATGACCGGGCACTGGGAGTTCACCTACGGCACCGAACGCGTGCAGGAGGCGATCGACGCGCTGGCCTTCCCGTTCCTCGGGTCGAACATCTTCGACAATGAATGGGACGAGCCGGCATTCGAGGCCTGGAAGATGATCGAGCGCGGCGGCGCGAAGATCGCGGTGATCGGCCAGGCCTTCCCCTATACGCCGATCGCCAACCCCTCCTGGCTCATTCCGGGTTGGTCGTTCGGCATCCGGGACGAGCAGATCGCCCTGCATGTCGAGGCGGCGCGGGCGGAAGGCGCCGACCTCGTCGTCCTGCTCTCCCACAACGGCTTCGACGTGGACCGGAAGCTGGCGACGCGGGTGCAAGGGATCGACATCATCCTGACGGGTCACACCCACGATGCCCTGCCGGAGCCGGTGAAGGTGGGCGACACGCTGCTGATCGCTTCCGGGTCGAACGGCAAGTTCCTGAGCCGCCTGGACCTCGACGTCTCCAACGGCCGGCTCAACGGTTTCCGCTACCGGCTGATCCCGGTGTTCGCCGACGTCATCGCGCCCGACGCGGAGATGGCCGCGGTCATCGAGGAGGTGCGGGCGCCCTACGCTGCGGAACTGCAGCGGGTGATCGGCCGGACGGACGGCCTTCTCTACCGCCGCGGCAATTTCAACGGCACCTGGGACGACGTGATCTGCGAGGCGCTGCTGGCCGAGCAGGACGCAGAGATCGCGCTGTCGCCGGGATTCCGCTGGGGCACGTCGCTGCCGGCAGACAGCGACATCACCGTCGAGGACCTGCATACGGTCTGCGCCATGACGTATCCGGCGGTCTACCGCAACAAGATGAGCGGCGAGATGCTGAAGACCGTGCTCGAGGATGTCGCCGACAACCTTTTCAACGCCGATCCCTATTATCAGCAGGGAGGCGACATGGTTCGCGTCGGCGGTCTCGGCTACGCCATCGACCCGACGAAGACGATCGGCTCGCGGATCACCGATATGACGATCCTGGCGACGCAGACGCCGATCGAAGCCGGCCGCGACTATGTCGTCACCGGCTGGGCATCGGTGAACGAGGGAACCGAAGGCCCGGCGATCTGGGACGTCGTGGAAGGCTACCTTGCGAAGCATCCGACCGTTTCGCCCGGGGAAAACCGCAGCGTCACCCTCAAGGGCTGACGCGGAGCAGTCGACAGGCGAACCGCTCGCTGATATATGCAAAATATCATATAAATATATGTCGGGAGGATTCCGATGACTGACAGGGCAGGGAGGACAGCGGTGGGAACGTCCCGTCGAAGCTTCCTCATGCGCGGTCTCGCGATGGGCGGCGCGGCAGCCTTCGCCGGAACGACGGGTGCTCGGGCGGCCGGTGGCGACGATCCGGCGATCACCGAGCTGAAGGACTGGAACATGTTCCTCGGCGAGGGCGTCGTCGCGCGTCCCTACGGGACGCCGTCCCCTTTCGAAGCGGGCGTCGTCCGCCGCGACGTGCCGTGGCTCACCGCCGACGCGACCAGTTCCGTCAGCTTCACGCCGCTGCACGAGCTGGATGGCATCATTACGCCGAACGGGCTCTGCTTCGAGCGCCATCACGCCGGCATCGCCGAGATTCCGCCGGAGGAACACCGGCTGATGATCAACGGTCTCGTCGACCGGCCGCTGGTCTTCACCATGGACGATCTGAAACGCTTCCCCCGGGAGAACCGCGTCTACTTCCTCGAATGCGCGGCCAATAGCGGCATGGAGTGGCGCGGTGCGCAGCTGAACGGCTGCCAGTTCACCCACGGCATGATCCACTGCGTGATGTATACCGGAACGCCCCTGCGCTACCTCCTGGAGGAGGCGGGGGTGAAGACTTCCGGCAAGTGGCTGCTCGCCGAGGGCGCGGATGCCGCCGCGATGACCCGCTCGATCCCGATGGAGAAGGCGCTCGACGACTGTCTCGTCGCCTGGAAGATGAACGGCGAGGCGCTGCGGCCCGAGCAGGGGTACCCGGTGCGGCTGGTGGTGCCCGGCTGGGAAGGCAACATGTGGGTCAAGTGGCTGCGACGCCTCGAGGTCGGGGATCAGCCATGGGAGCAGCGGGAAGAGACCTCGAAATATACCGACCTCCTCGCCAGCGGGAAGGCGCGCAAGTTCACTTGGGGGATGGAGGTGAAGTCGGTCATCACCAATCCCAGTCCGCAGGCGCCGATCCGGCACGGCAGGGGGCGCACGGTGATCACCGGCCTCGCCTGGTCCGGCAACGGCCGCATCGATCGCGTCGACGTCACGCTCGATGGTGGACGGAACTGGCACGAGGCGCGGATCGACGGGCCGAGCCTGCCGATGGCGCTGCACCGCTTTTACTACGATTTCGACTGGGACGGCTCGCAACTGCTGCTGCAGTCTCGTGCCGTCGACGAGCGGGGCTTCGTGCAGCCGACCAAGAACGATCTGAGGGCGGCGCGCGGTGACAACTCGATCTACCACAATAACGGCATCCAGACCTGGCTTCTGACCACGGACGGAGGGCTCGAAAATGTCGAAGTTTCCTGAGGCGCTGGTCCTGGCGGGACTGATCGCGGTCGGCGGGGCGGGCGTAGCGGCGGTTTCGGCCGAGGAGCCGAGCGGCGGCTCGCTTGGCCTTGGCCGCACCGCGACGGAAGCGGAAATCGCCGCATGGGACATCGATGTGCGACCGGACGGGCAGGGGCTTCCCGTGGGCCGGGGCACGGTCTCGGACGGCGAGGCGCTCTTCGAGATGCAATGCGCCTCCTGCCATGGCGATTTCGGCGAGGGCCGCGGTCGCTGGCCGGTGCTCGCCGGCGGCTTCGACACGCTCACGCGCGACCGCCCGGAAAAGACGATCGGTTCGTACTGGCCGTATCTGTCCACCGTCTACGACTACATCCACCGGGCCATGCCGTTCGGCAGCGCTCAGACCCTCGGCGACGACGAGGTCTACGCGTTGACGGCCTATGTCCTTTACCTGAACGACATCGTGACGGACGAGGAATTCGAGCTCTCCAATGAGAACTTCACCTCGATCGAGATGCCGAATGCCGGCGCGTTCATCGCCGATGACCGGCAATCGGAAGCGCACTACCGGACCGACGCCGATCCCTGTATGGTCGACTGCAAGCCGGGACCGGTGGAGGTCACGATGCGGGCGCAGGTGCTCGACGTGACCCCGGATTACGACGGCGAGGGTGCGGCCGGCGGACAGGTGGACTGACCGAGGAACCTCTTGGCGTCTCCCGAACCGCTTCAACCGGAGTAGCGGCCATGTATCGACCCCGTCATAGCGTTGTCGCGGCCCTCGCCTTCTGGCTCGGCCTGCCGGTTGCGGGGCTGATGCTGGCGTTGGCAGCGCCGCTGGCGATGACGCAAGCTGCGGCGCAGCCGGCGGAGGACGACGGCGGCTTCGTCACGCACCGTCTGGCGCTACAGGTGTCCGACGACGACGAGGCGGCGATGCGCTCTGCTCTGGATGTCGCGGCCAACGTCTCGCGGTTCTATTCGAGCCAGGCCGAAGAGGTTGATATCCGCATCGTCGTCTACGGTCCGGGCCTGACCATGCTCCGGCCGGACCGGACCCCGGTGATGGAGCGGCTGACCGCGTTCGAGCAGAGCATGCCGAATGTCGCCTTCGTCGCCTGCGGCAACACGCTCGACACGCTGGAGCGCGATGAGGGCACGCGGCCGGAGATCGTTCCCTATGCCGAGGTGGTCGAAGCGGGCGTCGCCGAACTGATCCGCCTCGATGAGGAAGGCTTCACCATCGTCAAGCCTTGATGGACCCGGCCAAGGCAGGCCGGTCCCGGCTGCGCCCGGCGGTCAAGCGCGGCCCTCGGTTCGCTCCCGCGGCCCCTTAGGACCGTCTCTGGATTCAGAATCCATCATCCTCGCAAGCGGCAAAAAAATGGTTCGCTGAACCGGCAGCCCGGGCACGTCTGTGGCCTGAATATATTCGCTTATCCGCATATCTTCGCCGGAGCGGCAACCGGCAGGACAGGCGTCATGGACTTCATTCCCCTGATTGATCGCATCGGCGAGAACACCACGGCGCTCGCCGGCGGCATCGTCATCGGCGGTCTGTTCGGCTTCTTCGCCCAGCGGAGCGCCTTCTGCACCCGCTCGGCCGTGCTGGACCTGACGCGCCGTCGCGATTTCGCCGCGCTCGCGACCTGGGCGGCGGGCTTCGCCGCCGCCGTGCTGGGGGTCCAGCTGCTGCTGCATTACGGCCATCTCGACGTCAGGGAGACGCGGTTCTTCTCGACGGCCCAGAGCCTCTCAGGGGCGCTGATCGGGGGCACGCTGTTCGGCGTCGGGATGGTCTTGGCACGGGGATGCGTCTCGCGGATGCTGATCCTCTCCGCCTCAGGCAATCTGCGCGCGATCTATGTGACGCTGGTCGTGGCGCTGGTCGGCTACGCGACCTATGCCGGCGTGCTGGTGCCGCTGCGTGACGCGGCGGGCGGTCTCTGGAGCACCGCGGCGATCGGCAGCAACGATTTGCTCGCGCAGGCCGGGCTCGGCCGATCAGCGGGCCTTATAATCGGCGCCATCCTCGCCGTCGTCGCGGCAGCCCTTGCCGCCATAGCCCGTGTGTCTGCATGGCGCATCCTGGGCGGGATCGGCGTCGGCGGAAGCATCGTCGCCGGATGGTACTTCACCTACACCCTGTCGCTGCAGGTCTTCGAACCCATCCAGGCGGAGAGCCTGTCCTATATCCGGCCGCTGGCGACGACCAGCGCCCTCGCGATCAGTCCGGACGCCTTTGCCGGCCTCGACCAGGGCGTCCTGATCGGCACGCTGGTCGCAGCGTTCCTGGCGGCCGTCGCCTTCCGGAATTTCCGTGTGTCGACGTTCTCCGAACCCGGAACACCGTCCATTCTGCGCTACAGCATGGGCGCGGTCCTGATGGGGTTCGGCGGCATCCTCGCCGTCGGCTGCACCATCGGTGCGGGCTTTACCGGCGGCGCCGTACTCGCCGTCTCTTCGCTGGCAGGCCTGGCATCCATGGTCGCCGGTGCCGCAGTGGCGGATCGCATGGTCGACCGTCAGCCTTCGGCATTGCCTGCAGACGACGTATCCGCCGTGTCGGCAAGTTCGCCAGGTTTCCAGTAGCGGCGGTTTCCGCGATCTCCTCCAGGAGCGAGCAGAGATCGACCTGCAACCGAAAGCGCGTGTACCCGGCAAACCCGCTGGTTCATCGGCGTCGAGCGGTAGGGGCGGGGCTTGCGGCCGGAACCAGCACGCTTCCTTAGCGACGTTCGACCAGATCAGCCACTGACAACCAGAGGCGGACCAGCCGTGCCGGAAAGGCGCCACGCTGACGGGCGGCAGCCGCCGCCCATCAGCGTTCCCGGTCGTGTTCGCTCGGCCGGCTTCGGCCCGGTCAGATGCCGCGTGTCTGGGACTCGTGCTTCATTGTTGCTCCTGGCAGCAGCAGCAGGCGCGGCCGGCGGGCATATCAGCGGACGCCTGAACTCACCGAACCTGAAGCCGCCGGAAGGGCGGATATCAGCTCGTCCAGGAACATCTGCACCGCGTGGGGAAGCTGGCGATCGCGCATGATGTGGACCTTCACGGCTCTCGATGTGCGCGCCAACTCGGCCAAAGGAAACATGGACAACTCGCCCCGAACTACCGGTCCCATTACCGACAGGTTCGCCAGAGGCGCGACGGCATTCGTCAGCTTAACGAAGGAAAGTATCGACGAGAGGGCATTGCTGGCCATGACCGGCTCGATCGAGAGTCCCTCGTCCCGGCATGCTGTATCGAACACCTGACGAGAGGTCGTGTCCTCCGGCATCAGGACGATCGGATATTCTCGCAATGCCCGCAACGAGACGGGCGTCTTGCCCGCGAGCGGGTGTCCGTTGGCGCAGAGACCGACCATCGCCACCGTCGTTTTGTAGACGATCGTCATGTCGGGTTCTCTGGGCATGGCGAACGTCATCCCGAGATCGGCTTCGCCGGAGGCGACGGACTGCGTCACCTTCAAGGGGGGCATGACGGCCAGTTCAAAGCGGATTCCCGGAAAGCGAGTATGGAATGCCCCCATTGTCTCGGGAAGAACGTCCAGCGCGAATCCTTCGCTGGTAGCGATGCGAATGAGGCCCCGAGCAGTGCCCTGCAGTTCAAGGATTTCCGAAGCGGCCATGTCGGCCCGCATGAGGATATGATTGGCATGCTGAGCCAACAGTTCGCCGGCCGGACTGGCGGCCATTCCCCGCGGCCGCCGTTCGAAGAGAACGCAGCCGAGCTCGTTCTCAAGATTGGAAATCTGCCGACTGACGGCGGAAGCCGCCACGTTCAGCCGGGCGGATGCCGCTGCGATGGAGCCGCAGCGCACGACGGTCAGAAAATAGCGCAGGCTGTTTGTTTGCATTGGCATGTTCCCCTGCGTTGCCGAAGCGGCACGGCAGCGCTCACCGAATTCTACTTGTTGCGACCGTTCATGCCCAGCATGTTGGCAGGGCCTAAAATGCAGCAGATCAGATCGCGAACCATGTCAACGCGGGGGCTATCACTCCAGAAATGCCCGGCCGCCTTTTACCGAGGGTCTCGATGAACGTCCGTCTGAACCGTATCGCAACGCTCGCTCTGGGAGCCGCCCTCCTGGCGACGCCCGCCGTTGCCGGGCCCGAAGACAACTCCCTCCACTGGGCGTCGGACTCGATGCCGTCGAATATCGACTTCTACCAGCACACGATCCGCGAGGGCATCGTGCTGGCGAACCACATCTGGGACGGCCTGCTTTACCGCAATGACGAGACAGGCGAGTTCGAGCCGCATCTGGCCGAATCCTTCCGCTTCGTCGACGACACGACGCTGGAGTTCGTCCTGCGCAAGGGCGTCAAGTTCCACAATGGCGAGGAGTTGACGGCCGACGACGTCGTCTCGACGGTCGAATACGTCACGAACAACGCGACCCCGCAGCCGATCTTCTTTCTCGAGGGCGCCGAGAAGGTCGACGATTACACCGTCCGGCTGAAGACCGCCGGCGTCTTCCCGCCGATTCTCGACTATCTGGCCAACCTCCTGCCGATCTACCCGGCCGACTACTACGCCGAGGTGGGCCCCGAAGGCATGTCTCGCGCGCCCATCGGCACCGGCCCCTACCGGGTGACGGAGCACGTGGCTGGCGAGCGCGTCACGATGGAGAAGTTCGAAGACTATTTCGGCGGGCTCAAGGGCCAGCCCTCGATCGAAACCCTGGTGTTCCGCCGGATCGGCGAGTTCAACACGCAGGCCATCGAACTGATGAGCGGCGGGCTCGACTGGATCTGGCGCGTGCCGCCGGACGCTGTCGACCGGCTGGAGTCGGTGGAATCGATCAAGGTGGATTCTGGCGAGACGCTGCGCATCGCCTTCCTGGGAATGGACGCCACGGGCCGCTCGGGCGACAGCCCGATGGAGGACATCCGCGTGCGCCAGGCGATCAACCACGCGATCGACCGCGAGGCGATCCGCGAGGCGTTGATGGGGCCCGGCTCCTCGGTGATCAACACGCCCTGCTCCCCGGCGCAGTTCGGCTGCGTGACGGAAACGGCGGTCGAATACGACTACGATCCTGAGCGTGCGCGCGAACTGCTGGCGGAGGCGGGCTATCCGGACGGCTTCAGCGTTGAACTCTGGGGCTATCGCGACCGGCCGATCATCGAGGCCGTCCTCGGCAGCCTGGCCGAGGTCGGCATCGATGCCAGCCTGAACTTCGTGCAGGCGTCTGCCATCGCCACCGCGCGCGACGAAGGCAAACTGCCGATCTGGTTCCAGGCCTGGGGATCGAACTCCGTCATGGACGTCAGCGCTGGGCCCGGCTTCTGGTTCAGCGGTTCGGCCACCGACTATGCCAGGGACGAGCGGGTGATCGAGCTGATCGAGACGGGCGGCTCGACGATCGACCCCGAGGGCCGGCTGAAGGCCTATGGCGAAATGATCCGGATCGTGACGGAGGAGGCCTATATCGTGCCTCTGTTCACCTACGCGCTGAACTACGCCTTCAATTCGCAGCTCGAGTTCACCCCGGTTCCGGACGAGACGCCGCGCTTCTTCCAAGCACGATGGACCAAATAAGGCGCGACGCCGGCCGGCCCGATCCTTCCAGCATCAGGTAGACCCATGCTCCTCTACATGACCCAACGGATCGGGCTGGCCGTCTGCGTCTGCGTCGCCGTCTCGCTGCTGGCATTCCTCCTCCTCAACGCGTCCGGCGATGCTGCGGCCGCCATCGCGGGGGAGGAGGCGACGCCGGCCCAGATGGCAGCCATCCGGGTCGAGCTCGGCCTCGACCGGCCCTGGATGGTTCGCTATTTCGAATGGCTCGGGGCCGCGCTTACCGGAGATTTCGGCAACTCGCTGTTCTTCGGCCAGCCGGTCTCCGAGCTCATCGTCTACCGGCTGCCCAACACCCTGACGCTCGCCTCGCTCGCGGCGGTCGTCATGCTCTGCCTCGCGGTGCCGCTCGGCGTTCTCGCCGCTCTGTGGCCGGGCTCCATCGTCGACCGCCTCGCGCTCGCCATCGCCGTCATGGGCCAGGCCATGCCGAACTTCTGGTTCGGGCTGATCCTGATCGTCGTCTTTTCGCTGATGCTCGGATGGTTGCCCGCATCGGGCTCGACCACGCTCGCGCACTTCATCCTGCCGGCCATCGCGCTCGGATACTATTCGACCCCGCCGATGATGCGGCTGATCCGGGCCGGCATGATCGAGGCCCTGTCCTCGGACTACATCCGGACCGCCAGGGCCAAGGGCATCGGCACCGGCAAGGTGATCTTCAAGCACGCCCTGCGCAACGCGGTCATTCCGGTGGTCTCGCTGCTGGCGGTCCAGTTCGGCAACATGCTCGGCGGCTCGGTGGTCATCGAAACCGTGTTCGGCATCCAGGGACTTGGCTACCTCGCCTGGGAATCGATCTCGCGGATGGACCTGCCGGTGGTGCAGGCGATCCTGCTCATCGTCGCCGTCTTCTACATCGTGCTGGTGCTCATCTCGGACATGGTCAATTCCTGGCTCGACCCGAGGATCCGCATCCAATGAGCACCGGGGCCGAAACCACCACGCCGACCGCGCTCGAACAGGGGGCGCCGCGCAGCGATCTGTGGCGCCGCCTGCGGCGCAACCCGACTTTCCTTCTCGGCGCGGGGGTCGTGCTTGCGATCCTGCTGGTGGCGATCTTCGCGCCGCTGCTGGCGCCCTACGACCCCTACTCGCAGAGCATGAGCAACCGCGTCGTGCCGCCGGTCTGGATGGAGCGCGGCTCGTGGGAGCATGTGCTCGGCACGGACGGGCTGGGCCGCGACTATCTCAGCCGCATCCTCTACGGAGCGCGCATCTCGCTCCTGATCGCCGTCTTCACGGTGATCACGTCCGGGCTCATCGGGACGACGCTGGGCGTTCTGGCCGGCTATTTCGGCGGCAAGGTGGACCTCGCCATCAACTTCTTCATCATGACGCGCCTCACTCTGCCGGTGGTGATGGTGGCCCTGGCCGTGGTCGCCCTGTTCGGCGGATCGCTGCTGGTGGTGGTGCTGGTTCTCGGGTTCCTGCTGTGGGACCGCTTCGCCGTGGTCACGCGCTCGGCCACCCAGCAATTGCGCAACCAGGAATACATCCAGGCCTCGCGCTCGCTCGGCTTCACCACGCGCCAGATCATCTTTCGCGACGTCTTGCCGAACATCTTCGACCGGCTGGCGGTCATCGCGACATTCGAGATGGCGCAGGCGATCCTCCTGGAGGCGGCGCTGTCCTTCCTGGGGCTCGGGGTGCAGCCGCCGATCCCCTCCTGGGGGCTGATGGTGGCCGAGGGTCGGCAGTTCCTGCTCTTCGACCCCTGGCTGATCATGATCCCCGGTGCGGCGATCTTCGTGCTCGTGATGGCGATCAATCTCGCCGGCGACGGCCTGCGCGATGCGATGGCTCCGGAAAACCGAAACTAGACGAACAAGCGATACGGGAGTGACAGACATGCTCAATGGAAACGGCACGCGCGAAAGCGGCGTTTCCGCCGCCCGGGATTATGTGACCGGCGGCGCCTTCAAGGCGGATCTGGCGTGCCGCGTCGCAGTGCCGAGCGAAAGCCCGCGCGAGGATTCCGCGCCCGATCACCGGCGCTACCTCACGCAGGAGATCGCCCCCGACCTGGAGGCGATGGGTTTCACCACCCGCATCCTGGAAAATCCCAAGACCGAACGCCTGCCTGTCCTGTTCGCCGAACGCATCGAGGACGCCGCGCTTCCCACCATCCTCACCTACGGCCATGGCGACGTTCTCTGGGGCATGGGCGGCGACTGGCAGGAGGGGCGCGATCCCTTCCAGCTCGACGAGAAGGACGGCAAGCTCTACGGCCGCGGCACCGTCGACAACAAGGGCCAGCACACCATCAACATCGCCGCCCTTCGCTGCGTCCTGGAGGCCAGGGGAAAGCTCGGCTTCAACGTCAAGGTGATGATCGAGATGGGCGAGGAGTCCGGTTCCCCCGGTCTCGAGGAGATCGCCCAGGAGCATCGCGACCTCTTCGCCGCCGATGTCCTGATCGCCTCGGACGGGCCGCGCACCGCGGTCGAGATGCCGACCATGTTCCTCGGCGCGCGGGGCGGCTACGGCTTCCACCTCGTCGCCGACGAACGGCCCGGCGCGTATCATTCCGGCAATTGGGGTGGGCTTCTCGTCAATCCGGGCATCCGCCTCGCACATGCCCTGGCCTCGATCACCGACGCCAAGGGCAAGCTCCAGATCCGCGAATGGACGCCGGGCGAGATCCCCGAGAACGTGCGCATGGCGCTCGACAACATCTCGCTCGAGCCCGATCCGAGCGATCCCAAGAGCGACCCCGAATGGGGCGAGCCGGGGCTGGAAGGCCCCATGCAGGTATTCGGCTGGTGCAACTTCGAGGTTCTCGCCTTCACCTGCGGGCGACCTGAGGCGCCGGTGAACGCGGTGCCCGGCAGCGCACGCGCCACCTGCCAGCTTCGCTACGTTGTGGGCGTGGATACCGACCGCATCCTTCCGGCCCTGCGCGAGCATCTCGATGCGCACGGGTTTCAGGACATCGCGATCGAGCCGATGAAGCGCGGCTTCTTCACCGCCACGCGCACCGATCCCGACAATGAATGGGTGCGTCTCGTGGCATCCTCCATCGAGAAGACCACCGGCAAGGCGCCGGCGATCCTGCCCAATCTCGGCGGCTCGTTGCCCAACGAGATCTTCGTCAAGACGCTCGGCATGCCGACGGTCTGGGTGCCGCACTCGCACCGCGCCTGCGGCCAGCACGCCCCGGACGAGCACATGCTCCTGTCGGTGGCGGAGGAGGCCGCGGCGATGATGGCCGGCATCTTCCACGACATCGGCGAGCGGTCATGAGCAAAATCGGGCCAGAACCCGTGCTGGCGGTCGACGGCCTCACCGTCGACCTGCCCCGCAGCGGCGACCGGCCCCACGCGGTCGAGGGCCTGACCTTTCGCGTCGAGGCCGGCGAGATCGTCTGTATCGTGGGGGAGTCGGGCTCGGGCAAATCCGTCACGGCCTTCACCACGATGGGCCTTCTGCCCAAGGCCCTGAAGCCTTCGGCCGGCCGGGTCGTCTTCGAGGGACGGGATCTCCTCACCCTGCGCCCGCGCGAGCATGCGCGCCTTCGCGGTAACCGCATGGCGATGATCTTCCAGGAGCCGATGACCTCGCTCAACCCCTGCTTCACGGTGGGCGACCAGATCGAGGAGGTGTTCAAGGCGCACAGCGACATCGGCCGCGCCGAGCGCCGCACGAAGACGCTGGCGTTGATGGAGGAGGTGCGTCTGCCGGAGGTGGAGCGCATCTACCGCTCCTATCCGCATCAACTGTCCGGCGGGCAGCGGCAGCGCATCGTGATCGCGCTCGCGCTGGCGATGAACCCCTCGCTGCTGATCGCCGACGAGCCCACCACCGCCCTCGACGTGACCACGCAAGCGCAGATCCTGTCGCTGATGAAGCGGCTGAAGGACACGCATGGCGCCGGCATCCTCTTCGTCACCCACGATTTCGACGTGGTGGCCGAGATCGCCGATCGCGTGGTGGTCATGGAAAAGGGTTGCATCGTGGAGGAGGGCCCCGCCGCCCGCGTCCTGTCGGCGCCGCAGCACCCCTATACCCGACAGCTGATCGCGGCGGTTCCGCCGCGCCGCGCCGCCGTGCCGAACCCGCTGCCCGAGGGCGCCGAAACCACGCTGGAGGTGAAGGGGCTGGCGAAGACGTTTCACGTCGCGCGCAGCTTCTTTTCCCCGGCGCGCACGGTCCATGCCGTCCAGCCAGCGAGCTTCAGCCTGAAGCGCGGCGAAACGCTGGGCATTGTCGGGGAGTCCGGGTCCGGCAAGACGACGCTGGTGCGCACCCTGATCCGGCTGATCGAGCCCGATGGCGGCTCGGCGCTGGTCGCAGGCACGGACTTCGCGGCGCTGCCCAAGGGTAAGCTGCGCGAACATCGCAGCCGGATCCAGATCGTCTTCCAGGACCCCTACGGTTCGCTCAACCCGCGCCGCACGATCGGCGACCAGCTGGTGAGCGCGCCGATCAATTTCGGCATGGAGACGCGCAAGGCCTGGTCGCGGGCGCGAGAACTGATGCGGATCGTGCGGCTCGATCCCGAGGTTCTCACGCGCTATCCCTCGCAGTTCTCGGGCGGCCAGCGCCAGCGCATCTGCATTGCCCGCGCTCTGATGATGGAGCCGAAGATCCTGATCGCCGACGAGGCCGTGTCGGCGCTCGACGTCTCCGTCCAGAAGGAAGTGTTGCAGCTCCTCAAGGACGTGCGCGACCGCATGGGCCTCACCATGCTCTTCATCACCCACGACCTGCGAGTGGCGGCCCAGATCTCGGACCGCATCGCCGTGATGAAGGACGGCGCGATCGTCGAGATGGGAACGGCCCGCGACGTCTTCGAGAACCCGACCAGCGACTACACCAAGGCGCTTCTGGCCTCGATGCCGGGCAAGGACTGGGACGTGCCGCAGATCGAGCCGGCCAGTGCCTGAAGGAGAGGGGAGCCCAAGGCCGGAAGCGGCAAGCCCGGGCGCCAGGAAGGCGCCCGATCTGGAGCCTGTCTTCGCGCATATCGCCGCGAACGAGGATGCCTTCGTCGAGCGGCTGATCGCCTATCTGCGCCATCCCTCGATCAGCGCCCAGGACATCGGCATCCGCGAGGTGGCCGCCATCCTCAGGGAGATGCTGGGCGGCATGGGCATGGACGTCGAAGTGATGCCGACCGATGGCCATCCAATGGTGTTCGGCTCCCTGCCGCAAAGACTCGGGCTGCCGACGATCCTGTTCTACGGCCATTACGACGTGCAACCGCCCGAGCCGCTGGAGGCCTGGACCAGCCCGCCCTTCGAGCCGACCATCCGCAACGGGCGCATCTATGCCAGGGGCGCGGGCGACAACAAGGGACAGCATTTCGCGCAGATCCTGGCGATCGAATCCTGGCTGGAAGTGCACGGCGAACTGCCCTGCAACGTGAAGATCCTGCTCGAAGGCGAGGAGGAAGTCGGCAGCCCGCATATCGAGGCGTTCGTCGAAGCCAACAGGGACCTGTTGCAGGCCGATCTCGTCGTCACGGCCGATGGACCGCTGGACATCTCCGGCAAGCCGGTGATCATGTTCGGCACCCGCGGTGCAGTCCGTTTCGACCTGGTCGCGCGGGAAGCCAGCCGCGATCTGCATTCCGGCAATTTCGGCGGCATCGCGCCGAACGCTGCGTGGACGCTGGTGCATCTGCTAGCCACGATGAAGAGCCCGGACGGGACGATCACGATCGACGGGATCCACGACGACATCGTGCCGCCCGGCGAACGCGAGCGCGCTGCCGCCGATGCGCTGCCCGTCGACCTCGATAAGCTGAAGCGGGACATCGGCATCAGGGAACTCGACGCGCCGCATGACCGGCCGCTCTTCGACCGCATCATGTTCCTGCCGACGCTGACCATCAACGGCATCGTCGCCGGCTATACCGGCCAGGGAATCAAGACGGTAATCCCCTGCGAGGCGCGGGCCAAATGCGACATGCGCCTCGTTGACGGGATGGCGCCGGAGAAGGTCCTGTCGCTCGTCGAGGACCATGTACGCCGCCACGCGCCAAGCGTCGAACTCGTCCGGCAGGGCGGCGGCAAGCATCCATCCCGGACGCCGATGGACCACCCGTTCGCCGACGCGCTGATCCGCGCGGTGACGCTCGGCCACGAGCAGCCGCCGCTGCTTTATCCGATGATCGGCGCCAGCGGGCCCGACTCCGCCTTCACCCGCATCCTCGGCATACCAGCCTTCTTCGTTCCCTACGCCAATGCCGACGAGCGCAATCACGCCCCCAACGAGAACATCGGGCTCGAGTTCTTCAAGAAGGGCATCCGTACCGGCGCGGCGATCATCGACCAGATCGCTGGCCCGGCACGCTAGCGAACCTGCAATCATGATCGGTGGAACCCTCGGCGCTTTTCATCCCAGCCGGTTCGACTATCCGCGCTTTCTGCTCGCTCTGGGAATCGGCGCCCTCGGAACCGGCGTGTTTCTTCATCTCGGCTGGCCACTGCCCTGGATGCTGGGCGCGATGCTCGCCTGCACGCTGGCAGCCCTCATCGGCCTGCCCGTAAGGGCGCCGATGATCGTGCGCCCGCCAATGTCGGTGGTGCTCGGTGTCCTCCTCGGCGCCAGCTTCTCGGCCGACATGGTGAGCCGGATGGGGGCCTGGATCCCGACCCTCATCGGACTGACGCTGTTTCTACTGGTCTCGGGCGCGGCCTGCGTTCTGTATTTCCGCAAGATCGGCGGCTACGATCTGCCGACGGCGTACTTTGCCGGCATGCCAGGCGGTCTCATCGAGATGGTGCTGCTCGGCCAGGCCCGCGGCGGAGATGCGCGTCGCATCGCGCTCGTGCATTCGATACGCATCCTGCTGACGGTATCTTGCCTGCCGTTCCTGATACCCGCCCTCGGCGGTGGCGACATCGGTATGGGCGGTGCCACCGGGGCGCCCATCGGCGGAGCGAGCCTGGAGTCGGTGCTCTGGCTCGTCGGCACTGGCGCGCTCGGCGTCGTCCTCGGCCGCAAGCTCAGGCTGCCCGCGCCGTACCTGCTCGGTCCGATGATCGCCAGCGGCTTCGTGCATCTCGTCGGCTGGACCCACACGGCGCCGCCCCGCGAGATCGTCTGGATCGCCCAACTCGTCCTCGGCGTGACGCTCGGGTGCCGCTTCGTCGGAACGGCTCCCAGGGAGATGCTGCAAACCCTGGTTCTTTCGCTCGGCTCCTTCGTCATCCTGATCGCCAGCGCGGTCGGCTTCGCGTTCGCGCTGGCGGCCCTGACGCCGCTCGACGTCGTTTCCGTAGCGCTCGCCTACGCCCCGGGCGGACTGGTGGAGACGAGCGTCATCGCGCTCGCCTTGCAGATCGAGGTGGCCTTCGTCGCCACCCACCACATTGTCCGCGTGGTGCTGGTCATGGCGGCTGCTTCTCCAATATTTCGATTGATCGAGCGGCGAAGGTGAATTGAGCGGGAGGATCTTCTCGGTCAGCGCCCCGCGCTGACCGGGATCATGGTGTTGGCGCCTTGAAGGACGCCGTGGAGCGAGTCGCCCGGATTTCCCGCTCGGCGCGTTGCAGGATCTCGTAGGCGCGGCACTTGCCGGCATGAAAGGCGGCGAGCGCCGGGTTCGGCTCGATCTCCTCGCCGATCCGGCACATGGCGGCGGCGGCCTGGCGCAGGTCCGCGAAGACGCCGCCTGCTACCGCGCCGACGATCGCGCCGCCGAGGAGCACCGGCTCGGCGGTCTGCGGCAGCGCGACCTTCAGTCCCGTCGCGTCGGCCAGGATGCGGCGCAGCAGCGGCGAGCGCGCGGCGCCGCCGGCGACGACGATCGTGCCGAGGCCGACGCCGCGCGCGCGCATCGCCTCGACGATCTGGCCGGTGCCGTAGGACAGCCCGCAAAGACCGGCGACGAAGAGGCGGACGAGACTCGCCTCGCTGGTGTCGAGGCTGAGCCCGGCGATGACGGCGGTGGCGTCCGGATCGGCTTCAGGCGAGCGGTTGCCGAGGAACTCCGGCACGATGTCGAGCTTGGCGGCGAGGCCGGCGACCTCCTCCACGGAGCCCGCCATCTGGATAGCGCGGCTTTCGAGGTGGTCGAGGACGGAGCGCCCGTCGGAAGCGGCGTCGGCTTTGGCCTGCGGGTAGGCGGGATGGAGGGCGACCAGATAGTCGAGCGCCGCGCCGTAGGCCGACTGGCCGCCCTCCAGCAGCCAATAGCCGGGCAGCAGCGAGTCCTTGTACGGGCCCCAGACGCCGTCGACGAAAACCGCTTCGCGCGTCACCGCCATGGCGCAGGACGAGGTGCCCATGATCAGCGCCAGTTCGGCCGAGGGCTCGGCGGCGCTGCCGTCCGGCCGGCGGCCGCCCAGCGTGCCGATGCCGCCGGAATGCGCGTCGATGACCGGCGCGCCGACCGGTGTGCC